>JBNKNP010000343.1:0-8775 GCA_050293905.1 Desulfobacteraceae bacterium | reverse complement strand
AAACATCCGGCGGAATCCATCAAGGACGCGGTCAGCATGCTCGGCATTGATCAGGTCGTTGAGGTGGTTCTCATCAATTCAGGCGCAAAAACATTGTCCGGTGATCAAAAAGGGTATGGGCTTTATGATGGTGCCATGTGGAAATACTCGGTTTCCTCAGCCTTGATTGCAAAGCAGATTGCACAGAAATTGAATTTAAAAGGCAAACATACCCTTTTCACAGCCGCTCTGCTCAAAGACATCGGGAAAACGGTTCTTGACCGGTTTGTTGGAGATTCTATTCAAAAAATAACCCATTTGGTTGTGCAGGAAAAATTGTCATTCCTTGAAGCTGAAAAGCGGGTGATCGGTGTGGACCATACAGAGCTTGGCGGTATGATTGCCAAAATGTGGAAATTTTCTCCAAAGATGATCAAGATTATCCGGCATCATCATCTTGAGGATATATCATTGGTTAAAGATAAAGAGATTGCCGCAGTCTATCTTGCGGACTGTATCTGCATGATGATGGGGATCGGTGTGGGTACGGACGGCCTGGCATACCGGTTCAACACCGATGCAATGGAATCACTGGGCATGGAAGCCGGGGATATTTCAAATATCATGGCGTTGTTTGTGCTGAATCTCAAAGAGGTGGAAGACCTTTTAAATGTGGTTTGATCCAGCAGGCCATATAAATTATAATGGGGTGAGACAATGACTATTTCAGTTTTGATTGTAGATGATTCTCTGCCCATGCGGGCGGTGATAAAAAAAACCTTTAAGGCAGCAGGGTACGGTAATGCGAATTTTATTGAAGCCGAAGATGGTGAACAGGCCCTGAAACAACTCAAGAAAAACTGGGTGGATATAGTTCTTACGGATTATAATATGCCGGAGATGAACGGACTTGAATTGATCAGTGAAATGAAAAGCAATGAAATGTTTGATCAGATCCCGGTGGTTGTCATCAGCACCGAGGGAAGCCGTGAAAAGAGAGACGAGTTTTTAAAGCAGGGTGCGGCCGGATATATTAAAAAACCCTTTGCCCCGGAACAGTTGAGGGATATTTTATTCGATATACTGGGAGAAATGAATTATGAAGAAGACGTTGATGATGAAGGCGACGAATTCGATTTTTGAAGTCATGGAAACCATGTTCTATTTTACTGTGGAAGAAAAAAAGAATACGGTTCCGGATTTATCAGCCCTTCTTGATGCTAAAAATTCCAGAGCCTGCAAAATCACCTTTTCCGGGAAACAATCCGGTGCGATGTATCTGTTGCTCCCCCGGAATGTCCTGGATGTCATGACCCGGAACTTTTTAGGAGAAAACGAGGATAATCTGCCCGAAGAAATGACGGACGGTACATTAAAGGAAGCCTTGAATATGATTGCCGGCAGTGCATTAACAAAATTTGATGAAGAATCTTATATGGGCCTGGGAATTCCTGAAATGGTGGATCCCGGAACGATTTCCATTGATGAAGAAGCTGTTGTTTTCAATTCTGAAAAAGGAGACATTGTTACTTTTGTCGACATAGACAATCCGGATTGATCTCTAAGGAATACGCGGCGGTTTTCCAGATATCTGAGATTTTGATTACCGTGCTGCATCAAACGGCCTGATATGGCCGGTATAAAGCCGTTGATGCACTCGCAGCTGATTTTTCATTGTGGGTTCGCTCACAAGAATGGATTTTTGGGAGGGGCTTATCTTCGTTTTACCTGGAGAATAGGGGTGTTGAAAACCAGTGCGGAAACGTCATGATCTTTTTTCAGTTTCAGTTCAAGGGAGTTTTTATCAATTTCAAAATATTTTGAAATCACAGCCACAATATCTGCCTGAAGATCACTCAATGTTGTATCATTCACCTCAAGTTTGTCATAAATCAAAGAGAACTGGAGTCTTTTTTTAGCTGTGTCTTTACTTTTTTTCTGGCCGGTAAATCGTTTGAGTAGTCCGCTTAACATTCAATTCTCCTTATTTTTTCCGTCGGAACGTATTGCCGAGTTTGCTCCATACACTGGTCTTGCAGGAGGGGACTTCAACGGGCAGGTCAGGCTCACCGTTAAGCCGTCTGGCAATCCTTCTGAATGCCATCCCTGCTTTGGATTCATTTTTTAAGACAAGGGGCGTGCCTGTATTTGATGAGATCAATACATGTTCATCCATGGGAACCAGGCCGGCGAGGTCAATGGAAAGAACTTCAAGCACATCCTCATGGCTGAGCATTTCTCCTCTTTTTACCCGCTCCGGTTCAATGCGGTTGACCACCAGCTTCGGGGTCAGGGACCGGGAATAGAGCAGCCCGATAACCCGGTCGGCATCCCTGACGGAAGAAACATCCGGGGTGCAGACCACCAGGGCTTCGCTGGCGCCCACGATGGAATTTTCAAAGCCTTTTTCAATACCGGCCGGAGAATCCATGATGACGAAATCAAACTCTTTTTTTAATTTTTTAGCAATGCGCTCGACACCGGCAGTGGTGAGGACATCTTTGTTGTCGCTCTGGGATGCCGGAATTAAAAATAAATTTTCTATCCGTCTGTCCCGAATGGCTGCCTGACTGATTTTGCATCTGCCTTGAACAATGTCAACAATATTAAAAACAATTCTGTTTTCAAGGCCCATGACAACATCAAGGTTTCTTAATCCAATATCCATATCCACAATGGCGACCCGCTTGCCTTCAAGGGCAAGGGCAGCACCGATTGAGGAAGTGGCCGTTGTTTTTCCGACACCGCCTTTTCCCGATGTAACGACAATTACTTTTCCTTCCAATTCTCACCTCTAATCTAAATATGTATTTACATTGTTTCCGGCCAGGGTATCCGCTTAAACGGATTGGCCTTCATGTAATCTTTAACAACAATCCCGTTCTCTTCAACACAGGCAAATTCCGGTTTTGCACTGATTTCTTCTTCCATGCCTGCAGCAACAACTTTTCCAATGGTCACCTGTGTCGGTTTAAAATCAAGGGCAAAGATAATGGCATTGTTATCTTCCGGACTTCCGGCATGAACTTTTCCGGCAAGTTTTCCCAGGATGATGATATCCCCGCCTGCTTCGATTTCAGAACCCGGGTTAACATCTCCGGCAATGACAACATGTTTTCTGGATTTGATTTTCTGGCCGGACCTTATCCTTCCCTTGAGCATCAGGACATTGCTTTGGTGCTGATTCCAGCTTTTTTTCAAGTCACTCTGCCGGATGCGCTGGGTAGGGATTGACCGCTTTTTAGGCGGCAGGGTCACCTTTGAAATTTCAAAGGTTTTTATAAGATATTTTCGAAGGACCTCAACCAGGTCATCATGTCCTTTTGCCCCGCCTATGTCAATTACCACACTTGCATTGATGGCCAGGTGTTTTAATTTTCCAAATACTTTGTCAATCTCTGATTTAAGAACAGACTCCGGGCAGGACGGATCCAGTGTGATCCAGAAACCATCTCCAACCCCTTTCAGTCTTACCGGTGCACTGCTGTCAAAATTGATCATTACAACTCTTTTAAAACACGGTCAGTTTGCTATAAATTCTGAAGGACTATAAGAAATCAAACATCGGGTGTCAAGACTTGAATGCAGTGAACAAAAAACAAACACAGGCCGCTTTGAAACCAGCGGCCTGTAAGGGTATAGCGGGTTGTAGCTATTTTAGAACTTCTCTGAGTTTATGAGAAAAATCAATAACACTGTAAGGCTTTAAAATAAACCCTTTGCATCCTTGTTTGAGCATTTTCTGGGCCTTTTCATCAATGGAATATCCGGTGGAAAGCAGAACTTTTATTTCAGGGTTGATTTTTTTTAATTTTAAAAATGTTTCCAGCCCATTCATATTGGGCATAATCATATCAAGAATAACCAGGTTGATTTTATCTTTTTCCCTTTTATAAATATCTAATGCTTTTTTCCCGGAGTCAGCTGTAATGACTTTGTAACCCAATGCCTTGCAGATTTCTCTTCCAACGGTTAAAATCCGCTCTTCATCATCCACCAGCAGAATGGACTCATTTCCCAGGATCAGTTTTTCCTCTTCAGAGGGAATATCCAGATTGCTGGCTGCCTCTTTCAGCGGCAGAATAACTGAAAACGATGATCCGGCCTTTGGTGAACTCCAGACATCAATAACACCCTCATGATTCTGGATGATTTCCCTTGCAAATGTCAGCCCCAGACCTTTTTTATCAGGATATCGTTCATGATTCTTTGAATAAAACGGAGTAAATATTTTATCCAGGACTTCTTTTTCCATCCCAATGCCGGTGTCTGAAATCGTTATTTTTACAAAAAAGCCTGATTTCAGGCCATAGGCATCTGCAGTGCCGTTTAAAATAGAAGCGGATTCCGTGCTGACAGAGAGTTTTCCTCCTCTTGGCATGGCCTGGATCGCGTTTTCAATTATGGTGTTGAGCACCTGACTGATTTTATCCTGATCGGCTTCAATCATTAAGGGTTTTACGTCAAGGTCTACATCAAGTACAATTTTATTGCTGGAAAGATTCAGGTTTTCAACAACCCTGCGAACCAGCCGGTTCACATTAAGGGAGGTGGGATAATATTCGTCCACCTTTGCAAATCCCAGCAACTGGTTGGCGATTTCCGATCCCTTATCAATACAGTTAATGATTTCTACTATATGCCGGTATAGCGGATCCGCAGGTTTGACACTGTTCAGCATCAGGGATGCCCGCCCTTTGATCGCAGCCAGGAGATTATTAAAATCGTGGGCAATTCCACCGGCCAGGGCCTCTACTGCGTCTGGTTCTTCATTTTTAATTTGAATATGTTCCATGCTCTTTCACCTTTAAAATATTTATTATCCAGTGTGTCGCGAGCCTGACTCTGTATAGTAAATATTTAAAGTGATTTCAATCGGGGAAAACCCCTAGTTTTGCAAAAAAAATCATTTTTTTTTACTCCAGGGATATCATTCCTTCCTTAATTGCAAATTTTGTAAGGCCGGCAATGTTAAAAATACCAAGTTTTTTCATGATATTTCTTCGATGTGTTTCAACGGTTTTAACACTGATACCTAATTTTTGTGCAATGTCTTTTGTTTTTTCGCCTTCTGCTACCAGCTGGAGAATATTTCTTTCTTTTTTTGAGAGATCTTTAAACCTGGGTATCAAGTCAGCATCTTTAAACTTGCAGACCGGATTCTTACCCATATACATTCTGGCCAATGAGGCACTTAAATAAAAATTGCCTTTGTTTACTTCCTGGATGGCATCATACAGCTCATCCATGGCAGATTCTTTTAAAATATACCCGGATGCACCCGAGGAAAGCATTTCTTCAATATGTTTTTTACTCGAATGCATGGATAGGGCAATGATTTTAGTATTGGGAAGTTTCCGGCAGATAATTGCCGTGGCATCCAGTCCATTTAAATCCGGCATGGAGATATCCATGATTACAACATCCGGACGATGCTGAATGGCAAGCTCAATCGCTTCACGGCCATTTTTTGCTATGGCCGCGACACCCACCCCTTTTATAGTAAGCAAACTTTTCAGTCCTTCACGAATGATGGTATGATCATCTGCTATGATTGCGCTTATTGCCATATCTCTTTAAGTATTTTAATTATTTTCCAAAACCTTACCCTGATCAGCCGTTAAAATCAAATGGTAATTGACTATGTCTTCACATTTTCTTTACATCCCCATCATTATTGAAACGCGCTGCATTGGCCGATCCTTTTTGTAATTTCATCATTCACCAGTGCATAGCTCTTTGAGTCCAGATCCACATACCTCTTTTTAAATTCCAGAGCCATGATTCCTTCCGGCAAATGGTCAATGGCAGGCATAAAATCCGATTCAATAGTTACGGAGGCCATTTTCAACTGAATTGCCGCAGCACTTTGATCCGAAGCACCGGCAAGATCTGCCAGTTTGACACCTGCCCTGTCAGCGGCAAGATCAGCAAAACTGAATCCGGTTCCCTTGTCGGAATCGTCAACTTCTTTTGCCAGTCCGATAAAATTGGCAAATTTGCTGCCCGCTGAAACGGAGAGACCGGCAGACACAAGATAGTGTTTTGGCAAATCCCGTCTTCTTTTCAGGACTAACCGTTTTTCAGCCGGTTGTGCAATATCTTTTTGAAGATCTGCACGGACAAAATCTTTTGGGTTTTTCCCAATGGAATATAATGCCATGGCCTGCAGCAGCGCCCTGTTTTCTAAAACCGGGTTCCCGGAAAGGGAAGACTGCTGACGGGCCAGTTTAAACAAGGGAGGCAGCACATGGGCTAAAGATATGGTTGTCGATTTGTACTGTCCTATCCTGTCTGACAGATTATTGTAGTAGAAGATCAGTTTTTTTTGATGGTTTTCCGTCATTAAATATGGTTTGGAACTTTCGTTAAGCTTTGCAAACGCTTTTGGGTCCCACTGATAAAAAATGCTTAACACCTTGTCTTTTATGATAATCTGCTCGATTGCATCAGCGTTTTCCAATAGATTTTCATACACCTCCATGCCTGAAAATTTATTGTGTAAAAAATTTAAACCTGAGTTTAAAATATTACCGGATATAAAAAGCTTTCCGATCCCAAGCGAAGCAATGTCCAATGTATTGGTTTTTTCTGTGAGTTTTAAAGAAATATTCACATACTCGCCCAGGGGTGTTGCCGGCAGGACCACTGTAATATTGGCGTGAATATTGTTTTCCGATAATGTGATTTTTGAATAGATCTTACCTTTCTGCCGGCTTTGGGACATGGCATAACTGACAAGAAGGTTCAAATCGTTTTCATTGATCTTGAACATCCGGTTCTGTGTGTTTTTCATGCGGGCTGCCCTGGTTTCTTTGATCAGTGCCTTTACCCGGTTTATATTATCAAGCGATAGTTCTTCATACGCGGAAACGGCCGGTGTCTTTTCAATGGTCAGCACAATCAGTGCAACCGGTATGACCAGTATTCCCAGAAAAATCATAAATACCAGGATTTTTAAAATTGTTTTCATTTTCCGCCCTTTGCTGATGAGTCAAACGTTAATTTCATCCTTCAGGCAATAGGACAGGAAAATGCTTTTGTCAATAATGAGTGCGACCCTTTTTTATTGCCCAATTGACGGATTATTGATACAAACCAGTTAAAAAATTGGACAAACGGTTTTAACCCCTATCCGGAGAATCAGATGAAGACTTTTTATGTTGACGGCCAGCTTGGCCGCTCATCCATCCATGTCGGCGAACGTATTCAAAACTTGGAAACTTATCTGCCCAATGGTCAGGTGGTTATTGTTACAGATGAAAATATAAAAAAATATTATTCAAAGGATTTTCCCGATGTTCCTGTGATTACCATTGGTACGGGTGAAGGCATCAAGACGCTTGCCACGGTCGAATGTATATTAAGGGAGCTGATTCAATATTCCTGCGACCGGTCAAGCTTTGTTGTCGGCATTGGCGGCGGAATTGTCTGTGATATCACCGGATTTGCGGCATCCTGTTTTTTAAGGGGGATCGATTTCGGATTTGTTTCAACCTCTTTGCTTTCCCAGGTGGATGCCAGTGTGGGGGGGAAAAACGGGGTTAACCTGGATTCTTACAAAAACATGGTGGGGGTGTTCAATCAACCCAGGTTTGTCCTTTGTGATATTGATCTGTTAAAAACCCTGCCTGAACAGGAAATTTCCAATGGTCTGGCAGAGATAGTCAAACATGGCCTGATCAAAGATGCAGCCATGCTTGATTTTATAGAAACCAACAAAGAAAAAGCGCTTGATCTGGATTATGACGTCATTTTTAAACTGGTTGCGGATTCGGTAAATATAAAATCCAAGGTTGTGCAGCAGGATGAAAAAGAGGCCGGGGAAAGGCGCAAACTCAATTTCGGCCACACCATCGGTCATGCCATTGAAAAGATTGAACGCGCCGGCCATGGCCGGGCCGTATCCATGGGCATGGTGGCGGCAGCCCTGTTCTCAGAGCAGAAAGGCTATATCACCAAAGAATCCGTTCAAAGAATACAGGGGCTCCTGGCAGATTTAAACCTGCCCACAACCCTTGATTATGATGCCCGTTCCGTTATCAAGGCAGCCGGCAAGGACAAGAAAAAACAGGGCAAGGATCTCTTCTATGTTTTTCTTGAACAAATCGGCCGGGCCAGGGTTGAAAAAATCAGTTTTGATGAGATGAACCGGTTTATTACTTCGGTTTTCAAATAAACAGTTTTTGATTTATCAGTGTTATTCTTATTTCGGAACGGGTTGATATCAAATCAGAACCCAAGAGACTGAATAAAGTGTTTTTGAAACGACTCGTTCGTATTCAACTCAATCGGAGTTATTTGATTCATCAGTTTTTCAATGACGATATTCTTGTCTGGATCCAAGCAGGTTAAAATTGCTCCTGCTCCTGCTGCGTTGCCTGTAATTTCAATACGGTCCGGATTTATATCGGGAAGCATACCAAGATAAATCAGATTGTCGGCCTTAAAGTGACTTCCCAAAGCTCCGGCAATGAGTATCTTTGCCGGAAGATTAATCCCGGCTTCTTGGCAAAGAATTTTTATCCCTGCTGCGATTGCTCCTTTGGCCAATTGGACGGATCTGATGTCTGACTGAGTAATGTCAATCGGCCTGTTTGCTTCGGTTTCCTCCGCCTTAACAATGGTAAACCGGTCAGGATTTTCTTTTAAACAGCCGTTGGTATCCGTATTTTTTGTGAATCTGCCATCACTGCTGATGATATGGTGTTTTTTAAATTCACACACAGCACTGATCACTCCGCTGCCACAGATTCCGGAGGGCTTGCGGGGTGTCTTTTCTTTATTTTGAACCAC
>JBNKNP010000342.1:0-10679 GCA_050293905.1 Desulfobacteraceae bacterium | reverse complement strand
TTTAAAAAACATCCTTTGGAACAATTCTCAACGGGATTCCTGTTTCTCTAAAACCATGAATGAAATTAATCCTATAAATTTATGAAATTAATTGCCTATATTTATGAAGTTAATTTCATAATTATGCGTGAAAATATGCATAAAATATACAAAAATTATGATTAATGCTCTGTGTATACTCAAAAAACATTAATTGTTTTAATATTGGCATCAATATTGCTGTAGAAAAGGCATTGCTAAGTTTTTGTACAGAATTGATATGGGAAAGAGGATATATGAAGAAATTTGTCATAATAGTAGGTTTGATAGTCTTATTTGCCGGTGGTAGTAATGCATCTGCCATGACCCTTGATTTTAAAAATATAACAAATAATTTTGAGGACGTATCCCTGGGAGGAACGGTTGAATATAATGTCACTGCCGGTACAGTAGAGTTCGTTATTCAAAATTCAGATGAAGATTATGGATCGGTTATCACATCTGTTTATTTTGAGTATCCAGAGGATCTTTTGACTGATCCCCATATGGATTTTTCTTCTCCAGAAATCAATTTTACCCAAATGTCTAACGGCAATCCTAATCTTCCTGGAGGTAAGTCTGAAGGATTTGATGCAGTTTTGGGCTTTAGAGCTTCAAGGCCGGAAGGTGAAAATGGAAATAACTCCCCGATCAAATGGGGAATAAGCACAGGGGAATCTGCTACTTTTGTCTTTACTGTTCTTAATAAAGATCATGAATATTTAGATTTAGAAAAATTTTTTGGTAAAGAATATTTCAACATTGGTTTGCATGTACAATCGATTAACGGTGAATACAGTGATTCGTATATTGATCCCAATCCTGGCGCACCTATACCGGAACCTTGCACCATGCTTCTTTTCGGTGTCGGTTTGCTAAGTCTTGCCGGGGTTACAAGACGGAAGATAAGAAAATAGCTGCACAAATTTTATTTTTTCTATGAAGGCAGCGTCAGAAATGGCTCTGCCTTTTTATGCGAAACTACATCCGGGACTGTATCAACAATGGGAAATTTAAAGGATCTCTCCTGATTCAATGATTTTGACACCGGCATCTGCCATTTCCTGCAAGGCAGCCCGGATCGTATCTTTGGCCACCCCCCTGCACAGATCTTTGAGCAGCATCACATCAAATCCGGTTTGTAAGGCATCCATGGCTGTTGCCCTGACACAATAATCCGTGGCCAGCCCGAACAGGATAAGTGCTTTAATATTCTTTTTTTTCCTTGCGGTCCCGGTTAAAAAATCAGATTATTGCGTTTCCCCCGGTTATAACAGGATTTTAAGGCCTCTGAAAAGATCATATTTCCAAAAATGCGTGCAATTTGCAGCTTAAGGTTTAAATTTGCACCAGGTGTGATATGTCGTATTTCAGATCATTGTATGGCTGAAAAACTGTTCAAGGGTTGCTTTTTGTGCTGATTCAATCCATAAAAAGAAAAATATTTTTAATGATTCAGGGAGAATAATTAATTGATTCAAAGCATTCTGGACAATGACCTTTATAAATTTTCCATGCAGCAGGCTGTTCATACCCTGTATCCGAGGGCCCAGGTGCAATATGACTTTTTTGACCGAAGCATTACCGTATTTCCCAGGGGATTTGATGCCCTGGTTTTGAATGAAATCAACAAAATGACTGCGCTGAAACTGACCAGGGATCAAAAGTCATTTTTAAAGGAAAAATGCTATTTTTTAACCCCGGTCTACCTTGATTTCCTTGAATCCTATCAATACAACCCGGATGAAGTAAGTGTCTTTCAGGATGCAAAACGGTTTTCTCTCACCATTAAAGGCCCCTGGTACCGGACCATTTTATGGGAAGTCCCCTTGATGGCCATCATCAGCGAGGCCTATTTCAAGATCTGCGGGAAAAAGGAATTTCCCCGGGACAGGCGGAAACAGATCAATATTGAAAAGGCGGCGGTTTTGAGCCGGAATAATATTAAATACGCGGAGTTCGGTACCAGGAGACGATTTTCAGCATCCAGTCACGACCAGCTTATCCGGGATTTGACCAGTATTGAAAACCATACTTTGATCGGTACCAGCAATGTCCATCTGGCCCATAAATACAATTTAGTCCCCATTGGAACCCTGGCCCATGAATGGTTCATGTTTCATTCCGTTCTTCACGGTTATAGGATGGCCAACTCTTCGGCCCAGGATGCCTGGGTAAGGGTGTTCCACGGCGATCTGGGAATTGCGCTGACAGACACCTATACCACGGATGTGTTTTTGTCCACCTTTGATACGTTTCATGCCAAGCTGTTTGACGGAGTCCGCCAGGATTCAGGCAATCCGTTTGAATTTACAGACAAAATGGTGGATCATTATAAAAAACTTCATATTGATCCGGGGACCAAAACCATTGTTTATTCAGACGGACTGGATGTTCATGCAGCGGTTAAAATTCATGATTACTGCCGCGGCAGGGTCAGGGACGCATATGGTATCGGTACCAGCCTGACCAATGATGTCGGGGTGACGCCGTTAAATATCGTTATTAAAATGACACAATGCCGTGCCGCTTCAGACAAGCCCTGGCGGCATACGGTAAAATTGTCGGACGATGTGGGGAAACACACAGGGGATAAAAAAGAACTCGACAATTGCATGACCATATTTCATCTTCAATAATAAGGGTGTGTTAGAACATGACAGATGATTTTTTTAGTGATGAGCTGGTATGGTCCCACCGGCTGCTGACGGAATTTGAAACAATCTGCTGCTATCATAATGTTGATATGGAACTGCCCGTTATCCGCATATCTGATTCAAAGATCCGGTTGGGTTTATGGCAGCCGGATTCAAGAACACTATCCATTTCCCGGTATTTAATTTTGACTCATCCCTGGCACATCGTAATAGAGGTTTTAAAACATGAAATGGCACATCAATATGTCTGGGAAGTTTTAAAAGAAAACGAGGGACACGGTCCCCTTTTCAGGAAAGCCTGTGCCAGACTGGGTGTTGATCCGGGATTTGTCCGCGCCGGCGGCAGGATTTCGCCGGAGACGCTGGCCTCAACAGCCAAGCCTTCCCCTGAAACCTTAAAGATAATGAATACGGTTGAAAAATTATTTTCCCTGGCCGGATCGGACAATGAACATGAGGCCCGGCTGGCATCCCGGAAAGCCAATGCATTGATTCAAAAACATAATCTGGATCTGTTTAAAGATGAAAATCAATTCGAGTACAGGAAAGCCGGGTATCTGGTCATCACCCATAAAAAAAAGCAGATTCAAAGGCTTCAAAAGAGTATTCTTCATCTCCTGCGTCAATTTTATTTTGTCCGTTCCGTGCTGACCAAATATTATGATGCCCGGGATCAGGATACGTATCAGTCAATCGTGTTATTCGGCCTGCAGGAAAATTTGAAAATTGCAGAATATGTCTACCATTACCTTTTTGAAACCGGGAACAGGTTATGGCGGTCAAACAGATCCTCACGCGGATATGGCCGGAAAGACCAGGTGTCCTTTTACCTGGGATTTACCCAGGGGATTAAAAAGACCCTGGAACAATCAAAATCTGATTTTCACACGGGTCCTGAAGAAAAAAAAGCGCTCGTTGCAATGCAGCATGCCTTGTCCGTATCCATGGAACACAAAATTGAAACAGAAATCAACCGGGTCTTTCCAAAAACCACGAAGCAAAGTCTGCGGTACCATTACTCACCCCTGGCCTATAACCGGGGATTTGAAGAAGGGAAAAAGACATCCATTAAAAAGGCCATTCATCAAAAAAACAACACCCCTGGCCGGCTTCTTCCTGATCTTCGCTGATCAAGACACAGCAGCCGGCAGCCTGCCTGTCTTCAATTCTAATCGTCGGAAAACAGATCCGTACTCAGATATCTTTCTCCGGTATCGCAAATGATAAAGACAACGGTCTTATCCTTGTTTTCAGGGCGTGCGGCTGCAATTTTAGCAGCATGGTAAGCAGCGCCCGATGAAATGCCGCAGAGAATACCTTCTTTAAGGGCCAGTTCTTTAGCGCCTTGAAATGCCTGATCATTTTCAACGGTAATAATTTCATCTATAATATCAACATTCAGGTTTTCAGGAATAAATCCGGCTCCAATGCCCTGGATTTTGTGGGGTCCGGGTTTTCCGCCGGAAAGTACGGGCGAGGCTGCCGGTTCAACTGCAATGGACAGGATATTGGGATTTTTTTGTTTGAGAACTTCGGAAACGCCGGTAATGGTACCGCCGGTACCGACGCCTGCCACAAAAATATCGATTTTTCCGTTGGAGTCCTCCCAGATTTCCTTTGCTGTTGTTCTGCGGTGGATTTCAGGATTGGCCGGGTTGGAGAACTGGTCGGGCATAAAGGCGTTGGGGGTCCTGGCCACGATATCTTTTGCAGCTTCAATAGCTCCTTTTATACCCTTGCTCCCAGGTGTAAGGACCAGTGTGGCGCCGAACTGCTTGAGCAGTTGCCTGCGTTCAATACTCATGGTTTCCGGCATTGTCAGAATCAGTTTGAGCTTCTTGACCCTGGCCACAAAGGCAAGGGCAATACCGGTATTTCCGCTGGTGGGTTCCACAATAGTGGAGTCAGCATTGATTTTTCCTGTTTCAAAGGCATCATCAATCATGGCAAGGCCGATCCGGTCTTTTACACTTGAGACCGGATTGAAAAATTCAGGTTTTCCATAAATAAAGGCACCTGTCTGCCTGCTTGCGGACCGGATCAGGACCAGCGGTGTATTGCCGCAGGTTTTTGTAATATCAGACTTTAGATTCATGCCGTGTTTCTCCTTGGGTCTGGTGATGTTTGTAAATAAGGCCCGGGGACTCCATAAAGACTTTGGTATCCGGCGGGATGGATTCGGTAAGCCATACATTGCCCCCAACCACTGAACGGGCACCGACAATGGTTTCGCCTCCCAGTATTGTGGCGCCTGAATAAATAATGACTTCATCTTCAATGGTGGGATGGCGTTTTGCATCCCTGAGTTTTATGCCGGAATTGGGCGGAAGGGACAATGCACCGATGGTGACATTCTGGTAGAGTCTGACATTGTTGCCGATCACACTGGTTTCACCCACAACAATGCCTGTGCCATGGTCAATAACAAAGCGTTCCCCGATTTGGGCACCCGGGTGGATGTCAATGCCTGTAAGGCTGTGTGCATGTTCTGACATGATCCTTGGCAGTTGAGGGACTTTGAGTGTAAAAAGAACATGGGCAATCCTGTAAACCATGATGGCATAAAGACCTGGATAGGAGAAGATGATTTCATCATGACTTTTTGCTGCCGGGTCTCCGTCATAGGCACCTTTGACATCCTCTGCCAGGGAAAGTCTTAGCTGGGGGATGGCTCTGATGACTTCCAAAGCCACATCATTGCCGCTGTTTTCACATTCGGAGCAGGTCTGGCCGTACCGGAGGCAGTCATGCCGTAATACATGAATAATCTGTTCCGACAAAATATCGTAGAGTTGTGAAATGGACTGGCCCAGACAATAGACAACATTGGCCCCGTCGATTTTTTCTTCTGAAAAATAACCCGGGAAAAGAATTTCCCTGAACTTTTCGATCATTTCTTTGACTGATGTTGAAAAATGAATGGGTTCATCTCCCACATGGGCAAATAATCTGTCGTCTTCCAGGGTTGATAAAATGTTGCTGATGGCTTTTGACAGCTCTTTTCTGTGGCCGGAAGCCTTGTCCCTGATGGGCTGACAAAAAGTGGTTCTAAATATGTCGTCCATTGTTGTTATCCTTTTTGTGTTTCAAAAAATCCTTTAAAAACTTTGCACAGTCTGCATTCTTCCATTTTGTCAGCCCAGGAATTATGCGCCTCTCCACTGCATTTGGTCCCGTTGATAAACCAGCACAGATCACCGGAGTTAAATTCCCAGGCCGGGCATTTTTCCATTTTTGTGTCTGAGCATTTTCTGATTTCCCAGCACATTTTGGAATCCTTTCCCACTGCCGGCATGGCCCGGGATAACAAAAACAGCAGCTGCCGTTCAACATGGTGCGGAATTTTCCGCCAGCCCTGTTCATAGCTGTGAATGGCTTTGATGGAAACGCCCAGAAGCTGGGCCATTTCCTTTTGGGTTTTATCCAGTTTTGTTCGAATATATTTAAAATCAGAGTTTTCCATTATTGACTCTTTTATTCATGAATGATTAATCAATAGGTTAAGCTATCGAATAAAGATATACCACATGGTGGGAGCTGTCAATGGAAAGGTGGGCTGTGCACAGGGCTATGATATAGAACTTGGTGAGTGCCGGCATTGACAACAGCCGGATCTGCACGGATCAAAAAATAAAATCCATTAGACCCGGGTTGACGCAGAAACAAGATGCATTACTTTATCTGTCAAGTCATAAAAAATAATGAAAGGTGAGCCATGTTATTAGATAAATTAACAATGAAATCCCAGAAACTGTTTGAATCTGCCCATGAAATTGCACAGAGAAACAATCACCAGGCCATACTGCCAATTCATTTTTTAAAGGCCATGATGACGGATGATCAGGGCATTGTCCTGGCGGTTTTAAAAAAGATCGGCATCCAGGTTTCTGCACTGGCCGGCGATATAGACACAGCCATTGCCGGACAGGTAAAAGTGTCCGGAGACTCAAATATCTATCTTTCCCAGGAAGGGAAAAAAATGCTGGATCTTTCCCTGGCCGAAGCCGGAAAAATGAAAGACCAGTATGTCAGCCTGGAGCACCTCCTTTTAACCCTTGCCACCATGAAAAGCCAAGCAAAGGATATCCTGGAAAAACATGGCGTAACCCGGGAGGCGATTTTAACGGTTCTCAAAGATATCCGGGGGAATCAGAGCGTGACCGACCAGAATCCTGAAGAAAAATATCAGGCCCTGGAAAAATTCGGCAGGGACTTGACCCAGCTTGCCAGGGAGGGAAGCCTGGACCCGGTAATCGGAAGGGATGAAGAGATCCGCAGAATCGTTCAGGTGCTTTCAAGAAGACGTAAAAATAATCCCGTGCTCATTGGAGAGCCGGGTGTGGGAAAAACCGCCATTGTCGAAGGCCTTGCCCAGAGAATTGTTGAAGGGGATGTGTCGGATTCCCTTAAAAACAGGCGGGTGATTGCCCTGGATATGGGCGCTTTGCTGGCCGGGGCAAAATTCAGAGGCGAATTTGAAGACCGGTTAAAAGCAGTACTGAAAGAAGTGGAAAAGGCCGGCGGTGAGATTGTCCTGTTTATTGATGAACTTCATACGGTGGTGGGCGCAGGTGCTGCTGAAGGCTCCGTGGATGCTTCCAATATGCTCAAACCCGCCCTTGCCAGGGGGACTCTTCGGTGCGTGGGAGCCACCACGCTGAATGAATACCGGAAATATATTGAAAAAGATGCCGCCCTTGAGCGACGGTTTCAGCCGGTTTTTGCCAAAGAACCCAGTGTGGAGGATACCATATCCATTTTAAGGGGGCTCAAGGAAAAGTATGAGGTCCATCACGGGATCCGGATCAAGGATTCAGCCATTGTGGCCGCGGCTACCCTTTCAAACCGGTATATCGCAGACCGGTTCCTGCCGGACAAGGCAGTGGACCTGATTGACGAATGCGCTTCCCGGCTGAGAATCGAAATCGACTCCATGCCCCGGGCCATTGATGAAATTACAAGAAAGATCACCCAGGCACAGATTGAACGACAGGCCCTGCTCAAGGAAAAAGACAAGGTGTCAAAAGAACGGCTTGAAATCCTTGAAAAACAGATTGCAGCCATGAAAGAAGAGGTGGGCCCGCTCAAACTTCAATGGGATCATGAAAAACAGCATATCCAGAAGATCAGCGCCATTCGTGAAGAGATCGACCGTTTTCAGACCGAAGCCCATGTGGCGGAAAGAAACGGTGATCTGGAAAAAGTGGCCCAGATTCGCTACGGAACCATTGAACAATTGCAAAAAGATCTGGAGGCGGGAAAAGCCGCTTTGAATGAACTTCAGAAGAGCAAACGAATGCTTAAAGAAGATGTTGAAGAATCAGATGTGGCAGAAGTGGTTTCCACCTGGACCGGTATACCGGTATCAAAAATGCTGGCAGGTGAACAGCAAAAGCTCGTCCAGATGGAGGAACACATTAAAAAACGCGTCATCGGGCAGCAAAATGCCATTGATGCGGTATCCAATGCCGTGCGTCGTGCAAGATCGGGCCTCCAGCCCGAAGACCGGCCCATTGGCACATTCATCTTTATGGGACCCACCGGTGTGGGAAAGACGGAACTTGCAAAATCCCTGGCTGAATTTATTTTTGACAGCGAACAGGCCATGGTCCGGGTGGATATGTCCGAATATATGGAAAAACATTCGGTTGCCCGGCTTATCGGCGCCCCTCCGGGTTATGTGGGATATGATGAAGGCGGGTTCCTGACCGAAGCAGTCCGGCGGCGCCCCTATTCGGTCATCCTGTTTGATGAAATTGAAAAAGCCCATGCCGATGTCTTCAATGTGCTGCTCCAGGTGCTGGATGACGGCCGGATGACGGACGGACACGGACGGACGGTAGATTTCAGGAACACGATCATTATTATGACGTCAAATGTGGGGTCCCGCTTTCTTCAGGAGGCCGGCATTGATCATCTGGATGATTCCCATGTGGAACAGGGCATTGCCCAGGCATTAAAAGAGGTGTTCAGACCGGAGTTTTTAAACCGGATTGATGAAATCATTACCTTTCATGCATTGACCCGGGAAGATATCAAGGCGATCGCCGCCATACAAATTGATAAACTTAACAGGCGCCTGGCTGCCCGCGATCTGAAAATTGAGATTTCCGAACAGGCCATGGCATATATTGCCAAAAAAGGATATGATCCGACATTCGGCGCCCGTCCGCTGAAACGGGTGATCCAGCAGGAACTTGAAAATGTGCTCTCCCTTGCAATCTTGAAATCAGAGTTCAACCCGGGTGAGTCCATTCGATTTGATTATAATGAAACACAAGACCGCCTGCAGATCATTAAATAACAGGAAAAGAAAAGGTTGGATAAATGGAAGAAAAAATTCATTCAATTGAATTTGAAAATGAATTCAGGATCTGCCCGGAATGCGGATATGCAGACGGATTTCACACCATGCTGAAAAAGGAAAACAACAGGGTGAAATGGCTGTTTATCTGCCCGGCCTGCCATGAAGTATTTGATATAGGGGCTGTGATCGATCCGTTTTCAGAGAGCTGATGCCGCAGTCTTGCATTCTATTCCGGCCGGGTTAATGTGATCACCGCAATTTCAGATAAATAGCCTGATCTCAAAGGCGGCCCCCATGACCCGGTACCGGAGCTGATATAGATATGGAAATCTCCGATTTGGTGAAGGCCGTAATGAAAGCCTTTGAATATTTTATCTGCAAGCATGGTAAAAGGAAAAAACTGTCCGGCATGGGTATGGCCGGATAATTGTAATGATATGTTGTGGCGGATCGTGTTTGCAAAAGCAATGTCCGGGGCCAGATAATCGGTATGACCTGAACCGGCAATATCCTGATCCTTTGATTTAATACGGGTGGGTGTATGGTAAAGCAAAATCGTTGGCAGATCTTTAGTGAATTTTTCCGGATCATTAAAATCAAAACCCATATTATTATCAAATTCAGGATAGGAGATCCCCAGGATCTGGAGTCCGTCAATCACTACTGCTTTATTATCCAGGAGAGTTATGCCTGACTTTTCAATGATCTGCCTGGATTGATCAATGCCGGAATACACCTCATGATTGCCGCTGGTAAACATAACACCATGTCCGGCTTTAAATGTCTTTAATTTTGATGTGTATCGTTCGTGACTGCTGGTCGCCCCGTCAAACAGATCACCGGTAATCACAATCAGATCAGCAGCCTGCTCATTGGTTAAGGCAATGACTTTTTTTAAAAATGTTATATCTTTTGCGCCTCCCAGATGGAGATCGGAAAGATGAATGATTTTCTTCCCCTGCCATTTAACCGGTAAATTTTGAACAGGGATATCAATAAATTTCATCTTGATCTTATAAAACCGGTAGTGGCAGTATCCGGTATAAATGACTGCCGCACCAAAAAAAAGGAGAGCCAAACCCTTGATAATGTTCTTTTCAGGCAGTTCAACCGGCAGTACCCATAAGCCTGCTTTAATGATCCATATAATTACAAAAACAATGGCCAGAAAACTCATCAGACCGGTCCAGAGCCCTGAAATCAAGTAATACACTCTTGTGACCGGGGAATTAAAAATGTGGATAAGAATTGATGACACAACAAAGGTAAGAGACAAAAAAAGGAATATCAGGAATAAAACCTGTTTTATTTTAATATCTTCGACATTAAGAAACCTGCAGGTGGAAAAATATAAAAAATAATGAATTGAAAACAGGAAAACGAGAATCGTGCCAATGAAACGAACAAAATTAAGAATCATGAGGATCTGCTCTTTTAAGTCTGCATGTTATTGGTGACAGCTCAAACCCGGTATCCGGTTTCATATTGCCTGATAAATATTGATTTTAACATACATTTTTAATTGCAGGAAAATTTTTTATGCAGCCTCGGAGATAGTGTTTACAGTAAAACCCAGAGTTTTGAACCAGGCATTTGAAGATTCCGTGCAGATATCGGGGGAATGCTCATGTGTTGCCCGAATTGTGGATATGAATTCCACACCGATTTCAAACTCGGCCTGAAAGTCCGGGAAGGTG
>JBNKNP010000341.1:0-2674 GCA_050293905.1 Desulfobacteraceae bacterium | reverse complement strand
GTTGTACAAACAGGCTCTGGACCAAAATAAGAAGGTGTTTTTTTTAAAGAGAATCACGGGTGCGGAGGACCAGATCCAAAGTACCGGCCATTACCTTGTTTATGCTGACGGCTCAGTGCACGGTAATTTGAACGGGCCGGCGGACAGTGCAGGGGAACAACTCTCTCTGCCGGACGAATGGAACGAACAGACCTGCAACCTCACAGCCATGAAACTGATGGAGATCCCAAACGGGATGTTGATTATTGAACCGGCTGTAAAACCGGAAACGGCCTGGCTGCTCGGGGCCGGTCATGTGGCACAGCCCACTGCCGCCATCGCGGCCATGACGGGATTTCACGTGTCCGTGGCGGATGACCGCAAGGAATTTGCCAACCGGGAACGATTTCCAGATGCCCATGACATACGGGTTCTGGACAGCTTTGACGACGCATTTTCCGGATGTGATATTGATGAAGATTCCTATATTGTCATTTTTACAAGAGGCCATCTTCATGACAGAACAGTCCTTGCCCAGGCGCTGAGAACCAAAGCCGGATATATCGGCATGATCGGGAGTTCAAAAAAACGCAACGCCATTTACAGGCAGCTGCTGGACCAGGGATTTGAACAGAAAGATATTGACCGGGTCCATTCACCGGTCGGCCTTGAAATCAATGCTGAAACCCCGGAGGAAATTGCCGTGAGCATCCTTGCTGAAATGATCCTGGAAAAAAGAAAGTAACCAGCGGACATGCCTGATTTTCATTTTTCAGCCGTCATTCTTGCTGCTGGATTTTCCTCGCGCATGGGCAGGTTTAAACCCTTGCTTCCCATTGACGGCCGCCCTGCCATTGAACGGCTGATCAGCGTTTTCAAGGAAAATGGGGTGAATAATATCCTGGTCGTTACCGGGCACCGGGGACAGGACATCGAGCAGGCACTCAGGCATACAGATGTCCGGATTGTGGAAAATCCCGAATTTGATCAGGGTATGTTTTCCTCGGTTAAAGCAGGTGTTCAGCAGATTGGGAACCAGACAGATGCATTTTTCGTCATACCTGCGGATATTCCCCTGGTCCGACCCCTGACCATTGATCTGGTCAAAGCAGCATACCATCGCTATAACAACCACATCATCTATCCCTGTTTTAAATCCCAGCGGGGCCACCCGCCCCTGATCCCGGCCAAACTGATCCCGGCCATTCTTTCATCTCAAAAGGATGGCGGCCTGAGAACCGTCCTGGAAGATAATGCCTGCCCTTCTAAAAATATAGACGTGCCGGACAGACATATCCTTATGGATATGGATCACCCAGAGGATTACGAAGCCGCACTGGCCTGTTTTGACACCTATGAGATACCGGACCCGGATGAATGCCATATTATCATGACCCGCATTCATCCGGTTTCCGGAGAAATTGCGGATCACTGCCGAAAGGTTGCAGATGTGGCAGACAGCATCTCACAAAAAATCCTGAAGGCCGGCTATTCAGTCAACCCCTGCCTGATCCGGGCCGCCTGCCTTCTCCACGATATTGCAAGAAATCAAAAGAATCATGCCGGGGCCGGAGCCGGCCTGATTAAAAACCTGGGCTTTCATCGTGTGGCGGATATCGTGGCCGCCCACATGGATCTGCCTGATCCTGTGCCGGAAAGGATCAAAGAAAACGAAATAGTATATCTGGCTGACAAATGTGTGATGGACAGCCGGATCGTTCTCCTGGAGCAGCGCTTCAAGTCGGCCCTGGATCGTTTCGGACAGGATCCGGACGCAAAAAAAGAAATTTCAAGACGGAAAAATCAGGCCCTTGAGATCAAACGCCGGGTGGAAAAAATAGTGAATATGCCGCTTGAAGATATTATTTTACCGGGAGAAACATCTTGACCCTCTTTTTAGTCCGCCATGCCAAGGCAAAAACAGGTCCCGGGAAACGATACATCGGGCATACCGACCTGCCGTTAAGCCAAAAAGGAAGGATTCAGGCCCGGAATCTGGCTGCTTATTTCAAGCATATTCCGCTGAGCAGCATCGTTTCAAGTGACCTGGACCGGGCCCGGACCACGGCCGGTATCGTGGCGGAATTTCATGCCGTCCCTGTGGAAACCCGAAAAAATTTAAAGGAGATTCATCTGGGGGAATGGGAAAATATCCCCTTTGAAGAGATCAAACACCGGTACCCGGATCAATTTCAAGCCCGCGGCCAAAATATGGACACCTTCCGTCCGCCGGACGGGGAAAGCTTCCAGGACCTGTACAACCGGGTGATTCCGGAATTTGAACGCCTGGTTCATACCCTGCCCCAAAACATATTAATCGTTGCCCATGCAGGGGTCATTCGCGTCATCCTGTGCCACCTGCTGGGTATGCCTTTAAAAAATATCTTCCGGATCAGCCAGGATCATGCCGCTGTCAACATACTTTCCTGTCATGACGGACAGATTCATATCCAGCGTCTGAACATCTGTGTTGACCTGACCTGACCTGCAGGTCACCTTTCCGGCATAGCTTGATATCCATCCCTTTTATGTCGCTATGGCCCGGTCAATATAATCGCGTGATTGTAATTTTTAAAGGATGAATGGTATTGATTTTTGTCTTGACTTAAGTTCGCCTCCCCTGATACAAGCCCAACATGTTGTACCTGCATTCTGCAAGGAGGGTAAAATAATTTCTAGACTTGACTGGTTATCA
>JBNKNP010000340.1:0-4084 GCA_050293905.1 Desulfobacteraceae bacterium | reverse complement strand
CTGAAAGATCCGTAGAAAAACTCATACGATGGAGTTCAGGACCGCTGGACAGCGCACCCCGGATATCCCAGGTATAAGAGGCGCATCCAATGGGACCGTGAATCAGGTGCAGGGCGTCGGCACCCGGGTACAGGACCACTCTTGAACCGCAGAATACACAGGCCCGCTGGCTGACAGAGCCTGCAAGGCTCTTTTTTTCACAGGACATGTCAAAGGCGGCGTCACCTTTTTCGTATATTTGTTTTTTACGGTCTTCCAGTACAGATATGGCTTTCATTTTATTTGTCCTTAATGGTTTTGTTTACATCACCAGCTCAAACCGTTCTTCAGGTGCATCCCGGTCCATACGGTCCATGAGCGCGCTCAGGATCTTTTCCAGCAGCCGGATACCGCCCTTGTAACAGACAGAGGGGAAGTAGGAGTGGCCGATCCGGTCAACAATGGGAAATCCGTACCGGACAAATGGAATATCATCATCCCTGGCAATATACTTTCCGTAGGTATTGGCTATGAGCAGATCCACGGGATCATTTTTAATCCACTGATGCAGTTCGAACATATCTCCGCCAGCTTTTACATTCACATCACAGGGCAGGGGATCGGTCAGGGCCTTTATTTTTCTTTCAAAGGCTTTTCCCGGTGTTCCCGTAACGATATGAACCGGCAGCATGCCGATATCAATGAGAAATTCCACCAGGGGGATCAGATGATCCGGATCACCGGCAAGGGCCACCCGTTTCTGGTAAAAATACTGATGCATATCCGTGATGACATCCAAAAGCTGCCCTCTTTCAAAGGTGATGGAATCAGGTACGCTGACACCGGCTGCAATTCTCAAGGCATTGATAAACCGGTCAGTGGCGGAAAGGCCGATGGGCAGATCCTGGATCTGGCAGGGAACTTTCCATGTTGTGTCCAAAGCCCTTGCCGCATCTGCAGAGGCCATGGGGCCAAGCGCAATGGTCCCCATGGAATCTGCCGTGCTGATCAGTTCTTCTTTTGTTACGCCGCCCTTGGGAAACATCTTGTATTTACCGGTCTGGGGTCCGTTCAACACCTCGGAGGTGTCCGGAAAAACAATGGGCTTGATCCCCATTTTCACTGCAGTTGCCTTGATTTCAGCCATGTCGGAAGGTTCAACATAGCCGGGAATGATATTGAACCGGCCGTTGGACTTGCCGCTGCCAGCTGCAAACTGCATGGCCATGGCCTTGGTCATATTTGAAAAACCCGTGACATGGGAGCCGACATAGCTTGGCGTGCTGGCATGAATAACGCTTTTGCCTGCAGGGATTTTTCCGTCTTTCAAGGCTTTGTCTTTTATCTGGTTGACGTCGTCACCAATTGTTTCGGACAGGCATGTGGTATGCACGGCAATAATATCCGGATCATAGGTGGAAAAGATATTGTCAATGGCCTGCACCAGGTTGGCCTGTCCGCCGAATACGGAAGATCCTTCCGTAAACGAGCTGGTGGCTGCCATCACCGGTTCCCTGTAATGACGGGTCAGGGTGCTCCTGTGATAGGCGCAGCATCCCTGGGATCCGTGGGAGTGGGGAAGACAGTTGTGAATGCCGAAGGAGGCATACATGGCCCCAATGGGCTGGCATGTCTTGGCCGGGTTGATAGTCAGGGCCTTTCTGGGTTTTATTGTTTTATTTGTATGTCTGAGAAGCATTTGCGCACGTCTCCTGTGTTAATCGTCATGAGTTAAAATCAAGGGATAAAAAGTAAAACCGGTCGGGTCAGTTTATTCCCATACATATTTGGCTGAAAGTTCAGGGTTGGTCTGCCAGGGCGCTTCAAGAAACCGCCAGACATTGGCATTGACCATTCTGTCAATTTCTTTATAAAAATTGATCGCCCCTTTAAATCCGGCGTACGGGCCGCCTGAATCGTAGGAATGAAGCTGCTTCATGGGGATGCCGCTTTTCTGGATGGCATATTTTTCTTTGATCCCGGCACAGTAGATATCGGGTTTGTAGATTTTGAGCAGCAGTTCTGTTTCGTACTGGCTGACATCATCAATAACCAGGGCATTTTTTTCCATTTCCGGTATCATGCCCTTGTAATCTTTAAATTCAAATCCTTTTTCTTCAAGCGCTTTAATTTGTTCTTCGGTTTTGCGGGGATGATATTTTTCTTCATCTTTTTCAACCGCGAGCTCTTCAATATTTCTGGAATCAGCATCTATTTTTATATTTGGGATCACCTCCCGGCGTTCATAATCATCCCGGTGGGCGAATTCGTATCCGGCTGAAACGGTCTTCATGCCGATTTCCCTGAACAACTCCTGGTAATGATGTGCCCTGGACCCGCCCACAAAGAGCATGGCTGTTTTTCCTTCGCACCGCTGTTTCACATCTTTGCGGATACGTTCAACTTCAGGCATTTCCTCTTCAATGACCTTTTCAACCAATTCAATAAGTTCGGGTTCTTCAAAATATTCGGCGATTTTCCTTAAGGATTTGGCCGTGGATTTCGCGCCGATAAAATTGATTTTAATCCAGGGAATACCGTATTTGATTTCCATCATATCTGCCACATAGTTGATGGATCTGTGGCACATGACGGTATTTAGATCAGCCGTGTGAGCATTGGCAAACTGATCATAGGTGGAATTTCCGCTGAACGTTGACACCACACCGATATTGCATTTGTTCAGGATACGGTCGATTTCGAAACCGTCTCCGCCGATATTGTATTCACCCAGCAGGTTGATTTTATAATCGGCTTCCATAATGGTATCATCTTCACCCACAATGTGTTTGAAAACCCCGTTATTTGCAATGTGGTGGCCTGCAGACTGGCTGACGCCCCGGTAACCTTCACAGGAGAATCCGAACACATTGATCCCCAGCTTTTCTTTCATCTCTCTTGCCACGGCATGAACATCGTCACCGATCAGTCCCACCGGGCAGGTGGAGAATATACTGATGGCCTTGGGTTTGAAAATGTCATAGGCTTCCTGGATCGCGGCTTTGAGCTTTTTTTCGCCGCCGAAAACAATGTCTTCATCCTGCATGTCCGTGGAAAAGCAATAGGTCATGTAGTTTTCGTCCTGGTCAGATGGCGGGCGGGTCTGGTTCCGTCGGGTGAGCCAGGAATAAAAGCCGCAGCCGATGGGGCCGTGGGTGATATTTACAATATCCCGGGTCGGGCCCAGGATAACCCCTTTACATCCGGCATAGGAACAGCCTCTCTGGGTAATGATGCCGGGAACCGTACGGACATTGGCACCAATGGTCGGGCCTTTTCCTGTTTCATCTGTTTTGTTGACCATGATCTGTTTTGACCGTTTTCGGGCAACTTTGGCAGGATACCGCTCAACCAGTTCCTTTTTTACATCTTCAGGTGTTATATCTTCAGGTTTTATTTTTTTTATAACGCTCATTTTTTATTTCATCCTTTTGGTTCGATTTTCCAGTTTAAATTTTTCAGATCCTTTAAAAATCGTCCAGAACCTTGTCTCCGTTTTCACTGGTTCGAACACTCAAGGCATCCATGATCGGCAGGACCCATACCACCCCGTCCCCGGATTTTCCGGTCTGGTTGGCATCAATAATAGTGTCAACGGTCTTGGATACCAGTTTGTCCGGAACCACAATCGAAATTACGCGTTTAGGGAAAAGACGACCGGTCTGGCCCAGCTGTGCGATGGCTTCTTCATATCCTTGTTCCGCACCCTTTAACAGGGTCATGTCCACAAGGCCTTTTCCTCTTCCCAAAGCTTCCGAAGCGGTCATGGAAGAGACACCGGTTTCGATCAGGGCTTTTTTGGTAGCATTGATCATATTCAGGCGGATAACGGCCATTACTTCTTTCATGCCGGCACCTCTTCTGTTTCTGGTTCACCGGTTTCCTTGACACCTGAACTGATGGTGTAAGTTTCCTCTACCGGACTGACAAAAATTTTACCGTCACCAAAGGCACCGGCTTCGCCGGATTTGGCTGTTTTCATG
This sequence comes from Desulfobacteraceae bacterium, assembly GCA_050293905.1. Taxonomy (GTDB): domain Bacteria; phylum Desulfobacterota; class Desulfobacteria; order Desulfobacterales; family Desulfobacteraceae; genus Desulfobacula. The sequence goes on along the minus strand of JBNKNP010000340.1, from coordinate 122 downwards.
ATGGTTTTAAGTACAAAATCTTTGTCTTTTTCATCAACAACCGTGATAAGCATTTCTTTTGGAATTTCATCGTAGGTGATTTCTCCGATTTTAATCCCTCTTTGTTTGCCGCGGCCGGCCAC
>JBNKNP010000339.1:0-2841 GCA_050293905.1 Desulfobacteraceae bacterium | reverse complement strand
CACGCTGCCGTGGCGGGCGCCTTTTTCAGCCAAAAGCCGCGCCTGGATATTGGTTGAATCGGTTTTATCCAGGATCAGGATCTCTTCTTTGCCAAACGCGCGGGTGTCAAGGTTGTCAATGATTTCGGCTTTGATCAGTTCATCCCGGGTGCCGGAAAGCAGATAGCCTTTTTTAGTGGAAGAGGAGATATCATATCCCATATCCTTTAAAATCCGCATGTGTTTGGATACGGCAGCCCGGCTGATTCCAAGCTTTTGGCACAATACTTCTCCGGACACCCATTGGGCGGTATCGGCTTTGAGCATTGACAGCAGCGTATCTCTTGTGGTCATATCCGGTCTCTTAAGAAATTAGAGGTTTAATTGTAAACCGCACGCACTATTTTAGGTTGACAATACTAACCATATCTGCTCTTTTATTGCAAATGGATTTTATTTGAACAAGGAAAAAATCAGATGATAAACAAAAAGATTAAAGCCCTTGCCCAAACGGTGATTCACAACCCTGAGCACCAATTGTCCGATGCCGAAGCCTCTTTGCTGCTGACCCGGACGGGCACGGATATTTTTGATATGATATTTTCTGCCGGGAAAATCAGGGAAGCCTTTAAGGGCAGCCGTGTTTTTTCCTGTTCCATTATCAATGCCAAATCCGGACACTGCTCACAGGACTGCGCCTATTGCGCCCAGTCCGGCCACCATAAAACAGGCGTGCCCGTATATCCCATGCTGGACCAGGATGAAATCCTTGAAACGGCAAAGCGCATGGATGGGGCAGGGGCCACCCATTTTTCCATGGTCATGAGCGGTTTTTCACCCGGCTCTGATGAACTGGATCAGGTCTGTGCTGCCACGGAAAAGATCCGCAAAAATACCGGGTTGAATGTTTGTGCGTCTTTAGGGGTTTTAACGGATAAAATGGCCGGGCAGCTTAAAAATGCCGGATTAAGCAATTATCATCATAACCTTGAAACCGCTGAAAGCCATTTTGATAATATCTGCACCACCCATGCATACGCTGATGACATAGCAACGGTAAAGGCTGCAAAAAAAGCCGGGTTCGTGGTCTGTTCCGGCGGTATCATGGGACTGGGTGAATCCTGGGAACAGCGGCTGGAACTGGCACTGACCTTGAAAAAACTTGATGTGGACACGATCCCGCTGAATTTTTTAAATCCCATTCCCGGCACCCCGCTGGCGGACAGGTCCCTGGTTTCCTCCCTGGATGCGTTAAAAAGCATTGCCCTGTTCCGGTTTGTTCTTCCTGATAAAAATATCACCATCTGCGGGGGCAGAGAAGTCACCCTGGGGGATTTTCAGTCCTGGATGTTTGCTGCCGGTTCCAATGCCCTGATGAGCGGGGATTATTTAACCACCAAAGGCAGGAGCATCAAAGAAGACATGGAAATGATAAAAAGTCTGGGCCTTGAAATCAAGGCGGATTGATGATGGGTAAATGATATGGAAACCAGCGGTGTTTTTTATTTTGATCCGGATGACACGATTTATAAGGATCATTTCCCGGGCCGGCCCATTGTTCCGGGAAGCCTGATTGTACATGCTTTTTTAAAAGCAGCTCTCCGGGATATTGAAACCGGAGGGGTGGGGACGGAGAAAAAGACCTGCCAGGTGGAAAATTTTAAATTCAAACGCTTTGTGGTGCCTGGGATTTATCCCTATTCCCTGCACTGGGAAGAGGATGTAACAGACAGCCTCGAACAGATCATCCCGGTAAAATGCTGTCTGTATGATAAACAGATCCGGGTGGCACAGGGGACTTTGCTGTTTTGAAGCTGACCTATTCAGGCAATAAGATCCTGGTAACCGGCGGCAGCTCGGATATCGGGCTTTGCCTTGCAAGGATCTTGATTGATGAAGGCCTTTTCCCGGTGCTGACATTCAGGAATGAAAACGGAAAAGAAAAAATCCTTGCAGCGCTTAATACGATGGAAAACCGGTTTGACACAGCCTTTTTTGATTTTGAAGAGTCTTGTTCTGTCACGGACCTTTTTAAAGGGAATAAAGAAGACCCGGATTATCTGGTGGATCTGGCCCATACCGATTACGAGAGCCTGGTGGCCTCGGCAGATTGTGAAAAAATGGATGCTTATTTTCAGCACAATGTCATTGCACGGGCATCTCTTGTGCGCAGCGCTTCAAGAAGCATGGTTCAAAAAGGGTTTGGCAGGCTTGTTTTTATTTCATCAGCAGCAATTGACCGCCCGGCGCACGGGCAGGGGTTTTATGCCGGATCAAAGCAGGCCTGCGAAGCACTGTATAAAAATTGCGGGCTTGAGCTTTTTTCCAGAGGAGTGACAGCCGTGACCATCCGGCCGGGATATGTGGATGCGGGCCGGGGTAAAATTTTTTTAACAGCCATGGAACAAAAAAAAAATAAAAGAAAAGAGCGTATACCGGCCGTTAATATAAATGCTTTGTGTGAGAGCATTGTATTTTTTTTATCAGACAGTGCTTTATCCTTTAACGGCGTGGCCGTCACCATGGACAACGGATTATCCGCGGGCAAACAATCAGTGTAGAAAAAAAGCTGCTTTTGGAGCGATTTTCTGGGTTGGATGAAAATTTTTAATAACGATCAGAAGAAATGGAAAAAAACAATGCAAGTCTTTGAACAGGTGAAGCAGATTTTAAGCGACATCCTTGATGTGGATAAAGATCATATCCTTTTTGACACCTATCTTGTCAGGGATCTTGATGCAGAATCCATTGACCTGCTCGAGCTGGCACTGGAATTGAGCCAGACCTTTAAAATAGAGTTAAAAGAGGATGATATCTTTTTAAGAGATTTACGGCTTCTGATAGAGGAAGCTGATGAAAATG
>JBNKNP010000338.1:0-17886 GCA_050293905.1 Desulfobacteraceae bacterium | reverse complement strand
GGGTTACGGTTGGAAAATTGGATTAAACCCACATAGGAGAATCGAAAACGGGCATTTTGTCTATAATTCGGACCGGAACCCTTGTCAACAAAGGCGTTGACTACGTTTGTTATTCAATGACATGCGATGACCATACTGGGTAATCACTATCCCCCGGTCAATCCGATCGCCCAATAAGTCCTCCACCAACCGGGCCATGGTGCTGACGCTTTTCCAATAAGTTCCAAGGAATAGCTTTTACCGACCTGCAAGCGATCAGGAAACAGTCGAAGTTTTTTTCCACACAGGCAGCAAGGTCCACAGCCTGGATACCGGTATTAAAAACTGTTTGGCGGATGCTTTTTATCGTTTCAGATCTCTCATGCAATATCAGTATCAGGCATACCAGTTACCGATCCTGTTCCAGGCATATTCAAGCTCCCTGCCCTGAACAGGTCCCACAGCGAAATGGACAGCCTTGCAGACGTCTTTCATGAGGTCTTTACCGCCCTGATCATACAGCTTTTTTCCTATTTCCCTGGCCTTTTTATGGTGGAGATCCTCGTTAAAGTTCCCACCGGGCGCTGTGGACAGAAAACCGTCATTCCTGCCGATTTCAATTAATTCTTCGATCATCGCTTTGATTCCGGAACCAGAATGGCCGGAGGGCGGCTCCAGCGGTTCTTCAAGGCCGGCTGGAATTTCAGGCGGCATTTCATAGTTTACAACACCGCTGTTTTCATTTTCAAAAGAAACAGATTCCCATATTTTGGGTTTTAAACATCCAAGAATTAATGCCGCCGGAAAAGGAAGTATAAATACAAAAAGAGACCAGCGTGAGGGTGAGCGGTCATTATCTTCTGCATACATATAGGCAGTCGCAATCAGGATCAAATGTGAAAATCCCATAAACGCACCTGCTGTTCCTATCATGCGTTCCGGTAATTTCAGTTCAATCGATAAAATTATCAAAGCCAAGGCAATGGGGTACAAGACACCCAGAATGATAAGAAGAATCCGTTTTAAATCCATGAAAACCCGCCTTTTTCAAAAATATGAAAGAAAATAGTATGGTCTCAAATCAGATACAAGATAGACTGAGATCCGGAATAAAGTCAAGATCAGGGTTTCATTGAAAAAAGCATCGTCTTCACCATGCAGCTGCATGGGTAAGGAGGGTTGAAATTAAATAAATTCAGATGATTTCATATGATGAAGATATTCGTCAAATGTCATGTGATGATCAGAAATACCATCCGGCAGGATCTCGATAATCCGGTTTGCCAGTGTGCTGACAAACTCATGATCATGGGAGGTAAAAAGAAGAACTTCTGAATATTTAACCAGGCTGTCATTTAAGGCGGTAATTGTTTCCAGATCAAGGTGATTGGTCGGTTCATCCAGCAGCAGGACATTGGCTCCGGAAAGCATCATTTTTGACAGCATGCAGCGGACCTTCTCACCACCGGACAGCATCTTGATTTTTTTTACAGCTTCTTCTCCGGAAAAAAGCATGCGGCCTAAAAAGGTTCTGGCAAAATTTTCATTTTCTTTGGGAGGGGCAAACTGAAGTAGCCAGTCAATGAGCGTTCCGTTCTGTTTAAAGTATGTAGAATGCTCTTTAGGAAAATAAGCATGGGAAATGGTCACGCCCCATCGAAAGGAGCCGCTGTCCGGCTCCATCTCTCCGGCAAGAATCTGAAACAAGGTGGTTTTAGCCACACTGTTTCTGCTGACAAAAGCGATTTTATCCGCGTTGTTCACGATAAAGCTCACATTGTCCAGCACCTTTTCACCGTCAATGGTTTTACTTAAGCCGTCCACTTCCAGAATCACATTTCCGCAGGACCTCTCCGGTTTAAACTGGATGAACGGATATCGCCTTGAGGAGACAGGCAGATCCTCAACGGTTAATTTTTCCAGTAATTTTTTCCGGGAAGTGGCCTGTTTTGATTTAGAAGCATTTGAACTGAACCGCTGGATAAAGGATTTTAATTCATTGGCCTGATCGGTCACCTTTTTATTTTCTGCCTGTTTCTGTTTCAGATTCAGCCGGCTTGCCTTGTACCAGAAATCATAGTTGCCCGCATAACTTGTGATCTTTCCAAAATCAATATCTGCAATGTGGGTGCACACGTGGTTCATAAAATGACGGTCATGTGACACCACGATGACCGTGTTTTGGAACCGGCAGAGAAAATCTTCCAGCCATTCAATAGATTTAATGTCCAGGTTGTTGGTGGGTTCATCCAGCAGCAGAATATCCGGGTTCCCGAACAGGGCCTGGGCAAGAAGCACTCTGACTTTTTCTCCACCTTCCAACTCTTTCATCTTTTTTGAATGCAGGTCTTCTATAATATCCAGATGATTTAAAAGAACAGCCGCATCAGACTCTGCCTCATACCCGTCCATTTCCGCGAATTCGATTTCAAGTTCACCAGACAAGATGCCGTCTGCCTCTGAAAAATCCGGTTTAGCATACAATTCATCGCGTTGGGTCATTATGGCATAAAGCTTTTCATGACCCATGATAACCGTATTTAAAACCGTTTGGTCATCAAAAGCAAAATGATCCTGCCGTAACACTGCGATTCGCTCGCCGGCATCAACACAGATGGTTCCGGTGTCCGGTTCAATGTCTTTGGCAAGAATTTTTAAAAAAGTAGACTTACCCGCACCGTTTGCACCAATCAGACCATAACAATTACCCGGTGTGAACTTGATGTTGACATCTTTGAACAGCACTCTTTTCCCGTATGAAAGCGATATATCACTGGCACAAATCATTATTGCTTTTCAATCCTTATGCAAAAGAACGCTTAAACAGATCTTCAATGGCCCGTTTGCCTGAATCAGAAAGGTTCCGGGTTCCGGTTCCGCAAAATGTTTTGCATGAAATCAAAGGAAGCGTTTCAATCCATTCATTATTTTGCCATGCATACCATTTATTCACATTCTGATCAAAAACGCAGACCGGCCGGTTAAAGAATTTAGCCAGTTCAACGCCCCATCCGGTGCCGCCTTTAACGGTTTTATCCGGCTGAATCCATCCCACGGCAACGACCTGGTATCCTTTGTTGACCATATGGAAAATCAATTGAAATACTTTCCGGATTTTATCGGCCCGGGCATATCTTCTGCCCATTCGTGCGGAAACAATCTCCATGCTGATATTGCCTTTTTTCAATTCGTCCTCGCTGAGCAGGGTAATATTCTTATCCCTTGCGCATTTGTGCCCTTCAAAAGAAAAATTAATTTCATTGATGCCGTATTTTTCAGCACATTTGCCAAATGCCTCTTCCGCGCCTTTAAGTCCGCCGCTGTACAGGCTGTATTCTGTGTTGCTCATGGTATTATTTTCTCCTTTATACCCTCAGGTTGTCTTCTCTATCATGATTTAAGCATACAAAACCCCGGCGCCGCCATAACGGCTGCGTTGGTGTTCAACAGGCTTATGTCTGATAAAATTATCCGGTTGTTTGCTTGATATTGGTTCTTCTTTCAGAACAAGGGGCGTATAATATATGAATTTTATTTTTATTGCAAGTGTTTAATCACGAATGCTTTAATTTTTCCAACCCCTCATCGGTTCCAAGCAGAATCAGAATATCACTGCCTTTTAAAATAAAATCCGCTTTGGGAATAAACTGCATGGTTTCAGGCACCAACCCTTTTATGGCCACAATCTGAACACCGAACCGATTTGTCAGGTTAATCTGTTTTAAGGTTTTACCGACAAAACTTTTGGGAACGGCCAGTTCAATAATTCCATATCCTTCCAGGAAGGGCAGGTAATCGATTAAATTCGGATTATCAAGGCGTTCTGCCATGGAAATGGCATTATCCTTTTCAGGGAAAGGAATTTCATTGACTCCTAATTTTTCAAGAATACGTTTATGCGGTTCATTAATTGCCTTTGCCACAATATGCTTGATACCGACCTCCTGAAGATTAAGAACGGCAAGAATTGAATTGCTGAGAACGGAACCGATGCTGACCACAGCCGTATCTATTTCCTGCACGCCGAGCGAAATCATCACATTCACATCTGTTGCGTCAGCAACAATGGCCTGGGTAACCTGATTCTTGATTTTCTGGACAAGATTTGAATTATTATCAATGGCCATGACATCATGCCCTTTTTCATACAAATGGGTGGCCAGGTAGTATCCGAAATTACCCAGTCCGATAACTAAAAACTGTTTCATGTTTTTTCCTCTATCCGATCATAATCTTTACCCGATCATAATATTTTCCTGGGCATAGGAATAGGGTTTTGGTGTTCCCTGCCTGCTCACGGCAATGGCAATAACCAGGGGGCCCAGACGTCCGATAAACATCATGATTGCAATAATCAGCTTTCCGGCAGCGGAAAAGCCGGGAGTAATGCCTGTTGACAGGCCCACTGTACCAAAAGCACTGACGGTTTCAAACATCAATTCCAGGAACGATCCTCTGGTAAACCGATGGGAAACCTCTCCTATTTCAACCTGTTGAAGCAGGATGACGCCCAGAACGATAACCAGAATACTTACCATTACCAGACTGACAGCCTTGGAAATGCTTTCTTCAGATATCCGACGTTTGAAAACATGTGGATGTTCATGCCCGGAAAACCGGGAAACACCTAAAATAATCAAGCTGGAAAAAGTGGTTACTTTAACGCCGCCCCCGCAGGAACCGGGCGCGGTGCCGATAAACATTAAGATAATCATAATGAACAGGGCTTCGTTGGTTAAATCTCCAATCTGGATGGTGTTGAACCCGGCTGTCCTTGTATTCACGGCCTGGAAAAACGATGCAAGCACCCGTTGCGGCAGGGTCATCTCCGAAAGCGTATTGGACCATTCCAGTAAAAAAACAATTGCCGTACTGATGATTAGCAGCACCAGGGTGCTGGAAAGGACCAGTTTTGTGTGCAGGCTGAAATACGACCAGCACCGCCTGGAAAATGAAAATTTTTGCTTTATTTCAGTGAGAACCACAAAGCCGATGCCGCCAAGAATAATCAATGCACAGATATCAAGATTAATCAGCCAGTCATTGTAAAATCCTGTAAAACTGTCCGGGAAAAGTGAAAACCCGGCATTGCAGAAGGCGCTGACAGAATGAAAAACAGAATAAAAAACAGCCTCGCCAATAGGGTGAGATGCATAAAACCTTGGAAACATAACAGCAGCCCCGGCAAGTTCAATGATCAGCGTGAAAACAAAAACATCTTTTACAAGCGACAGCACACCTTTTCCTTCAGTAAAACTGTATGTATCCCGGATTAAAATCCTGCCGGTCATGCTGACTTTTCTTCCGATGGATAATAAAAAAATGGTTGACAGCACCATGATCCCAATGCCGCCGGTCTGGATCAGCAGTATAATGATTATTTTCCCGAAAAGAGTGAACGTCCCGGATGTATCAACCACTGTCAGCCCGGTTACACAGACGGCGGAGGACGCAGTAAACAAGGCATCTACAAGGCGCATATGCCCGGCAGCCGTGGAAACGGGCAGGAGCAGCAGAACAGTCCCCGCCGCAATCAGAAGGGCATAACCGAGAATCGAAATCCGGCCGGGTGATCGTGAAATGCTCGCTGAGATGTTTCTGGCAATGGCTTTCATTTTAAATACCTTACCCCTAAAAAAGGTCCGGTCATTTTTTAATCCATTCCAGCAAAGAATACAAGGACAACCCTAACGGATTTTAAAATTCCCGTGTCTTCTCCCGGCGACCTGGATTTACCTTTTTCACCTGGATCTGATTGCGGCCATAAAATGACAACAGAGCCATGGAACGTAAGCAGCACCACAGCCGTTCCTAAGCAGGTGCTTCCAGCAGACTCCGGATGGCACGGCTCAGATCTCCGATCGCGACCGGTTTCATGAAAAAGCGATCAATGGCAGTGGTGCCATATGTGGTATCTGAAATTTTTTCGCTGAATCCCGTAATGAGGATCACTGGAAGTTCCGGCCGGATTTCCTTGATTTTTGCGGCAAGTATATCTCCGGTCATGCCCGGCATGCTCATATCAGTGATCACCAGATCAATGCCTGACGGCGATGTCGAAAAAAACTCCAGCGCCTTCCGGCTGTCCGTAAAAGGCTTGATCCTGTATCCGTACTTCTCAAGGAACTGCCTGATCATCACCGTGATGCTTTTTTCGTCATCTACCAGCATAATGCGTTCACTACCGCCCCTGGGCTCGGGTCCCTGTTCGAGCTTTTCCGTAGCCGGCGTGTCTGCCGCCGGCAGGTAGACATGGAATGCACTGCCTTTTCCCGGCTCGCTGTAAACTTTTATCTCTCCTTTAAGTTTACGGACAATGCCATAGGTGACAGACAGTCCCAGTCCGGTGCCTTTTCCTTCTTCTTTCGTGGTGAAATAGGGGTCGAATATCTGCATGATGGTTTCTTCATCCATGCCGTGGCCGTTGTCCGACACCGTCAACCGGATGTATGTCCCGGGTGCCAGGCTTTCAAGTCCCGGCATTTCATTTTCTCCGACTGTGAACGGTTCCATACAGACCTCAAACCGTCCGTTTGCTTCCTCTACGGCGTGATAGGCATTTGTGCACAGGTTCATTATGATCTGGTGGAGTGTTGTGGGATCCCCGAATACCGGGGGGCAGTCCTCCCGGATATTATTCAGGATTTCAATGCTGGTGGGGATGGAGGCCCGGAGCAGTTTCAGCACCTCCTTGGCAATGGACTGAAATTGAATAACCTTGTTTTCAAGTTTTGTCTGCCGGCTGAAGGTCAATATCTGCCGGGTGAGATCCCTGGCACGCCCGGCTGCCCCGTATATTCTGCCCACCATTTTGTGCTCCCGGCTGTCCTTGGGAAGCTCACTGAGAAGAAGTTCCGTATACCCCAGAATAGGAAAAAGGATATTGTTGAAATCATGGGCAATGCCACCGGCCAGAGTGCCGATCGCTTCCATGCGCTGGAAGTGCTGCAGCCTGTTTTCCAGTTTTTTATTTTCTTTTTTAGCCTCTTTTCTGACCCGTTCCTGTTCTGCCAGAGCTTCCACCATCAGGTTGAAACCTTCGACAATGAGACCGGTTTGTTCAATATCTTCAACCGCTTTGATGCGATAGGAAAAATCCCCGGACCGGACATGGTCCAGAGCCTTGCGGATCCGGCGGTTGACGGCATCTTCCATGGACCGGCTGGGAACGCTGGCAATGAAGATCCAACAGATTCCGGGAATGGTTTCAAACCAGACAATGGTTTCGCTGCGGGTGTTCCGGGCCAGAAGTTTTTGGCCAGATCCTTCTTTCAACAGGGCACGGACATCAAGTTCTGCAAATTTTTCGTCAAGATCACGGATATGCCCCAGGTAGACGCTTCCTTTTTCCTTGTCAATCCTGGCCTCTACCCATGGGTGCGCTACCAGGCGGCCTGTCCGGTCAATGATGAAATTGATCTGTCCCTCCATGGCGGTGTCGAAAATACTCTTCTTGTAAAGGCTGTCCATGGGAAGATCAATGCTCCATAACCCGGTGAAGCGTTCCTGAAGATAGACGGGAACGGATGCGGATAAAATCAGCCCCTCTCCGGCATAATCAATGGTCGGACTGGTCCAGCGGATTTCCCGGCCCGGATTGTTTTCCGGCGCTACAGACACATAGGTGTGATAGCCGGACCAGTCAAAATCCGGTGTGATGGCAGTGATCTGATCGATGTAGGGAAACTGGATGGCGGTGTTGGTCACATCCTGGTAATACATCCAGGCCGCATCCGGCAGCCTGGCCAGGATCTCTTTCAGATAGGCTCCGGAATTCCGCAGACAATACATGCGGAAACAGGCCTCGGGATTATCGGCAAGATCCGGGTGCCAGGACCAGGAAATCGCGTCTCCGGGCGCCCTGTTTTCCCGGAAAGCCTTCAGCAGGGGAAGTGCTGTCCAGAAGCCGTCTTCATCAACACCAAATCCCTGGGCCGCAAACCATTGGCGAATATCAGCGGCATCTGCCCGGGTCTGGGTAAACAGAATAAGGCTGAGGCGCTTGAGCTCCTCAAGCGCATAGTGGCAGTTTGTTATATTCCCCCCCAGAATCTGGGCTGCCTGTCTGACCTGAAGCTGGACAGGTCTGTTCTGAATCATGATATCTCCATTCTATCTTGGCTTGGCTCACACCGGAAACCAAAAGCAAAGCGTGACCTATGGACGCGAAATTTAAAACCCCCTTTTTTTCAGGTGAAGCTCTGGAATATCAACGGATTGTATATAGGAAAGATTATAAACGCGTCCCGGGACCGCGTCAAGGCCTGTCTTTTATAATGATATGAAGCAAAATGTATTGCAGATTCCGGCGATGGATCGCATTATTACGGCTTAACTTCTAAAACAAGGTCAGGCCAATTTATTATCCATTCCAAAAAGAAAAACAAGGGTTCCCAGCCCCATGATCAGCATGCCGCAGGGGAACGAAAAAGCCAGGCTGAAATAATCCATGGCCAGACCGGCCACCATGGAACCGGTGAGCATCCCCAGGCTGTGTGCCACCGTAATGATGGACATGACCGACCCAAGGGCTTTTTTCTCTTCGCCTTTGATCACGGCAAAAGCCATGATGGCCGGCATGGAAATCCCCCCGCCCATACCAAACAGACAGACCGCAACAACAAGGTCTGAAAAATCCGTTGCATAATACGGCAGAAGTATCCCCATGGTGGACAGCAGTCCGCCGGCAAGGACCAGTTTTTTTTTATTGATCCGGTCGGAAAGATATCCCATGGGCAGCTGGAGCAGTCCGGACACAAACACACCCAGCATCACCAGAAAACCGATCAGAGAGCTTGAAAGAGAAAACTTCGTATGGGCATAGACCGGCATAAAGCACCAGATTACCCCGATACACGAGGTATAGGCGAAGCGGAATAAAAAAATCATCACAATAGACCTGTCTTTCAGCAGATTCGACCAGGGCATGGGATTTTCCCGCTTTTCGCAGCTGACCTCCCCGGATACCGGGGGCAGAAAAAACACACAGAGCATGAGCCCAGCGCCGGAGAGAACCCCCATACAGGCAAAAGCGGCATCCAGGGACAAAACATCTTTTATACTGCCGCCCAGAAGGGGCCCCAGACTCAGGCTCAAGAACATGGACAGGTTGAACAATCCCATGGAATACCCTTCCGAGCCTTCCGGAGTAATCTCTCCCACATAGGCCTGGACCACCGGCATGATCATGGCAGAGGCTGCGCCCTGGATAAATCTGAGAAAAATTAGCGATTCCACTGTATCGGAAAAAATAAACGCAATGGAAATCAAGGTGTAGGCAAAGAGTCCGGTGACAATAAAGGGCTTTCTTCCCCTGTAATCAGACAACCTGCCGAACACGGGCAGCAGAATGGTCCTGGAAATGGAAAATGCCCCGAATATCAGGCCCACATAAAGGCCGGCCGCTCCAAGATCCGTGGCATAAACCGGCAGCAGGGGAACCACGATACCCACACCGGTAACCGTTGTGAAAATGGCAAAGAAAAGGGTGATAAACACCCCTTTTCTATCAGTGGGGATAACTCCTTTGCCGTCTTCAAAAAGCTTTTGCAACAGCTTTGGCAACGGTTCTTTTAAAGAATAGAAATCAGCCATTTCATTGCCTTCTGCTTACACCTGATCAGGAAATACATTCTTCAACCTGATCCAGAAACCGGCTCCGGACGGAAAACTCTCCTTTCCGGTAATTGGCATGGGTCAGGTACAAAAACCGCTCAGCCCGGGTCATGCCCACATACATCAGCCGTCTTTCCTCAAAAAGCGCCTTGTCTCCGGCATCAATTGAACGCCAGTGGGGAAAAAGCCGCTCCTCGCATCCTGCAATAAAGACGGTATCATATTCCAGGCCTTTGGCCGAATGAATGGTCAAAAGCGAAACACCGTCTGAAGACTGCTCATCATCTTCAGTGTCTTCCCTGATCAAAGCCGCCTCTTCCAGGTATTCCAGCATATCCGCCTTAGCCCGTGCCGTATGGATCAATTGTTCAATATTCTCTTTTTTACTGACAAACTCAGCCTTGGTTTTGACCTTCTTTTCCAGGTATTCGTAATATCCGGTCTGCTCGATCACTTCATCCATGGCCCGCCCGGGCGGAAGTTCCCGGATGTCATCCAGAACTTTAAGCACAGAAGACAGGTTCTCGTGAATTTTCTTGGTCAGCACCCGGTCTTTCACCATGATCCTTGCCGCATCCTGGAGACTGACCTTCTCGGTTCTCAGGGCGGCGATCTTTTTGATCATTCCCGGCCCGATTCCCCGTTTTGGCGTATTCACAATGCGCTCAAACGACACATCATCATTGGGGAAAAAAGCAGCACTCAGATAAGAATTGATATCTAAAATTTCCATGCGCTCAAAAAAACCCTGGGACCCTCTAAGCTGGTAGGGAATCCGGTACTGCCTGAATATTTTTTCAAAAGGAAGCGAGCAGAACTTGGTTCGGTAAACCACTGCCATTTTTTCATAAGGGATGCCCTGGCCCATACGGTTCAAGCCCTTTATCCGCCTGGCAACCCATTCGGCTTCATGGGTATCGGACATGAAATCATAAATTTCAACCACACCGCCGCGCTTTTTGGAAAAACATTTTTTGTCCATTTTGTCCGGGTTATAATCAATCAGGTCATTGGCTGCCTGGACAATCTCATCAGCAGACCGGTAGTTTTCCTCCAGCCTGAAAATCTTCGAATGTTCGTATTTTTTCCCGAACTCCAGGAAATGATTCACATTTGATCCCCGGAACCCGTAAACAGCCTGCCAGTCATCGCCCACGCAGAAAAGATTCCGGTGAGGCCCCAGCAGCAGGTTGGTCAGGTCTTCCTGAATATTATTGGAATCCTGGTATTCGTCCACAAGAATATAGGAAAAATAATTTTTATAGTAGTCCCTGACATCTTTGAACTGCTGCAGAAGATCTCTTGTTTTCAGCAGGATATTATCAAAATCCACCACATTCATTTCTTTGAGCCGGGCTTCATACTGTTCGTGAAATTCCTGGATTTTAATTCCTAAAAACCCGGGTTTAAGATCAAAATACGCATCCGGGTTCCCATAATTTTTCGCCCGTGAAATCCAGGACAGGATCTTGCCGGCATGTTTTTTATCCACACTGTTTTTCACACACAGTTCTTTCAGCAGCTTTTCCTGGCTGTAAACCGTAAAAACCTGCAGCGGCGGGATATATCCCATTTTTTCGCAATGCTGCTTTAATATCATCAGACAGGCGGAATGATAGGTTCTCACCCATTGAAACCGATGCTCGCCAAGGCCGGTCAGCTCGATCAGGCGGGACTTCATTTCCTGGGCAGCCTTATTGGTGAACGTGATGGCTAAAATCCGTTCCGGATCGTGGCCCTGGCTGATCAGATGGGAAAACTTGGCGGTCAGGGTCCGGGTTTTGCCTGATCCGGCACCGGCCACGACAAGTGCCGGCGACCCTGTATGATTGACTGCGACCTTCTGCTGCTCCGATAACTCCATAAATCCGGTTAATATCCTATTTGATCTCTTCTATGATGCGGTTCAGCTCTGTTTCTATCTCTTTTCTGATTTCATCCAGCCGCTCCCGGCTCAATGCTTCAAACCGCAACACCAGGGCCGGCTGGGTATTGGATGCCCTTACCAGACCCCAGCCGTCATCGTAAAGCGCCCGCATGCCGTCAATATCAATCACTTCCTGCCGGGCCTTGAAACAGGCGACTATTTTATCTACCACATCAAATTTAATGTCATCTGCGCAGTCCACCCGTATTTCAGGTGTGGTATAGGTCCTGGGCAGATCCCGGATCAGTTCGTCCACGCCCATCCCTGTGGCTGCCATGATTTCCAGCAGCCGGCAGGTGGCATATAAAGCGTCATCAAAGCCCAGGTACCGGTCCTTGAAAAACATATGGCCGCTCATTTCCCCTGCCAGGGCGGCATTTTCCTCTTTCATTTTTTTCTTGATCAACGAATGGCCCGTACGCCACATAATGGCATTGCCGCCGTGTTTGCGAATATCATCGTACATGACCATGGAGCATTTGACTTCTGAAATAAAGGTGGCCCCGGGATGGCGCGCCAGAATTTCCCTGGCATAGATCACCATGAGCTGATCGCCGTAAATGACCTCCCCGTTTTTATCCACCACGCCGATCCGGTCGGCATCCCCGTCATATCCCACGCCCAGATCCAGTTTCTCTTTTTTGACCAGATCAATCAGATCCAGCAGGTTTTTTTTCTGGGTGGGGTCTGCTTCGTGGTTGGGAAAGGTGCCGTCCAGATCGCAGTATATATCATGAATTTCACAGCCCAGACGTTTTAATACAGGAAGCGCGGTAAGACCGCCGGTACCGTTACCCGCATCAATACCGACCCTGATCGGCTTTTTAATATCGATTATATTCACAACATTATCCATGTAAGGTGTGATCATATCTTTTTTCGTCACCGTGCCGCTGCCCTGGGAAAAATCATTATTCTCAATCAATTTGCGGACATCCTGCAGCCCCTGGCTGTGGATGGAATCCTGACCGCTCATTAATTTAAATCCATTGTATTCCGGCGGATTGTGACTGGCCGTGACCATGGCACCTCCGTCAAGATCCAGGTGATGAATACTGAAATACAGGACCGGTGTCGGGCAGGTGCCGATATCAATGACATTGCACCCTGTGGAAATAATGCCCTGGATAAACAATTGTGAAAATTTTTCAGATGTTTTCCTGCAGTCTCTTCCCACTGAGACAATTTTTTTATTTTCCCGGCTTAACACACTGCCGTAGGCTTTGCCGATATTGACGACATCTTCTTCTTTAATATCTTTACCGGCAATGCCTCTGATATCGTATTCTCTGAAAATCCCCGGATTCATACTCCCTCCTTTAAATGATATTCGATAAAAGGACCAGTGCCCCCACAAGCCAGCAATACGGTGCAAACAAATGGAACCTTCCCGCATGGACCAGTTTAATCAATATTTTTAATGCGGCAAGCCCTGTAATAAAAGCTGCAAGGGTTGCAAAAAGGGTCACTGCATCTATGCTGCCGCCGGTTTCAATCATTTCTTTAACCCCCAGCAGTTCAGCCCCGACAATCGCAGGAATGGATAAAAGGAAAGAAAACCTGGCTGCCGTATCCCTGTCCAGCCCCATGAACAGACCGGTCGCTATGGTGCTGCCGGATCTTGAAATTCCGGGAATGACGGCAAGCCCCTGGACGATACCGATAACGCAGGCTTCTTTTATTCCGTACCCGGGTCCGGACTGATTTTCAGACCGACCAGGCCCAGGACCTGCTGCCTGCTCCGGGGTCTGGTAATATTTCCGGGACAGCCAGAGGATGGTACCGGTCAAGATCAGCATGAAACCGACCAGAACACTTGACGCAAACAATACATGCTCGAATTTTTTGAGCACAAGACCGATAACGGCCGTGGGAACAGAGCCTGCAATGATCATGAAAGCCATTAAAAGATTCTTGTCCTGTTGGATCAGACCGGAAACGGACTGACGGGCAGACACTGCTGCAACAAACCGTCCAATTGATGTCAGCATGGCAAGGATATCCTTGAAATATACGACAAAGACAGCCAGAAGGGTTCCGACATGAACACTGATATCAAATGCAAGCTGCGCTTCTGTGTAACCGAAAAAAATCTGGCCAAGGACCAGGTGACCGGAACTGCTCACCGGCAGAAATTCCGTCAATCCCTGCACAATGCCAAGAATGATTCCCTGATAATATTCCATAGTTTACTGCTGTTTTCTTCTAAAAGATTTACGGGTCATAACCAGCATTCGTATATAATTGTTGGCTTCAAATTGCAAGATATTAAAAAAAGACTTGAACTTGAAAATATTTAACAATAAAACAGGGGGAAGCGCTTTTAAGGGAAAAGGAATCACATGACAGATTCACCATCAACCATTGAAATAAGCGATCATAGTATCAGATTAGCCGGGCTTGCCCAAATCTTTCACCTGTTGGGCTCGGATTGCACAAAAAATATCAATATCCTGGTTGAACAGGCATGCATTATCCTTGGAGGGTCATATTCTCTGTATAACCGGATCGATGAAGACGCCCAATCTCTTATGGTCCGGGCCGGACATAACCAGCCGCAGGATCTGGACCGGCAGTTTGCCCCCAAAGGCCATATCTGCTGGGAAGCCACAATCAAAGGGAAAAATGAGCCGGTAGCCATTGAAGACCTGGAAAAAACAAAGTTCTTTACCACGGATTTCCATGTTAAAAAACACAATTTGAAATCCTATCTTGGTTTTCCGGTAACATGCAGGGAACAGGTCATTGGCTCCCTGTGTGTTATGAATTCAGATAACAGGATATATACACATGATGATATTCATTGCATTCAGACTCTGGCTGCCTTTTTGTCACGGGAAGAAGAACAATTGCTGCTTACAGAAGACCTCAAACAAGCCCGGAAACTTGAATTCATTGGTACCATGGCCGGCAGTGTTGCCCATGATCTGAATAACATTCTTTCCGGACTGGTCAGCTACCCGGAACTGCTGCTGCTTCAGCTCCAAGAGGACAGCCCTTTGATTGAACCTGTTAAATTCATGCTTGAAGCCGGTATCAATGCTGCTGATATTGTTCAGGATATGCTCACATTAACAAGAAGAAAGGTGACGCTGGAAAACGTGATCAACCTGAACACGATCCTTAACGAATACCTTGTCGGGGCGGCTCACCACCATTTAATCTCCAAATATCCCGGCATCCTCTTTAATATTATTCTTGAGCCTGATCTGTTAAATCTTCTCGGATCTGAAACCCATATTAAAAAAACAATAATGAACCTTGTGATTAATGCGGCTGAGAATATAGAAAATAACGGCACCATTGAAATCAAAACCTTTAACACCATTATTGAGTTCCCGTTAAAGGGGTATGAAACCATCCCGGAGGGTGAGTATGTCGTGTTAAAGATAACAGACAGCGGGTCAGACATACCGGATGAACTTATTCCCCGGATATTTGAGCCGTTTTTCATCAAGAAAAAAATGGGCCGTAACAGATCCGGCCTCGGCCTGTATGTTGTCTGGAATTCGGTCAAGGATCATAACGGATATTTAGAAGTAAAAAACAACCCCGATGAAGGAATGATGTTTGAACTCTATTTTCCGGCCGGCAGGGAAATCACGTCTTCGCTATCGCCTGATGGGAAAAGCGATTAAATTCATAAGAAATCAGTCCGCGCCAGTGGCGCATTATATCAAAACAAGCTTGATTTTAAAGCTGTTATCCTGTAAAAACAAGTATTACTTTTTCAGATTAAAATCAACATTGACAGTACTAATTCAATTAAAAGGAGAAAACACATGAAGCGCTTTGCTAAAATTTTACTGGTACTTTCGGCTTTCTTGTTCTTTTTTGGATGTGCAGGTAAAGATATGGTAGAACTGCCCCCATTTGATGCCGTCAGCTTTGACAAGAACAATTACACATCCAAAGTAGATACGTTTTTGATTTTATTTGATGCGTCCAGCTCCATGAGCCAGGATGGAAAAACGTATAATAAATTCAAAGTTGCCCGGGGCCTGGTAGACCGCATGAACGCAATGCTTCCGGAACTGAATCAGACTGCCGGACTCCGGTCCTGCGGCCATTCCGTTAATGTCAGTGAAAAAGAGACCGAACTTTTTTATGGCATGGAACGGTATTCAACTGCAAAACTGAAAGCAGGCTTTGATAAAATTACCGAAGCCGGCGGCCCCAGCCCGTTGTTTAAAGCCATTGACGCGGCTGTCGACGATTTTGCAAAGTATAAAAACGGGTCAAAGGCAGTCGTCTTTATCTCCGATGGTCTTGATCTGCCCGGGAATATCATTGCCTCAGCTAAAAATTTAAAGAAAACCTATCCCAACATCTGCTTTTACCCCATCCTTGTGGGCCAGGCGCCCGAAGGTGAAGCCCTGATGAAAGAAATTGCAGCCATTGGAAAATGCGGATTCTACTCCACCGGCGATCAGCTTCTTACAACTGCGGGCATGGCCACTTTCGTAGAAAAAGCTTTCTTGAACAGAAAAGCCGGTGTCCCGAAAATGACTATTAAAACCGATTCAGACATGGACGGTGTTTATGACGATGTTGACCAGTGCCCGGACACCCCCAAAGGCGTGATGGTAAATGCTGTTGGATGCGGAATTCTTGCCAATGTTCTGTTCGGATATAATGAAGATACCGTTAGAACTGAAGCTTATCCCAAGCTGAATAATGTAGTGGATCTGATTGGAAAAAATTTCGGAATGAAACTTATCCTTGAAGGGCATTGCGACAGCCGCGGTTCAGCCGCCTATAATGATGCGCTTTCCTTAAGACGCGCCAATGCAGTAAAAGAATATCTGATCTCCAAAGGTGTCCGGGAAAGCCGTATTGAAGTGAAAGGATTCGGCGAATCAAAACCTGTTGCTTCAAATAATACCGATGAAGGCCGTGCACAAAACAGACGGGTTGAGGTGAACGCCCAGAAATAACAATCGACCAACATATTTTTCAATATAACCAAAGCCGCCGCAGGACATTCCGTTCTGCGGCGGCTTTTTTTTCTCAATTTCCATGAATATTTTTACATCCATACTTCTTATGTATTTCCGATATAACCTTCCCGTCTTGATTTCATAATCGCCCTGACCAGCATTTATTTCCATATTTCACCTCAGGCTGTGTGCTTTAATAAAGTATAGGCTTAAAATTAAAATTGCAGATATTTGTTGACAAGCCACAAAAATCATATTAGTTATTGCTAATATGCTAATTGGAGATTAATTATTCAAAGGAAAGTCTAATGAATAAAATTGAGAAGCTATCTGAGATATTTAAAGCATTTTCTGATCCCACAAGGTTGAAACTACTTAAAATGTTATGTGAAAGTTCATCTGATGAAATTACATTGGGCACATGCATACCGGGTGCATGCACGGGGAAAAACGGTCCGCTATGCGTTAATGCAATGGTTAACAGAATTGGCGTGACACAATCTGCTGTTTCGCAGCATTTAAGGATTCTGAAGCAAGCAGGCATTGTTAATAGTGTGAGAAAAGGATCCTTTGTCCATTACTCAATTAACAGAGAAAATTTGGATAAGTTTAAAATCATGCTAAAGGATGAAATGGGAGTGCTTTTCGATATTGGCTAAAACCGCTATTTTTTTCGGTTTTAATATTAGTTATTGCTAATATTATAATAAAGTAATTTAAATTGATGGGATGGATGTTGCTTGGCGGTGCACTTGCCACAATTATTGGAGGTGCAATTTCTTATATTGCTTCCTGGAAAGGCGTCTATCTTGCTTATGGTGTAGCAGAGCTAATTGTTTCCTTTTTAATATTAACCGCACTTGAACCAAGCAAAGGAACTATTAAAAAACTGAATTATTTTAAAATTTATAGTAAAGCCTTTAGTAATGGTAAATTAATGAGTGTAGTGTTGCTTATTCTTATTTCCGGTTTTGCGGTGTTTGGATCGTTTACATATGCAGGCGAACTGGTATCAAATCATACAAATTTGAATATCATTTCCATCGGCTTTGTTCTTTCATTTTTCGGAATTGGTGGCCTTGCGGGATCCAGTATGATTGAGAAGATAAGAATAAAAATTGAGAATAATGTATGTATAATTGCCGCTATTTTAGGAAGTATTGCCATATATCAGCTTTCAACAGAGACATATTATCCATTAATTGCTCTACTGCTGCTTATCATGGGTATTATGTTTGTCTTTGTTCATTCTGCCAATCTCATCATGGCCCAGAGTATTATTCCCCATATGAGAGGGACAGCAATGGCATTGGTTTCCTTTGGCATTTTCTGTGGGAGCGGGATAGGCACATTGGTTAATAATCAGATTTTAGAAAAACAGGGTATCGAAAATATTTTTATATCTGCAAGCTCTGTTTTTTTGCT
>JBNKNP010000337.1:0-11312 GCA_050293905.1 Desulfobacteraceae bacterium | reverse complement strand
GTGGTCCACACACTGGGCCATTTATCCATAGCAGATCTGGCGTCAAATTATCGTACACCTGTCTATGTTGTAGCCAACTCAATGAAAATAGGTAATTTTCATGAACGGTCGGATCTGACAAGAAACAATGAGTGGCTTACCACTGACTTGGATTTCGCACCTATAGTGAATAGATATAAAGATTATAATCCTAGGGAAGATATTGTGCCGGCGTCGAGAATCGAGAAAATTATCACTGAAAAAGGGGCATTTGATCCAAAAGATGCATACCTGTATGAAGATAAAAGTTGGCCTCAAAATTTGATTTCCTTATAAGAGGGCCAAAAAGAACGATATTGAAAATATGTACTCTGATTTCAACTTTAAAAATGAATCGGCGAGAGGTTATTTTGGGTGTTCTCACCGGGTCCGCCGCCGAGAACCGCAGTGCTGTCTCCGTCAAGCACTGAGACTACAAAATAAAAATAAAACCTGAATTGTTGGAGACTGTTGACTATGTCTATAAGCTCTGACAGAAACCCTTGTCAATAAAGGCGTTGACTACATTTGTTATTTAGGAGTCTGCTTAAAAAAAATATAGCAGAACAAACCGAGGTGTTTGAGGTGTGGACTATTTGCAGGACAAACTCAAATTTTTGGGCGGATGGGTGCCCGGGCTATCCGGTATTTCAACGTTTTATAAATCATCATCAAACCGGTGAGCAATATTATTAAAAGTCCGGAGGTTATTACTGTGTAGCCAATGCCGGTTAGTTTGCTGGGAAGTTTTATTCGCCAGTCCCGGGGCCGGCAGATGTCAATAATACAGTGAAAACAGGCTTGAAAATATTAATATATCAGTCTGAAACGACACTGAGTATATATTCATCATCTATACCGGTACAAAAGATATCCACCTCGGCCTTTTTTTGATGGTGCAGGATGCGGTCGTGAATGACCTCAACTTTGTGAAGGCTTTCGTTAAATCCCTTTTTAATATATTTCAGATAGGCTTCTTTTATGGTCCAGTGGCGAAAGATCCGGGCTGCATCTTCGGCCAGGTGTTGACGTTCGTTTTGTGTAAAAGCGATTTTTAAAAAGCCCTTGTCCGGTTTTGTTGATATTTTTTCAATATCAATGCCTATGGTCTGCCCCTGGTTGACGGAGCAGGCTGCTGCGGTATAGGCGTGGCTGTGTGAGAGTGAAACAGCAATATTCGGATGATTCCCTACAAAAGGGGCGCCAAGATCCTGGTAGTGAATATTGATGTTTTTCAAGGCATGGCCGGACATGAAAAATTTGTGAACCATCTGTTTGAGAAGGTACCGCCCGGCCATCCACTCTGTCTGTTTTTTCAGCGCCTTAAACCGGTTGAGCGTGCTGATCTCATCAGCGTTTAAAAAAGGGATATTGAAATTTTCTTTTTGAAATAGTTCATTTGTCTGAAAACCGGAATTGCGGTTAATGCCGTTTTTTAAAACACAATTGATGATATCCGGTATTTTTGCGTACCAGATGACTACACCCGGTTTTGCCGTTAGTGTATGTATATTGATATTTTGATGCAAGCACAGTGTCATTGGACAGGCTATATCATCAAGGCGCCCTGTTTTCAATCTTAATTGCAGAAACCGGACAGACCGTTTTTTTGTTTGTTGGAAATCCGTGTGTATGATATAGTGAAGAACGTATGAACGGTTGTTTTTTCAGGGAGGGTGATGGATTCCATCAATGAAAATAAAGTAACTGAACCTTTTCCCTTTGATTCTCTGCGCCGGTTTCAGAATACGGTGGCGCCGAATATTGATCAGACATCTCAATTTTCTGCACGATCCTATGATAACCGGGGAAGAATATCTGATGTGGCAGCCGCATTACAGTCAAAACTGGGATATTTCCAAACCCGTCTTTTATCCAGTGCCTTTTTATCCAATGCATTTTCCTGGCAGGTAAAAACAGCTCAAACCAGTGATTCTTCCATCCTTCTGGCAAAAGCCGCAGCCGGTGCCGGTGAAAAGGATTATTCCCTGAATATTGATTCTCTTGCCACGGCACGTACTGCCGTCAGCGACAGACTGGTCAGTGATGGGGTGACTGAGTTTGAAACCGGAACATATACCTATACCCTGACGCTGGATTCAACCACCTATTCCATTGATGTTGACGTGGAGAACAGTGATGACGCACCGCTGACAAACAGGTCTGTCCTGCGGGATCTTGAACGGTCTATTAATAATCTGGGTGTTGATGTGACCGCCCGCCTGGTGGATACAAAGGTCAGAGACTACAACCCATACCGGGAAAATGCCTATAAAGACATGTCTCATCTGGTCATCTCCGGTATTTCCACCGGGGATGAAATTGATTTTTCCCTGAACGATACCAGTGGTACCCTTATAGAGGATCTTAACCTGGACAGGATCTCCCGGTTCGGTCTTGAAAATCAATACAAGCTTAACGGCGTTTCCCAGTCCTTTGATTCCAATGACATAACCATTGATGCGGGCAGGGTGGAGGGCTATCTTCTGGGAGTTACAGGCCTTGGTGAAAATGTCCAGGTCAATGTAAAACAAGGCCGGGCAGCTCTTTCAAATGAACTGACGCAGGTGATTGAAGATTATAATGAATTGATCCGCTGGATTGACGATAATGAAAGCGTGATCAGCTCCAGCCTGAAAGACGCCCTGTTCAAAGATCTTTCCAGCCTGGCCACACAAAACAAAACCGTTACTTTGGAACCGATTGAAGAGACAGACAGCAAAACAGCAGTTCATATCGGGTTTTCTTCAGAGCTGAACCTGGAAAACAGCAATTCCATTGATGCCGACCTTATGGATATCGGGTTAACACTGAATATGGATGGAACCCTTGAGATCAGCGAAGATTTTGTAAAAAACGTTACAGCCGGTTTAAGGGATGTGTATGATGCACTGGCCGGAGAGAATGGGTTTTTTACAAAAATATCAGACCGGATCGATACCATTCACGGGAAGAGTGAAAGCAACTATGTTTTTTCCCGCAACCATATTCTTTCCTATGATTCGGAAGGGTCCAGCCGCCGGTCGATATACAAAGCCAGCAGCACAGCCATTATTAATGTTTTTGCCTGAATATCCGTCAGGGCGTTTTGTCTGTTTTCAGCAGGAAATGGGGAATGAACCTGGGATCAAGATCCCTGGGATCAACTTTGGCATATTCGTCTTCAAGCTCTTTGATCAGGTTATGAATGACGACAGACCCGGCATCTGTTATATCCTGTGAAGATAAACCCGTTGCCTGCTCCACAAAGATGAGAAGATCGCTGAAAGGGGATGCCCCGGCTTTGTCTGAATCATCCGACGCGAACAGGGCTGCGAAAAAAGGCCGGAAAGACCGGACAGGAATGGGTTCAAGGGTGTGGTCCAGTTTAAGCCTGTTTTTAGCCCACAGGGTCAGGATCAATGTTTTGTAGGTGAGCATGCCGCTGGTAAACGAGCTGATGTCCACCTCCAGGCGGCTGAGGATATGATCAAGAGCGATGATCTGGTCTATCACCTCTGCTGTTTTTTTAATATCGGCTGTTGTCTTAAAATTCCGGTAGCGTTCACCAGGGGCTGCCTGATCAAAAAATAATGGCCTGTCAATCAATAGACCGCCGATGACCCCTAAATACCATTCATCCAGAAAACTGAGCGGTAAATTGTTTTTATGCATAAAACTTTGGCTGAACCATTTTTCAGCGCGGGTTTTCAAGCGGATGCCTTCCCGTGAACCGGTCCTGAAAATATTTTCTAAGAAATGATCCTGAATAACGGCTTTGGCACTGGCCGGGCTTTGTTCACCGTTTAACAGGATTTCAAGACCCAGGTTAAGGTAACTGCAGGTTTTGGCTATGACCGATTCAAGGTCTTTTTTGCTGCGCAGCCTGACCTTGTCGGCTGAAATGACTTTGTTTATCAGGGCGGCCAGTTCAGATTCCAGCACCAGGGCTGCCTTGGAATCAAACAGTTGAACAGACTTGATAAACAGGTTGTCTCCTTCCATGAATCCTGCGAAAAACTGGGGGGGGAGCGGAAGATCCGGATCAAAATTTTCATGATCAAAATCCAGTGACTCAGGTCGTTTCCCCAAAGATGACCGGCCGACCGGCTGGTAAATGCCGACCGCTTCATGGGCCGGCAAAAACCCTTTTTCAGCCAGCCGGATATTTTTCAGCCTGAACTGTTCCTCTTCTGTTTCAGCCGGGAGCAGTGCCGAAGTTTCAAGCAGCAACCCGTGAAATACAGACAAATCCATGTCTGCCAGAGTTTTGAGCATGGTTTCAATCAGTTCTCCGGGATCCCGGTCTGTTTTGGAAACCAGCACCTGGTCGTCATCCGGAAGGGGGGCTGATTCTGGTTTGTCTGGGAACCTGAAATAGAATTTGTCATCTAAAGTGATATAATCGTCAAAATCAGACGGCGGGGGTTCATCATGTTCCCGGATAAAAACAGACATGTTTTTAAACAGGTAGAATTCCAGAAAGTCAGGCTTTTGGGTGATGGCCCATCGCAGCAGGCGGTGGGGATCTGCCTGGAACAGCAGATCAAATGTCCGGGTCATGGCAGATAGGTCCAGCCGGTCATTTTCCCAGACATCCACATCCAGAATATATTCCCATTGATCTGAAGTGGCCATGGAAAGAATGGGGGTAAAATCATCCGGACCGATTTTATTCATCAGATAATACAGGTCCTGATCCGGGAAGGACTGAACGAGCGTCGCCGGTGACGGTGCATCCAGTATGGCTGAAAGAGCCGCCTCACCGTCTTTTTTCAGGATGTCGTGTCTCTGGTGGCGTAATTTTAATTCCCTTTTTCTCTTGTTGGCAATTCTGTAATCGGTTTGTTCGTCCATTCAGGATGTCCTTAACATTATATGTGTTGACGGCAGATCCGGATATAGTGTCCGGCATCTGCAGATGACTCAAATTTTTCAAAATACGGAAGGGCCTGCCTGAAACTGCCCATATTCATCAGGCAGACGCCTGTGCAGATATTCAGGTCTTTGTGATCCGGTTGAATTTCAAGTCCCTGCCCCAGTATCTGCAATGATCTGTAAAAGTCCTTTTTTTGCTGTAAAATCATGGCAAGGCCCAGAAATGCCCGGAAATCCGGTGCATATTCCAGGGCTTTTTCAAACAGGTGCATGGCCGTGTCGAGTGGATGCCGAACCAGTGGATGGTTTTTATATTCTCCATGGGAAAAGGTCATGGCAAGCCGGGATAAAAAATCAGCATGGAATGGATACAGGTCTTTTTTGTCGACCAGTTCCAGAGATTTGACTGTCGTTTCAATGCTTGAGAAAAATTCGGTTCGAAGCTGGTTGCCAAATCCTTTCACCGTTTTAAAGTCAAGGATTTCATCAATCTCAAACCAGGGAAGATCTTCAATAGACTCATGCCAGATGTCATCACTGACCAGGCCCTTTTTTTTGGCGCGTTGATAAAGATATGTCCCCGGGAAAAGAACCAGCATATAAAAGACCGCACTCAAAGGTTTGATCCGGCGCATCAGATCAATGCTGGCCTGGATTGTTTCACCGGTTTCACCTGGTGATCCGTATATAAAATATGCCCGGGGCAGAATGCCGTGGGAAAGGGTCTGTTCAAAGGCCTGGATGATTTTTTCATGGGTAACGGGTTTCCCAAGGGTTTTCCGGATCTCTGAAGATCCTGACTCCACCCCGAAGCTGATCTGAATGCAGCCGGCCTTTCTCATGAAGGTGAGCAGCTCCGGATCAATATAATCCACTCGTGAAATCGCATTCCAGGTGATGGACAGTTGTTTTTCAATCAGTTTTGTGCACAGCCCGATTACACGGTCCCTGTCCATGGTAAAGGTGTCATCAGACATGAAAAAATGACTCACCCCGTTTTTAAACTGTGCTTCTATTTCTTCGGCCATCCAGCCTGGAGAATGAAATCTGACCTGCTGGTTTGGCCAGAATTTTGGTGATCCGCAAAAGGTACATTTGCCGGGACATCCCCGGGACATGGAAAGATGGGCAAATGTAAAATACTTTGACGGGTGGACCAAAAAGTCCAGGTCATTGATCAGGGTCCGGGACGGGGTTTTAATCAATTGGCCGGCCTGTTTGAATATCAGGCCTTTGATCTGTTCAAATGGCGGATGCTCTTTGGATTCAATGGCTTTGGCAAGTTCCACAAGCGTGAATTCGCCTTCCGCCGGAACAATAAAGTCAATGTCCGGGCAGGCATCCAGAAGGTGTTCGTATAGAAAGGTCGGAGCAGGCCCGCCGAATATAACCGGAACATCGGGGTACGATTTTTTCAGCGTGCGGGCGCAGTCCATGGCATTGATCCGGCTGGGATTGGTCACGGAAAAACCAATCATATCCGGCGGCCGGGTATGGATTGTTTTAATGAATTCAGCAATTGGATCGCCGCCACATCCGCCAAGGTTGAGGATGGCTGTTTCAAACCCGTTTTCCTTTAAAAGGGCGGCAATATAATACAACCCGATGGGCACCTGTCTGGCATCGTCATCCGTGACCCGTTTATCCTGACAGGCGGGGTTGACCAGAAGAATGTACATCCGGTTTACCATGATCTGATAATAAGATCCTTTAACTTTCTTTTCGGGACATGGTGGATCTGGTTTTCATCCCTGAAATATTTAATGTCCCCATCTTCCTTTACATCATCAATCTGCTGGATTTCAACGGGTTTGCCAAGGGCGATGACCAGTTTGATTTCCAGATGATCCTGAATCTGTAAAAACTGTCTGAGCTTTTTTGTGTTGATGGCTGCAAACATGCAGCCGGCAAGCCCCATGGATCTAGCACCCAGCAGCATGGTCTGGGCTGCAATGCCGTGATCGCACCAGAAGCGTTTGGCAACCCGGGTATCTCCTAAAATGACAATATATGCTGAAGGTTGTTCTTCTTTGACCGGGCCTTTCCAGTCGGTCAGATAAGCGGCCCAGCCCAGGCAGGAAAAGATCTGACCGTTTTTTTCTTCGTCGTTGCATATCATGTATTTGAGCGGCTGCATATTGGCGGCAGAGGCAGTGTGCCTTGCCAGGTCAACCAGCGATTTCAATACGGTTTTATCAATTTTATGGGAATGGTCAAAGCGGCGGCACGACCGGTTGGCTTTTACCAGTTCCTGAAAGCTTTCAAAATTCATTTTTTACTTCCCTGGCAGCCTGCTTTTTCAAACCGGGGCATATGGATATCGATCCAGTCGATTATTTTATCAATTTCACCGGCCACCTGTTTCAAGGCTTTTCCCCTGTGGCTGACCCGGCCTTTTTCATCCATGGACAGCTGTGCAAAGGTTTTGTTAAGATCCGGGTAAAAAAAGAGCGGGTCATATCCGAATCCGTTTTCTCCCACGGGCTCATCAGTAATGATCCCATGGCATTCCCCTTCATAGGTCAGGGCCGCGCCCGTGGGAAGTGCAATGGAGATGACGCATTTAAAGGCTGCAGCGCGGTTGTCCTTGCCCTTTAAGTCTTGAAGCATCTTTTTAACATTGTCTGCATCTGTGGCATTCTCTCCGGCGTAACGGGCGGAATATACGCCGGGTGCCCCGTCAAGCGCTTCTACACAGAGACCTGAATCGTCTGCCATGGCAGGGTATCCAAGAATTTTTGCCGTAAAAGAGGCTTTTTTATAGGCATTGTCGTCAAAGGTTTTTCCGTCTTCAATTACTTCGGGAATCGGACCAAAGTCTGTCAAGTTTTTAATTTCAATGTCGTGACCTTTTAAAAGCCGGGTGATTTCACGGGTTTTCCCCTGGTTGGTGGTTGCAAGCACCAGTATTTGTTTCACTGTTTTTTTCTCCGTTATGTTCCGTGTTTGTGATGGTTGTTTTCAGGTTAATATAAGCTTGAGGGCCTGTTTTGTAAACCCCGGCATTGGACAAATGTGACCGGATACCTGTTTTAAGTGTCTGTAATTTGCTAAAAATTTTAAAATATTTATTAACCTTTTATTGACAAGAACCAGCAGTTTGGTATACAACCCAAGTTCAGTCACTTGTTTCTTTGAATAGAAACATGCAAATTTATTGGAGAGTTCCAGCAGACAGGAGATCGAAATGTTTAGAAAAGAGATAAAGGTAATTGATTGTACGGTCAGAGACGGCGGTCTGATGAATAAATGGCAGTTCAGTGAAAAATTTGTCCGAAATGTATATCATGCCCTTGCAGATGCAGGGGTGGATTATATGGAGATCGGCTATTTAAGCTCCAGGAGTGCATTTGATGTCAAAGAGTTCGGTCCCTGGAAATTCTGTTTTGAAAAAGATCTGCAAAAAATAATCGGAGACGGGGAAAAACGGATTAAACTGTCTGCAATGGCAGATATCGGCCGAATTGAATTGAACGACATTCCACCGGCATCAGAGAGCTCCCTGGATCTGATCAGGATTGCCTGTTATGTTCACCAGATGGACAAAGCCATTGCACTGGCCCACCATTGCATGGAAAAAGGATTTGAAACCACCATTAACCTGATGGCTGTCTCAACCGTCGGGCTGCGTGAACTCAATGAAGCGCTTGAAGATCTGAACAAAAGCAAGGTCCCCATTGTTTACCTGGTGGATTCTTTTGGTGCGTTTTACTCGGAAGATATCGATACCCTGGCCCAGAAGTATATTGAACGGCTGCCGGGCAAAACCATTGGAGCGCATTTTCACAACAACCAGCAGTTGGCCTTTGGAAATACCATTTCCGCCATTATCAACGGCGTGAATTTTCTGGACGCCACCTTGTACGGCATCGGCCGCGGAGCAGGAAATTGTCCGCTGGAACTGCTGCTGTCATTTTTGAAAAATCCAAAATTCGATGTGCGCCCGATCATTGCGTGTATAGAAAAAAATATTTTTCCCTGGAGCAAAAAAATCGACTGGGGATATTCCATCCCCTATATGGTAACCGGAACCATGAACCAGCATCCCAGGACGGCTATGGCTGTGATGGAATCTGACAAGAAGGATGATGTTCTTGAATATTACGATGAGATTGTCAACAGTGTGGGTAAATTCTGATCTGATCCGTATTTTAAACTGCAATTGTTAAAAGGCAGGCGCTGTCCATTAATTTACAGTGTCTGCCTTTTTTACTTTTATTTATCTTCCCCTCCCCCCTGCATTGCCGGTTTTGTTATTTCATATAAATCCTTTCTTGCGTGGATCAGCAGATTTTTTTTAAAAAAGTTACTGTGATATTGACATAAATTTTATCAGGTTTAATATTAGAAAAAAGTAAGTGTAAACTTGATTGTGGAGGTGGGGGAATGACAAAAATATTGACAATAGCCCAGGCTATTGAAGAATTTGAACTCTATTCTCTTTACAATGACACCATTGAATCTTACGGTGAAAATTTAGAAGATCCAAGCCTTGTTTCAGACCTGTATGATTTAATGGATGAATACGAAGAGGAATTCGAGTTCTCCCCGGACCGGGATGGTGATTTTTCCGAAAGTTTTGAAAGAAATTTGATTGAAGCCATTCACAGCATTGTTGAAGAAAATGAAGAGCTGGCATTTTCAGAGGATGATTTTTTTGACGACGACGATCTTTCTGACATTGTCGATAAAAATTTTGAAAATGAGCCTGACACCTTTGAAGTAGATCTTGAGGAAGAAAAAGCTGAAGACGAAGACGCATACGATTGATTTCGTATGAGTTTAATACATGTCTTTTCCCTTGATTTAGCCGATATCCGCCTTACGTTCTGAGTATTGGAGCAACAGAAAGGGAAGGTTGAGCATGCCGTTTGTCAAGATCAAGGGAATGAAAGGGAAACTCTATATCCCGGAAGGGCGGGAGAATTGCTGCAAGAAATACCCCTGCCCGGATTGCTTCTCATGTGAACAATGCTCTGATGATCGGTGCAGATTGTGCCGAAAATCCCGGTCAATACCCGGGCACGAAAAAAAAGACTGATCATTTCATCTGCTGGTCCATTAAAAATAGCACCGGATGGAACCTGACAAACAAACCTTTTTTCCGTATCCCGCAATATCATATCAATACCAAAATTTTATCGTTAAATTATAATTGGGTTTATGGTATAGATGCTCTTAAAGAAGGTATGGATCAATCGTTTACCAGGGGGCTTGCAAAACCTTTGAAAAATAAAATTAATATTGCCGTCAACGGATATGGCAGAATCGGACGGTGTATTGCCCGGGCCTTGTATGAATCAGAAAAATATGCAGACCGGCTTGTGCTTGCCGCGATAAATGAGACAGCAGATAAAAAAACCATTGTTCATTTGACCAAGTACGATTCAACCCATGGACGGTTTCCCAGGCCCGTAACCCATTCTCATTCTGAATTGATCATTGGAAAAGACCGCATAAAGATTTTCCAGGAGAGAAATATTGTCAATCTGCCCTGGAAAGATCTTGATATTGATGTGGTACTGGACTGCACGGGATTTTTTAACGACCGGCAGTCGGCTGAACTTCATCTGCTGGCAGGGGCTAAAAAGGTTATTTTTTCACAGCCCGGCGTGGACCGGATGGATGCTACCATTGTATACGGGGTCAATCACGATCAGTTAAAACAGTCCCATACCATCATCTCAAATGCCTCGTGTACTACAAATTGTATCATCCCGGTCCTGCATGTCCTGGACCAGGCACTGGGTATTGAAAGCGGGGCTGTCACCACCATCCATTCCGCCATGCATGATCAGCCGGTGATTGATGCCTATGATTCCGATCTTCGGAAAACCCGGTCCGCCCTGCATTCCATAATTCCGGTCAACACGGCTCTGGAGCTGGGAATCGCCAAAATTCTGCCGACTCTGGCCGGAAAATTTGAGACCCTGGCCATCCGGGTGCCCACCACCAATGTTTCAATTATGGATATTACGCTCCTGGTTAAAACCGATACCGGCAAAGAGGCTGTGAACGCCATTTTAAGCGATGCATCAAAAAACGGCCTTGAAGGGGTGTTGGGGGTGAATGACGAGCACCTGGTTTCCTGTGATTTTAATCATGACCCCAGATCTGCTGTTATTGACCTTGCCCAGACCCGGGTGAGCAGAAAACGGCTGGTTAAGGTCCAGGCCTGGTTTGATAATGAATGGGGATATTCCAACCGGATGCTGGATACAACCATTGCCGCCTTTGATGCGGTGTAAACTCATCCCCAAATGGTGTGTGTTTACTGCTTGCATGTAATGTCCGGATAGTGAATTTTCATGCAGTCAGGACAGATACTGTGGCTGATATCAGCCTCGGAATGCGTGTGAATGTAAACATCAACCCGCTCCCAGTATCCTTTGTCATCCCGGATTTTTTTGCAGAACGAACACAGGGGCAGTATTCCC
>JBNKNP010000336.1:0-15074 GCA_050293905.1 Desulfobacteraceae bacterium | reverse complement strand
GTAAAATAGATCATTACATTCCTGCACAGGACGATATCATATTTTCCAAGGCCGATAAACGGCTTCATCAGGTTCATTTTCTTGAACTGGGCCAGGGCCCGGACTTCATCTTTTATTTTGAACTGATCGTTTGCCTGTTTGGTAAAAAAACGATCCAGGCGTTTGGGGTCAAGGCCGCGGGCCACTTCAAATTTATTGTATAATCCGTAGCTTGCCTGGGCAATGGCAGCATCTGAGATATCCGTTCCAAAGAGCTTGACATTGTACTTATCCGGTGTAACACCCATTTCAAGCAATGACATGGCAATACTGTATATTTCCTGCCCGGTTGAATTGGCAGCACTCCACAGCCGGATGGTGGGTTTTCCCATGGGATTTTTTTTCATGCAGCGGTCAATCAAATCAGGAAAGATTTTATGCTGCAACAGTTCAAAAGGGGATTTGTCTCTGAAAAAATAGGTTTCATTGGTGGAAACCGCATCAATTATTTCATTTTCAAGTTCCTTTTTAAAATCTTTTTTCGCTTTTTGCAGCAACTCATCATAGGATGTCAGCTGCAAGCGGTTGATCAAAGGATACAGGCGGGTTTCCAGCAGATATTCTTTGCCTGCAGCAAGAGCGATTCCTGAAATATCAAGAATATACTTTGAGAAATTTTTAAACTCTTCTGCAGTGATTTTAATTTTTGCCATAAAAGTATTACTACTTATAGAGTGTTATTTGATGACTGTTTTTACAATTTCATCAGCAATTTGTTCAAGTGGGACAACAATATCTGCAATGCCGGATTCTATAGGTTCCTTTGGCATCCCGTAAACCGTACAGCTTTCTTTGTCCTGGGCGATGATGGTGGATCCGTTATTTTTCATCTGCACAAGCCCCTTTGATCCGTCAGACCCCATTCCCGTCATGATCACACCGGTGGCCCGGCCCACATAGTGCTGTGCAATGGATCTGAACAGATAATCCACCGAGGGCTTGCATGAATTTTCAGGAGGATCGTCCGTGACTTGAATTTTCCGGGTAATGCCGTCACCGGCCGCCATGATTTTCATCTGCTTGCCGCCGGGTGCTATCAATACTGTCCCGGGCTCCAGGATATCACCGCTTTTGGCTTCTCTGACCTCAAGCTTTGATTTTTTATTCAGGCTGTTGGCCAGTGATGCGGTGAACATGGGCGGCATGTGCTGAACTATCAATACCACGGCCTTCAAATTGCCGGGCAGCATGGGAATCATTTTAGACAAGGCATTGGGCCCGCCGGTTGATATGCCGATCCCGACGACTTCAGATTTGGATTGGATCAGCGTGCGGGGCGGTCTGACCACGGGTTTTTGAAGATCTGGTTCAGGGGTCGGCGCAGTGCGGGACTTTGATTGGATTTTTTCAAGAATTCTCTGCCGGGTGGACTTCTGGCGCTTGAGGGTTTCCAATATGGGCAGGATCGCGTCATGGACCTTCTGGATATTTTCAACCATCCTGCCTTCATTGGGTTTGGCAATAAAATCAAACGCACCCAGTTCAAGGGCCTTGATCGTCATTTCACTGCCTTGTTGCGTCAGGGTGGACAGCATGATGATGGTTGGGGCATCTTCCTGATTCTTAAGCTCCTGCAGCACCTCTATGCCGTTGAGCTCGGGCATCTCAATGTCAAGTGTAATCAAATCAGGTTTCAATGAAGAGATTTTGGAAAGGGCTATTTTCCCATTGTTGGCTGTACCGACAACCTCTATCCCGGGGATCTGCTTTAGAACATCTCCAATAATTTTTCTGTAGACAATGGTATCATCAACAATAAGCGCTTTAATTGTCTCCATTATTCCTTTAATACCTCATCAATATCCAGAATGCCGATCAGCTGTTTTTCCGTTTTCAATACCCCTTGAAAATATTTACCCTTTATACTGCCGATATTGGATGGTGCAGGCTCAATATCATCTGCCTTGGCCAGAACCACATCGCTGATTGAATCGATGAGCAGACCGATGTGCTCATCATCTGAATTGACGATAATATTCCGGTTGTCTTTATGTTTGCTGACCGGATCAAGCCCCAGTTTTCTGCCCAGATTTATAATGGTGACAATCCTGCCGCGAAGATTTAAGATCCCTTCAATAAAATCGGATGCCTGGGGGACTTTGGTAATGTCGGTATGCTTATTTATTTCCTGTATATTCAATATGTTAATCCCGCAAAGGGCACCCCCCACATAAAAAGTCGAAAATTCCAGATCCTTGGAAGTTTTTTCAACAATATCCTCTGCCATTTTTGTCTCCTTGTGCGTTTAATGCGTGCGGTTGCTATATCAGACTTAGTTTTTTCCGGATAATTTTCATTAATTTTTCTCTGTCAAGTTTGATTTCATATTCATCAATGCCGACTTTCCTTCCTTTTTCAATATGGGCTTCACTGGCAAGGGAGGTCAATGCAATGACATCAAGGTGGGCATAACTGGGATCGCTTTTTATCCGTTTGGTCAATTCAAAACCATCCATATTCGGCATTTCAAGATCCGTGACCACGATATCAATCTCATCCACTCTTTCTTTTAACAGTTCCCAGGCAATCAGACCGTCTTCCGCTTCAATGACTTTAAAGCCGTCATCTTCCATAAAGGTTTTTACCTGGTTTCTGAAAAAAGCGGAATCTTCGGCAAACAATATGATTTTTTCACCGGATTCAGCCATTTCCTGGGCTACCTTGGCATCTTCATGAAACCATTCCGGATTTAACATTTTGATCATTTCAAAAATATCGACCAGAAGGGTGGTGTGCTCATTGATGATCATTGATCCGCTGATCGCAGACTGTTTGAGCGTGCTTTCATCAACATCCAGAACCACTTCAAGAGCGTCAACGGGCGGCGTGACCATCAGGCCAAGCTCGCGGTCTTTAATTTTGAATACAATGACTTCCTGCTGCTCTTTTTCAGGCAGCGGCTTAAAATCACCGACCTGGGACAACTCATACAGCGGCAGAGACCCGCCCCGGTACTGGACCACTTTGCTGTCCCCGATCACTTCAATGGTAGAGGACGGAATCCTTTCGATCCGTTCTACAATACTCAGCGGTGCGGCAAAATGTTCCGTGTCTGAGTTAGAAAATGTCAGCATGGCAGCCTTATCTTTGGCTGCTTCAGCCGCTTCCTCTGCTGCTTTGGCCATCTGACCGGCTTCTGAAACCGCAGCCAGTTCCGCCATTTGAGCAAGATTGGAAATGTCTAAAATAAGTGCAACCTTTCCATCTCCCATGATGGTTGCGCCGGCATAGGCAGTGCATTTTTTCAGGTGCCTGCCAACAGGTTTGACAACAATTTCTTCTGAATCGTGAAGCTGATCCACAACCAGACCGTATTTAAAATTTCCAGCAGAGACAACGGCAATGTTCATAGCACTTTTGGCACGATATCGCCGGTCTTTTTCCCGGTCAGGGTAATGATCTGTTAAATCAGACTCTTCGGCAATGCTTCCGTCTTCATTCAGAGTGTGCTGCTTGGACCGCCGGTCAGCTAAATTTTTTCGTCTGTCCGGTAATTCTTCATCTGTCTCAGGATCAATATAGGTTTTTTCAATGCCGAGCATTTCTGCCAGGTTCAGCAGAGGTAAAAGTTCCCCTCTCAGCCGGACGACCGAAGCATCTCCGACCTTTTCAATTTTATCCTTGACCTGGCTTGCAGGTACGCGCAGCAGTTCGTTGAGGTTGACCTGGGGCACTGCATACCGTTCATTGCCCACGGAAGTGATCTGGCTTGGTATAATGGCCAGGGTCAGCGGCAGCTTGATCTGGATGTCGGTTCCTTCCCCAGGGACGGAATCCAGTTCAATAAGACCGCCAAGGCTTTCAATATTGGTCACAACGACATCCATGCCGACGCCCCGTCCGGATACATCTGTAATTTTTTCAGCCGTTGAAAATCCCGGCAGAAAGATCAGTTCCATTTTCTGCTTGTCCGTCATTTCTTCAACCTGCTGATCTGTTATCAGGCCCTTATTAATGGCGGAGTCTGCAATTTTATTCGGGTTGAGGCCCCGGCCGTCGTCAGAGATGACAAGATTGACCTGGCCGGCATCGTGAAAGGCTTTTAAAACGATTTTTCCCGTTGGCTCCTTGCCCATCTGCTCTCTTTCAAGCGGAGTCTCTATGCCGTGGTCCACCGAGTTTCTGACAAGATGAGTCAACGGGTCATTGATGGCTTCCAGAATGGTTTTATCCAGCTCGACATCTTTTCCCTCGATGATCAAATCAATGGATTTTCCCAGTTGCTGGGACAGATCCCTGACCACCCGGGTAAATTTGTTTAAAATATTGGCAATGGGCTGCATACGGGTTCTCATGATGGCTTCCTGGAGTTCGGAGGTAATCATGTCAATGCGCTGCCCGGACAATTCAGTGGCTTTAATGTTTGAAGAATTAATCCCCTGAAGCAGCTGATTCCGGCTTAAGACCAGCTCTCCTGCCAGGTTCATCAAGGTGTCCAGCAATCCGACATTCACCCTTAAAGACGTTTGCGGTTTTGTGCTGACGCTGACCTCTTTGTCTTTTTTCGCAGCTGTTTTTGCAGGGGCTTCTTTTTCTACCTGTTCAGCTGCGGGTGCGGCAGCCACAGGTTTTGAAACCACAGGTTCGGGAGAACTTTGTTCCACAACCACCGGAGCAGGTTCCGATGCCTGGGGAGCCGGCTGGACAGGCGGGGGCTGTACATTCGCAGGAGCAGCTGTTTCTTCCAGTACTGGAGCGGGCATTGGTGCCGGTTGTTCGTCAATAGTGGTCGCGCTGCTTTTTAAGATCATTTCATCACTGATTTCATGGATGAAATTCTTTTTAATATCAAATAATGTCTCGGTCATATCATATTCAATAATCGAGGCAAACAGAACCTGAAAAGGAATCCTGGCGGGATCCGTGCTTTCTGTGAGAAGTCCCACTGAATCAAAATCAATTCTCGAGTCGACAATGGTTCCGGTTTTTTGCAGACTGTTCAGGACTTCAATGGGATTTTTATCTTTTCTCTGGATATCGTTGATCAGATCGTATTCAACTAAAAATAAATTTTTTCCTTCATTTTTATACTGCTCAATTTCATACAAGGAGACCTGGCTGAAAATCCGGCCGTCTTTCAGTTTGATATCCACTATCTCCGAGACCATGTCCTGCTTTTCTTCGGGCAGAGAAGATTTTGTTATGTTTTCCAGATTAGTAATGTGTTCGGATACATCAACATCATTGCTTTTTTCAATATTGTTCAGCAGGTTTTCAAGCTTATCAAATCCTTTGAGCAGAACGCTGATTCTGTTTGAGTCCGGAACCAGTTCTTTGGTGCGGATAAGTCCCAGTACATTTTCCAGATGATGGGCCAGATCTTTAATGGTGGTCAGTCCCATGAAACCGGCGCCGCCTTTTACGGAATGTGCCGCTCTAAAGACATTGTTTACCAGGTCCAGATCTATATTTGCCCCGGCTTCTTCAATGGTCAAAAGATCGCTTTCTATGTCACCAAGATGATCCAGTGATTCTTCAATGTACATTTGTAGGGTCTCGTCATCGTCAAACATATCAAATCTCCTGAAAGGGTTTAACTTTGAAATGGTAAAATCTGCCTAATAACCAATTATGATAATCTACAAAAGTTATATCCAAAAGTCAAACCATGAATGGCGCTTAGAGCGGTTTTCGTTTTATTTTTTTCTTACAATATCATCGGGTTGGCAGACAATTTCCAGCTCTATAACGGCAGTTGTATTTGGGTGGGCTCGCTCGATCGGGTTGTTATCTTTATCCAAAAGCCCCAGTATTTTTGAACCTTTGGGCCTCCCTTGCGGAGAGATCACTTCAATCAAATCGTCTTTTCGTATAGTATTCCGGATGCCGATGCTGTATTGGTTATTATTTTTTACATCCAGTATTTTTCCGACAAAGCTGTGTATTTTCCCTTCATGAACATTATTGTAATTGGGCAGCGGCTCACCGGGATTTTCAAAAAAGAAACCTGTGCAGTATGCCCTGTGAAACACATGAAAAAGTTCATCCAGCCAGTGCGGATCGATCTGATATTCATCCGGATTGTCTATATAAGCATCAATGGCTTCCCTGTAAGTCTTCACCACCGATGCCAGGTAGTTGATTCCTTTCATCCGGCCTTCGATCTTAAAAGATGTGATTCCGGCATTGATCAGATCGGGGATGTGTTCGATCATGCAAAGATCCCTGGAGTTGAATATGTAAGATCCCCGTTTGTCTTCCATGACCGGATGATACTGGTCAGGCCTTAATTCCTCCACCACGGAATATTTCCACCGGCACGGATGGCTGCAAAGCCCCCTGTTGCTGTCCCGGCCGCTTAGAAAACTGCTCAAAAGGCAGCGGCCGGAATAGGAGATACACATGGCACCATGGACAAAGACCTCAGTCTCCACAGGTGTTTGTCCATGGAATGCCTTGATTTCTTTGAGCGTTAATTCCCTGGCCAGATTGACCCGCTTTATCCCCAGGCTGTGCCAGAAATTGGCCGCACTGACATTGGTGGTATTGGCCTGGGTGCTCAGGTGGATATCTGTCTGGGGAATAATCTGCCGGGCCAGTCTGATGATTCCAGGGTCTGACAGGATAACGGCATCCGGACTGATCTGCCCGATCAGCGTCAAATAGGATTCAATCTGTTTTTGTTCCCATGTCCGCGAATAAATATTGCAGGCCAGGTAGACTTTTTTGTGATGCCTGTGCGCAAAGGCAATTGCGTCAAATAATTCACTGTCTGAAAAATTACCGGAAAAATTTCTCAAGGAAAAGTCTTTTCCTGCAAGGTAGACCGCATCAGCACCATAGTGGATCGCGATTTCAAGCTTTTCAAAATTGCCGGCAGGCGCAAGCAGTTCAGGTCTGGTAAGTGGTGGTTTCATGGGCCGATGATACTATTCCTGGTTTTAAATTACAAGGTTGCCGGATTTACACGCAATAGCCACTGAAAATGGGAAATCGAAAACGAGATGTGCAGCTTGAAATGGTACCCCCGGCAAGAATCGAACTTGCGCTCAAGGATTAGGAATCCTATGCTCTATCCACTGAGCTACGGGGGCATTATGCGCTAAAAAAAACGTCTATAATTAACATATTCAAGGCGTCAAGGCAATACCTGAAAGCCCTTTGTCCACAGGATTTCTGCTTATATGTGAATATGGTCGAATATGCAAGATTTTAATTATGAAAATTAATAAACAACTCCGGACACAGGGGGCGGCAAAAAAGAAAACGAAAAAACATATTACCATTGAAAGATTAGTTTCACGTCCTGGTGACCATGAGTTTTTCGTTTTACTGAAAAACAATTTTAAAAAAAATAATTTGAAGAGTACGCCTGAATATCCGGTTCTTGACATACAATTTGCCAAAGCCTATAATCTAGACAGACTAGACAAAATATTCAGGAGGTTTGACTATGGGAAATGTATGGCAACTCCAGGAAGCAAAAAATAAATTCAGCAGCCTGGTAGAGAAGGCACACCATGACGGACCCCAGGTTGTTACAAAGCATGGTAAAGAATCCGTTGTTATTCTGGCGATGGAAGATTATCAAAAACTCAGCAAACCCAAATCTGATTTAGTTGTTTTTTTTAAAAAATCCCCTCTTTCCGGACTTGACCTTGATTTAACCAGAGATAAGCGCTTTTCACGGGATATTGAGTTATGAAATATCTATTGGATACATGCGTCATCTCTGAAATCATACAGCCTGAACCATCCGGGAAAGTTACCAGGTGGATTAAAAATGAAGATGAAAGTAATTTTTTTATCAGTGTTCTGACAATTGGCGAACTTCACAAAGGCATTGAAAAGTTGGAGCAATCCAGAAGAAAAGAAGAATTGCACAACTGGGTAGACAATGATCTTAAAGAAAGGTTTTGGACCAGAATCATTGACATTGATTTGCCAACTGCAATGACCTGGGGGAAAATTCAAGGAATGACAGAACGTATTGGTAAGCCCATGCCGGCCGTTGACTCTCTTATTGCCGCCACAGGCATTACTTACCACTTAACTATTGTAACCCGTAATACTTCAGACATGAAAGAAAGTGGTGCAGCACTGCTTAACCCATGGGAATAAAGTAAAAAAGCTAACCAGGTGTCACTGTTTTGCAGTTATTTATTTAAGATTTACAAAAGGGGAGTGTTTTGAAAATATCTATTAAAGGGGTGGTCATTATCGGGTGTATCGCCCTTATTTGGGGTACGTTATTGATCACCCTGCCGTTTTCTTATTTTTCAACAAAAAAGGTCATGCTCCTGCACACCATGGATATCATGGAAAATATTTCCGAGCTGACATTGAAGGAAACCCAGAACTTTTTTTCCATTGCGCGGGGAGCAGCCAATCTGACCAAACATCTGATTTCATCAAATGTGGTGAACGCGAATCAGGATCATATTGAAAAACTGGAAAAATATTTTTTCAATCAGCTGGCAATTAATTTTCAGTTTGCGGGCATTTATTATGCCACACCCGGGGGGGCGTTTTATTATGTCAGCAGAAATTCTTCCCGCACACCTGACGGTTACCGGACCAAATTTATAGAAAACACCGTCCAGGGCCGTCAGGTGAAAGTAATCTGGCGGGACAGAGATATGAAAATCATCCAGGAGGAACTTGATCCAAAAGATACTTACGATCCAAGAACCCGGCCATGGTTTGAAAAAGCGGTGAAAGAGGGCCAGGTGATCTGGACAAACCCCTACATTTTTTTTACATCTCAAAAGCCGGGCATTACGACTGCCGGACCGATATATGATGCAGGCGGTAAATTGCTGGGTGTTGTGGGGGTTGATATTGAACTGGATGTGCTTTCAAAATTTATCGGCAGCCTGCGGGTGGGCAAAACAGGCATGGCGTTCCTGGTTGACCGGGAAAGTAACGTCATTGCTTATCCTGACCCGTCTGAGTTGAAACATTCAGATGAAAAAGGAAAAGCGGCAATACGCCTGCCTAAACTTTGGGAACTTTCAAATCCGGTCTGTAAAAAGGCATTTGATTCCATAGAACAAGCAAAAGACAAAACTCCCCCTCAAGCCATGATAAAGGATTCCGCGTTTGCCGCCTTCCATGTGGATGATGAAAAATACTATGCCATGTTCACCCCTGTTCAGGAATCCAAAATATCCTGGATGATCGGTGTTTATATTCCGGAAAAAGACTATTTTGGAAAAATTATCACCAATCAGAGGATCAATCTGCTGCTCATCCTAATCTTATCCTGTATCGCAACGATAGCCGGTCTTTTTGTCGCTGGAAGGATCATCCGGCCCATTTCCGAACTTGACAGGCAGGCCCTGGATATCACCAACCATCATTATGAGTCTGAAAAAAAAATTAAAACCAGTTTAATCGAAATCCAGCGTACTGCAGATACATTCCACGAAATGAAAAAAGCAGTCATCACATATAAAAAGGAACTCAGGAAAGAAGAACGGATCCACAGAACGATTACCGACACAGCCAATGAAGCCATCCTCATGATAAATGAAAATGAAAAGGTGGCCTATTGGAATACTGCGGCGTACCATATTTTTGGCTATGAAAAAGACCAGGTGATCGGGAAAAATCTCTTTGATCTTGTTCCGTTCATGAACAATCAGCCGGAAAATGGATTGACCCTGAACGCGGTGTTTAAAAACGCATTAAAAAATCGATTGCTGGATGATACAGCCGTGGTTGTCCGGCATAAAGACGGTCATGAATTTTATGTTGAGATTTCAATTGTGGATATAAAAATTGACCGGCAGCGTCATATCATCGCTGTCATTCATGACATTTCCCAAAGAAAAAAACTTCAAGAAGAGAAGATCAAGGCATTAAAGCAGCTTCAACAGGCACAGAAAATGGAAGCACTCGGCCTGCTGGCCGGGGGAGTGGCCCATGACCTGAATAATGTGTTGTCCGGCCTGGTCAGTTATCCTGAGCTTCTTTTAATGGATCTCCCGGATGACAGCCCGCTGCGAGGCACGGTTTTAACCATACAGGATTCAGGGAAAAAAGCGTCATCCATTGTAGAGGATCTGCTTGCACTCTCAAGGCGGGGGGTGACAAACACGCAAATTTTTAATCTGAATACCATTGTTAATGATTATTTAAAATCCGTTGAATTTAAAACCCTTCATCAATATCATCCCAACCTGTCTGTTCATTCCAGTCTCCAGCCTGAGCTGTACAATATGTCCGGAACACCCATGCACCTTAGAAAAACGATAATGAATCTGATGTCCAATGCGGCAGAGGCCATGCCCCAGGGGGGAAGCATCCTTATTTCAACGGAAAACCGCCACCTTGATGCTCCCGTACAGGGATACGATAAGATTAATCCTGGAGATTATGTTCTTTTAACCGTACAGGATACGGGTGAAGGGATTGATCAGGATCATCAAAAAAGAATTTTTGAGCCTTTTTATACAACTAAAACCATGGGCAGGAGCGGTACTGGGCTGGGTATGTCGGTTATCTGGGGAGCGGTCCAGGATCATAACGGTTATATTCATATTCAAAGCAGCCCGGAAAATGGAACGATGTTTGAACTATATTTTCCGGCAGTGGAAAAGCAGGTTGAACAGGATACCAGAGAGCTGTCCGTGTCAGACTATACCGGCAATGGCGAATCCATTCTTGTGATAGATGACGTAAAAGAACAGCGTGAAATTGCCAGGGGGCTTCTGTCCCGGTTGAACTATGAGGTAAAAACAGTATCCAGTGGGGAGAAGGCTATTGAGTATATTCGCGTCCATCAAGCAGACCTGGTAATACTGGATATGATCATGGAATCGGGCTTGGACGGTCTTGATACCTATCGGCAGATTCTCAAATACCATCCAGGACAAAAAGCGATTATTACCAGTGGTTTTTCAGATAACAGCAGGGTTAAGGAAGCACAGCAGCTAGGCGCCGGGAGCTATATAAAAAAACCGTATACACTTGAAGCCATAGGGCTGGCAGTTAAAAAAGAATTGAGCAAGCCTGTCGTGTGATTAAAGGCTTATCTTAATCACAGTAATTTTCAGATCTTTATTCAACAATTAATTGCTGGCCCGGAAAGATCTTGCTCCTTTTGTTTAAATCATTAATGGCAAGGAGTCTGTTGACGCTCATTTTGTATTTTTTAGCAATGGTAAACGGGCTGTCTC
Source organism: Desulfobacteraceae bacterium (assembly GCA_050293905.1). Lineage (GTDB taxonomy): Bacteria > Desulfobacterota > Desulfobacteria > Desulfobacterales > Desulfobacteraceae > Desulfobacula. The sequence continues at coordinate 3,912 of JBNKNP010000336.1, read as the reverse complement.
CTGAGCGGACCTGGTATGTTTCAGCGCCCTCTTTGGCAGCAACCGGCTGCTTTCCACTGGATATTTTCAGCCTTTGACCGATATTCAGCCGGGTACCGGATAAATTGTTCATGGCCATGATGTGTTTGGTTGTTGTGCCGAATTTTCTGGCGATATTCCAGAGGCTGTCCCCCTGTTGAACCCTGTATGTAATGGTTTTTCCGTTGCTTAGCGCGTTGGACGAAGCAGTACTCAGGTAAGGGCCGTTGCTTCTGCTGGGAATTTTTAAAACTTTTCCTGCATAAATTCTGGATTTACGAATGTTGTTGACCCGGCAGATGGACCGGATGGTGGTTTTGTATTTTTGCGCAATTCCGGATACGGTTTCTCCGCGTCTCACACGGTGAAACACATACATGGGCGGTGGAGAATAAGTTGTCTTTATTTTGTCGATTTTGGACAAAAATAATTGAGCCTTATCCACAGGTATTTTTATCCGGTATTGCTCAGGCGGCAGCAGCGCATATCGCAGTTCGGCATTCAGTTCCCTGAGAATGCCGGTATCAACACCGATTTCGTTTGCAATATCTTTCAGCCGCACCTGCTTTTTAATGTCACAAAATTGATAGTCAATTGGGGTTAGAGGAGATTTTAGTCTAATATTATATTTGTCCAGGTTTTTGATAATATGAAGGGTTGCCAGAAATCTGGGGACATAGCGTGAGGTTTCCCTTGGCAGGTTCTGATAGAGATCCCAGAAATTATCAAGATAGTTGATGCGCTGTTTCCTGATAATTCTCAACACTCTGGATTCTCCGCAATTATAAGCTGCTAGGGCCGTGGTCCAGTCACCGAACAGTTTATGGAGTTCGCTTAAATAGCTGATGGCAGCCTTTGTTGCTTTTTCAGGGTCAAGCCGTTCATCAATATAATAGTTACGGTTTAATCCGAATTTATATCCGGTGGACGGAATGAACTGCCAGAGTCCCAGAGCCCTTGCCGAAGACAATGCTCTGATTTTAAAGCCGCTTTCTATGAGCGGCAGCCAGGAAATATCTTCGGGCAGCCCGGCTTTTTTCAGCTGGGCAATAATCATTGGACGGTAACGGTACGATCGTTCAAGAGATTGTATGAAAAATTTTCTTTCAGGTCCCAGGAGCCGCTTGATTTCGTTATTTACATATCTGTTCAGAGTAATGGGGATTTCATTGTGCTGCCCGTTCAGGACGATCTGGCGGGAAGCGTAAATTTCAAGGATTCGTTTGGAAATCAGATATCTGATGTCTTCTTTCTGCTGATTGTATTCCGGCGATATATCCGGATCAATTTCTAAAATGGAAAAATAGGCTGAATCAAGATTGCTCAATGCCTCTTCAAGCTTTCCTTTTTCCCACATTTTCTGGGCAAAGTTGCACAGTTCGAGTGCCTGGTCAATTTTTTCCTGGGCAGCCCGGCCGGATTGGGTTGAAAGTTTGTCCGGCTTCTCTGTATTGTCTGAAAGAGTTGGTGTATCATCGGTTTTATCCGGCAGAGGTGGCTGAGGATCAGTGATCTGGACCTGGTTTTCTTCAGCCGAATCCGGCTCCGGAATAACGGCTTCGGCTTCAATCCGGGTGCGGGATGCTTCAATGTTGTTCAGATAGGCTTTTTGTACGCTTGAGTATTTGCTGGAAGTATGTTGACACCCTGTGAGAAGCAATAAAAGTGCTGCAAAAACGATGAATTTGATTCTGTACATAATCTTCCTTAAATTTCTGCATTAAAATTAATATGTTCAATAACCCTATAAAATTGTGAAACAACTGTCAAGCAGTTATATCAGTCTTTTTGGGATGATTTTGAGCGGCTTGGTTTCATATACAAATAATAAACCGGATACGTGTTTCTTTTATCATGCTGTAATCGTAGAGCCCTTTTAATTGTTTTTTATTGCATTAATGAAAATTAACGTAGTTTTTTCTTGCATTTTCTTTGTAACTTTTATAGATTATCTTTTTATGAAATTTCGATGTGCTTATCTGGTTGATGGGGAAGATGATCCCTTGGATACGTATGGATCCGGTGCCGTGATAAGCGAATCAGAATAAATTAAAAGTAAAAAGGCCCCAATAAAATATTTTATCATTGATGAATGAAAATGTTTGAAGTTTAGGGTTGATTAACTGATTTTATTCTGATATCATCGCGCGGTCTTTTTGTCGTAATAAGGTGAATGCGGCATGAGATGAGCCGATATAGCTCAGTTGGTAGAGCATCTCACTTGTAATGAGAATGTCCTCCGTTCGATTCGGGGTATCGGCTCCAAAAATTTAGTGGTGGGGTTCCCGAGTGGTCAAAGGGATCAGACTGTAAATCTGACGGCTCAGCCTTCGGAGGTTCAAATCCTCCCCCCACCACCATTAGTGTTGTGTAGGAGATCTTAAAGCGTTGTTTTGGTGGATCGTTACTACATAGCTAATACATGCATTAGCTATTTTAGTTTCAATGTATGCGGGAGTAGCTCAGTTGGTAGAGCTTCAGCCTTCCAAGCTGAATGTCGCGAGTTCGAACCTCGTCTCCCGCTCCATCCTCTTTCGGTCTCCACTGGAATAATGGTTTAAGTTATTAAATAATATTTAGTTAATTTGAATCGCCTTTTCGGGCCCATGTAGCTCAGTCGGTAGAGCGCTTCCTTGGTAAGGAAGAGGTTCACCAGTTCGATTCTGGTCATGGGCTCCAAAACAACGGCAGGAGGAATTTAACGATGGCTAAGGAAAAGTTTGAGCGGACCAAGCCGCATGTGAACATAGGAACAATCGGTCATATTGATCATGGAAAGACTACGCTTACAGCAGCGATAACCAAGTTGGCCGGAATGATGGGCAACGCCGACTTTGTTCCGTTTGATGAGATTGATAAAGCACCTGAAGAAAGAGAACGCGGTATTACCATCGCCACAGCCCATGTGGAGTATGAAACGGATAAACGTCATTATGCTCATGTGGACTGCCCGGGCCATGCCGACTATATTAAAAACATGATCACCGGTGCAGCCCAGATGGATGGTGCAGTACTGGTTGTAAGTGCTGATGACGGCCCCATGCCCCAGACCCGGGAGCATATCCTTCTTGCCCGTCAGGTCGGTGTTCCTTCAATTGTTGTGTTTTTAAACAAATGCGACATGGTTGATGACGAAGAGCTGATTGAGCTGGTTGAAATGGAACTTCAGGAGCTTCTGGATACTTATGAATTCCCCGGAGATACCACACCGATTATCCGCGGCAGCGCGCTCAAAGCCCTTGAGGCTGATAGTGTGGATGATGAAGCGGCTAAACCGATTTTCGAACTGCTTGATGTACTGGATTCTTATGTGCAGGAACCGGAAAGAGATACTGCCAAACCCTTCTTGATGCCAATTGAGGATGTATTCAGTATTTCAGGCCGCGGAACGGTTGTTACCGGAAGAATTGAACGTGGTATTATTAAAACCGGTGAAGAAGTTGAAATCGTCGGGATCAGAGATACGGCCAAGACCGTGTGTACCGGTGTTGAAATGTTCAGGAAACTGCTGGATGAAGGTCAGGCAGGAGATAATGTCGGCCTGCTGCTTCGCGGAACCAAACGGGATCAGGTGGAAAGAGGTCAGGTTGTATCCAAACCCGGAACCATCACCCCGCATACCAAATTTAAAGCGGAAATGTATGCCTTGAGCAAGGAAGAAGGCGGACGTCATACGCCGTTCTTTTCCGGATACAGACCCCAGTTCTTTTTCAGAACAACAGATATTACCGGCGTTCTGACCCTTGACGAAGGTGTTGAAATGATCATGCCCGGTGACAACGCAACCATTAATGTTGAGTTGATCAACCCCATTGCCATGGAAAAAGAGCTTAGGTTTGCAATCAGAGAAGGCGGACGTACCGTTGGCGCCGGTGTTATTGGTGAAATTGTAGA
>JBNKNP010000335.1:0-5231 GCA_050293905.1 Desulfobacteraceae bacterium | reverse complement strand
TATTGATCGTTTTAATGACAACGGAATGGCCGCCCGTGGAAATGGCCACATTTTTTTCTTTGATTTTCTGGGATTTGAAAAGCGCTTTTATGTCATTTGCAAGACGTTCCATTTCAATGACCCGGCCTTCTACGATGGTGCCGGGTGCGATACGGGTCATGCCGAATTTGCTCAGGGCATAATCCTTTCCTGTTTGTTTCAACTCGGCGACTTTAATAAAAGAAGAACCGATGTCCAGGCCGACAAGATGATCTTTTTTCCCAAATATCATACACTGCCACGTTAATTAGGTTAACCCCAATGCCGTTTTTCAAAACCAAACAGCAAGCAATCTTTTATATTGATAAGTAGCATCAATATGACTATACTCGTCCGTAAAGTCAAGGATTATCGTACCCTTGAAACGATTAATAACAAAAAAAAATATAGGTTGTCAAACCAAAAAACATAAAAATTATGAAATAAATGCCACATAATATAAATAGATCAAAAAAAATCAAACCTTTTCGGCTAGTAAAATTTTTTACTTTTTTTTCCCTGGTGATTATGTTTACCGCGACCATCGTTATCGCTGCATTGAATGCTCACTGGGTGAGAAATCTGCTGCTGAAAAAAAGCCAGGAATACGATACCCTTCTGGTGGAAAATCTGAACCACCAGATTTTTTCAAGGTTCATGCTTCCGGCACTGGTCAAGTTTGGTGAAATCCGGCTCAGAGATGAAGAGCAGTTCCTCCTCATGGACAAAGTCGTCCGGTCGACCCTTCACAGCTTTAATGTTGAAATGGTTACAATTTATAATGACGAAAATATTATATCGTACAGTTATGACCAGACACTTATAGGACAGAAAAATGCCGGCGGGGTCCATTATGAAAAAGCCATGAAAAAAGAGGCTACATCCCGCTTGATGCAGACCGGCCGCTTTTTGGAACTGATTTTCTGGTATCCACAGGAGACAAAAATCATAACCTTTTCACCCCTCCGGCCGGACAAAGAACTCGTCCGGGGACCGGAACGCCCGGTTCTAGGTGTTGTTGAAATTATCAGGGATATCTCAGATGACTATCGAAGAGTCTTCAAGCTCCAGGGGTTAATTGTCGGAACAATTTTTCTGGTCATGGGCGTCCTTTTTCTGATACTCCGATTTGTTGTCAAGCATGGAGAAAACATTATTGAAAAAAGAGCTGAAGAACGCCTGCGCCTTGAAGAAAAATTACGCCGGGCCGAGCATCTTTCCGCCATTGGAGAAATGACGGCCGGCGTGTCCCATGAAATCAGAAATCCTCTGGGTATTATCAACTCCAGTGCTCAATTATTAAAAAATAAAATGCAAAAACTGGATGCCGGCACCGGTATTCCTGATATCATAATCGAAGAATCCGCCCGGCTGGATAAAATCATTACGGATTTTCTTGATTTTGCCCGTCCAAAAATCCCCGATCTCCATCCCTGCCGGGTTGAAAAAATAATAGAAAAAAACATTGCATACCTTGAACCGCAGATCAAAGAAAACCATATTACCATTGAAAAAGAAATTGCAGACAATATTCCGGAGGTCATGGCTGACAGTGCCATGCTTTACCAGGCTTTTTTAAATATATTGATTAATGCCTTTCAGGCCATTGATGACAATGGAAAAATTATTATCCGGATTAAATATAAAGCAGGAGATGTCATTATCAATTTCATTGATAACGGCGGGGGAATCCCAGATGATATTTTAAAAAAAATATGGACCCCTTTTTTTACAACCAAAGATACCGGAACCGGTCTTGGGCTCGGTATAGTGAAAAATATGATAGAATCACAGAATGGAACCATTTCAGTTACGAATATTGAACAAACCGGCGCCAATATTGAAATTTTACTGCCGGTTTAGGAGACAGACAGCATGGAAAATATCCTGATTGTTGATGATGAAAAAAATTATCGGATGATCATCGGCGAATTGCTCCAGGAAGAAGGATATGCGACACTGACCGCTTCCAGCGGGATGGAAGCGCTGGATATATTAAACAGCGAACTCATTGATCTTGTTCTGACCGACGTAAAAATGCCGGGTATGAGCGGTATCCAGCTGCTTGAAAAAATAAAGGGATTCAACCCGGATATCCCTGTAATTATCATGACTGCTTTCGGCAGTGTTGAAAAAGCGGTTGATGCCATGCACAAGGGCGCATATACCTTCATTCTCAAACCATTTGAAAACCAGACACTGACCGCCCACATTGCAAAGGCCATCTCTGTTTACCGAATTGTTCAGGAAAACAGCAGATTAAGAGAGGCTGTCCGTTCACGATACAGCTTTAATAATATTATCGGTAAAAGCAAACCCATGCAGCAAATCTATGAAATCATCAAAAAAGTGGCTCCATCTAATGCCAGTTTTCTGATTGAAGGAGAAAGTGGAACAGGAAAAGAGCTTGTTGCAAAGGCCATCCATTATAACAGCACCAGAAAAGACCACCCACTGATAACGGTAAACTGCTCTGCCTTTGCTGAAACACTCCTGGAAAGCGAATTATTCGGCCATGAAAAAGGGGCTTTTACCGGAGCGGTTGCATTAAAAAAAGGCCGGTTTGAAATGGCAGATAAAGGAACACTTTTTCTGGATGAAATCGGCGAGCTCCCCATTGCACTGCAAGTCAAATTATTACGGGTTCTCCAGGAAAAAACAATTGAACGGGTGGGAGGAACCGAATCCATTCCAGTGGACTTCAGATTGATTGCGGCCACAAATAAAAATCTTGAAAAAGAGGTAAAAAAAGACCGGTTCAGGGAAGATCTCTATTACCGGCTAAATGTGGTAAAGGCTGTCATTCCGCCACTTCGGGAAAGGGCCGAGGATATCCCATTGCTGATCAATCATTTCATTGACAAGTATAGCGGTGAACTCGGCAATGAAAAAAAGCCGTTTAAAATTCAGCCTGAGGCCATCCGGCTGCTTTGTGAATATCCATGGAAAGGAAATGTCAGGGAGCTTGAAAATATCATCGAGCGGTCAGTCATTTTGTGCAGCAATCACCAGATTACTGCTTCTGATCTGCCGAATCAAATCAGACAAAGCCTGCCGTCTACCATTAATCTGGAGGGAATCCCGGAAGGTGCAGGGCTTGCTGAGACCTTGACCGCTGTCGAAAAAAGAATGATCCAGCGAGCCATGAAATTATCAGGAAATGTACAGACCAAAGCGGCACAGCTTCTGGGTATCGGCAAAAGCGGACTGAACCAGAAACTGAAAAAATTCAATCTGGACAGGTAAGCGAGCCAGAGCAATGAGTTAACTGGTCTGACAAATCAAATTAGCCCTGTCAGTTCAAAATCTTGAACAACCCCTGATTTGACCAATTAATTCCGTAATTTTAATAAGTTAAAGAAAAATAAAGACTAATCCTTTTTAGCATGCCCCGCATCAGGTTCAAAATTGTTAACTTTTTATAAAGATCTAACGGAACATCAATCTCTTCTTCAAAAGGAATTTCAGCTCGTTATCAAAACAATCCCTTACAATTTCAGCTGATTATATTTTTTTAATTTTTTTTGAGCGTGTGGCAGGATATTTGCATATTCTAATATTCACTAACAAGATGTTAGTTTTTTCATCTCTTTTTCCTTTTCTAAAAAAGGCTGCTTGCGAAATTCGCTTGGCAGCCTTTTTTAGTTGGAACCCATTTTTTTATTTTATTTTGGCTTCGGCCAGGGGCAGATAAATGGAATCTTTGTAATTTGAAACAATTTCTTCATATTTTTTTTTGCTTTCAGGCATATTGTTTTCCATTTCATACAGTGTGGCAAGTGCATATTCAGCCTCATCCTTTAAAAGACCGGAATCAGAATTCTCAATTTGCAAAAAATATGTCTTAGCGCCCTCATAGTCTTTTTTGGCAATGCAGACATGCCCCAATGATGCCAGAATAAAGTTTTTCATTAACGAGTTGTCTTTAAAAACATCCAATGCCTTTTTGTAGGCAATGAAACTTTGATCAAATTTTGAAGCATCAAAGCAAATTTTGGCAAATCGCACCCGGGCCTGTTTCCCGGCCGTCGTATTTGAATATTCTTTGAAAACGATTTCAAAATCATCTTTGACTTCCTGGTACCCTTTATCCGGATCATTAACGGCAGCGTATTCGGACAATGCTCTGCTCACCAGTAAAGCAGCGGTCTCTTCTGATTTTTTAAAGCTGTACATCACTGCTGATAACGCGATAACAACTGCAGTCACAGCACCGATCACCATAATTATATGTTTTTTGTATTCTTTTAAAAAGGCGACTGTCTTTAACACCTTTTCCTGAAACGGGTCCAATTGTTCAAGTTCTTTTTTGCGCTCATTTGAAACTTTTTGTTGCGACATTATTCCTCTTCCATCTTTAAAAGTTGCATCAACTGTTTGTCACCATACCAATGTGTTATAAATCCAGCCGATATCACCATCCGCATGCTTAATTTTTATCCAGTTGCCCGTTTTTTGCAGCACTTTGAACGGAACACCTTTATCCACAGTAAAAACAACACTGCCTTTCATGGATCCCTTTGACCGGACGTTGCATTTATCTTTTTTTGTGATCACGCAGTCTGCTTTTTCCAAAAGAGACTTGTGTACCCATGCAATATCATTTTCAAAATCCTTTATTTTATACCAATCGCCTTCTTTGAGGGTAATAATAACAGGATAATATTTTTCCGCCTGCCATAACACATCATATTTTTTTCCTGGGCCGGACCGCATATTGGCAATACCTGACTTCACGCTGAGCCGTTCCTGGGCCGCGGCAATCCCTGAAAAAAACAAAATAAATGCCGTACAGATTACCAGCAGTTTTATGTAAGACATTCGATTTATCTGTTTCATAAACACCTCCAAAAATTTGGGCTAACCAAACCCCAGCAGCACTCCTGTTCGATATACCAGAAAAGACAGTCCCCACGCAACAAAAGTAGTATAAACCACATTAAAGGCTGCCCATTTTGCCGAGGTTTCTTTGTAAATAATGGATACCGTGGCAAAACAGGGCACATACAGCAAAACAAAGACCATCATGGACAATGCCGACAGAGCTGTCATTCCCGAATTTTTCAATGCCTTTTCCAATGCTTTGCCCTGGTCATTACCAACACCATATAACACACCCATGGTACTGACAACAACCTCTTTGGCAACGAATCCCGTTACCAGGGCAACACTGGCCCTCCATCCAATGCCTACGGGAGCAAAAACCGGTTCCA
>JBNKNP010000334.1:0-11106 GCA_050293905.1 Desulfobacteraceae bacterium | reverse complement strand
CAGCATATCCGTATTTCAGTGCTGTTTCAGGAGTCAACACTTTGAGTTTCAGGCCAAACTCGTCAAATTCATTTGTCTGATTGATCCGCTGGGATGTTTTTTGATTCAGTTCCCCCAGCTTGACTTTAATTTTCTTTTCTTTGCCGTCCCGGAGTACATAGACATCGACCTTTTCACCCACGGCTGATCCTGCTATGGTGAATTTCAAATCTCTTATTGATTCAATTTTCTTGTCATTAATCTGATAGATTATATCTCCGGGTTCAATTCCAGCCTTCTGGGCCGGTTCTCCGTCGAAAACGCTTTCCACATAGACGCCTTGAACCGGTTTATCACCGGTTTCCCCCTGATCTTTAAAGTCGAGGATGGAAACGCCCAGCCACCCTCTTGAAACTGTCTTGTTACGGGTCAGCTGATCAATAATGCCCGTGGCAAGATCCGAAGGAATGGCAAACCCGATACCATGTCCGGTACGGGTAATGGCCGTATTGATCCCAATCACTTTACCATCCAGATTCAACAAAGGCCCCCCTGAGTTACCCGGATTGATGGATGCATCGGTCTGGATAAAATCATCGAACGGACCTGAGCCGATAATCCTGCCTTTGGCACTGATAATTCCGGCTGTAACGGTTTGCTCAAGACCAAAGGGACTGCCGATGGCCACCACCCATGACCCCACAGGAGTGTTGTCGGATGACCCGAAAGTTAGGGGAACCAGATTTTTAGCTTTGATTTTGACTAATGCCAGGTCGGTTATGGGGTCTGTGCCGATAACCGTGCCGTCGAATTCTGTTTTATCATGCAGGATAACTTTGATTTGATCCGCTCCTTTGATGACATGATAATTGGTCACAATATAGCCTGTTTCGCTGATAATAAATCCGGAACCTAAGCTTTCTTCTTTCCGGTCTCTGGGTTGCTGATTAAAAAACGGTGCAAAAAATTCTTCATACAGGTCCCGGTTATTCCCAAAGGGCTGTCCGAAAAAATGCTCATACATCCGGCTGTCGCCTTTGATGGTTTTAACCGTTTGAATGTTCACCACACTGGGCCTTGCTTTCCTGGCAATTGAAGCAAAACTTTGGGGGATCATCGTGACCGGATCTGTTTTGGCAAAACACTGCCCGGCAAAAAGAAAAAACCCGATCAATAGAAAACTGACTGCATATGTCTTTTTATTCATCTGTCGCATAATAACCTCCGTTTATTGTCTTAAATTCATGCTTTGACTCTTTGAACCCAATATAATCTATTATGATGACGATGAAATGATCTGTAGATTATTAAATGGTAATGTGATGGTAAAACAGGCGCCCTGCCCCGGCCGGCTTTCCACTGAAATATCACCGTTATGCCGGCGGACAATTGTTCTGGCAAGGCTAAGGCCCAGTCCGGTTCCGGAACTGGTACGGGAAGATTCCGCCCGGTAAAAGCGTTCAAATATTTTTTCATGATACCGGACATCAATACCGGGTCCGGAGTTTTTAACTTTTATTAGCACCTGTGAATCTGCTGTCCGGGCAGTTACCTGAATGGTTCCGTGTTCCGGAGTAAACTTCACAGCATTATCCAGCAGATTGGACAATACCCGCTGGAACATTTTTCGATCTATCTGAACCACAATATTTTCTTGAATCACCCTGGTCAGTTGAATGGTTTTATCTTCAGCCAGCGGAATATACAGGTCGCAAACTTCATCAAGCATGAGTGAAAGGTTTTCTTTTTTAAAGTCAAATTCGCTCTCACCGGCCTGTGCTTTTGAAATCACCAGCATGGTATTGATCATGTCCAGCAGCCTGTCTGACTCTTCTATGGTATTGGCTGCCATGGACCGGTAATTGTCCATGCTTTCATCATGGGTCAAAGACAATTCGGCAAATCCCCTGATCCGCGTAATCGGGCTTTTCAGATCATGGGCAATGTTATCGCTCATTTCCGCTATACTTTTGACCAAAGCTTCGATCCGGTCCAGCATGGAATTAAATGTCACCACCAGCAGGTCCAGCTCATCTTTTCTGCCGCTTCCCCGGACACGATCCTCCAGGTTGGAGGCAGAAATATTTTGCGCGGTTTTTGTAATCACGGCAACACCGGAAAGGGTTTTCCGGATCAGCAGCCATCCGGAAAGCGCTGAAAAAATAACAATAAACCCCATGGCACTGATAAACACTTTTTTAAAGGCAGATAAGAACTGATCGGCAAAGGACATTACCAGACCGGTCTGAAGAATGACCGTTGGTGCCACATAGGTATACAACAGCCTTGCCTTCTGACCGGTGGCAGACAATATAATGGTTTCAAAGCTGTTTTGATGGCGTGTCATTAATTTTTTTATGGCATTCTGATTGACGTCGACATCTTTCCAATATGACATATGGGAGGAAGCAAAGACTTCTCCGGTGGGATAAAGCAGCCGGATAAAAATTGATTTTTCTCCTGCTGCCTGCGCTTCCAGAACCGCCAGCCGTCTGGCCCCGATCAGGCCGTTGTTGCGAATAATGGTTGAAAATTTAGACGCATTGTCCATTAGTTCCTGATCAACCTGATTCAGGATGGTCTGCGTGGCAAGATAATAAAACAGAAAAAAAGCCACAGCTGAACAGATGCTGAAAATACCGGCAAACCATATGGTTAACCGGAATGCAATGGTATGAAAAAACCGGGTTTTCATGGCTGTTTAAGCACATATCCTGCGCCGCGGACCGTATGGATCAATTTGGGATGAAAATCCTTGTCTATTTTATCCCGCAGCCGGCAGATCCGTGCTTCAACAACATTGGTCATGGGATCAAAATTGTAATCCCATACATGTTCCATGATCATGGTTCTGGACACCACCCGTTCCTTGTTTCTCAACAGATATTCCAGTAAAGAGAATTCAAGGGGTTGAAGCTCGATCAATTTGTCATTGCGCCGGACCTGGCGTTTTACTATATCAATGGTAAGATCGGCATAGGACAGGTTGACCGGGTCCACCACATTCCCCGCCCGCCGGATCAGTGCCTGAATTCTTGCAAGCAGTTCGGAAAAGGCAAAGGGTTTGGTCAAATAGTCGTCTGCACCTGCCTGGAGCCCGTCCACCCGGTCTGCCACGCGGTCTCTGGCACTTAGAATAATAACCGGTGTATTATCATTTTTTTTCCGGATTTCCCGTATCACTGAGATACCGTCCAGTTCAGGAAGCATAATATCCACCACCAGTGTGTCATATGAGTTGGAAAGTGCAAGTTCCAGCCCCATGGTTCCGGTAACGGCATGGTCAATGGCAAATCCTTCGGCTTTCAGCCCTTTTTGAATAAATTCAGCAATTTTCAAATCGTCTTCAATCACCAGAATTTTCATTTTATTCTGCTCTCCGCTGTTCTGAAGCTGCTATTAATAATCTGATTTTAATCTGTCATATATACCACTCAACCCGGTACAGACTTCAAGATTTTTTTACTGGTTTGACGCATCTGTGTCATCCCCGGGTATTATATACCCTATACCATACTATTGATATTATGATTTGATTTTTAATGATTAACACGGTAGACTTGCGCCTGATTTTAACCGGACACAGCTTTTAAAAAGGGCTTTTACACGCATTATGAGATATACCTGGTGGATTTTTCAAGTGGCCATGACACTGGTCTGCATTTTTTTTCTTGCCTTTGGCATTGATATTCTAAAGGGAGCCTACCAGTTAAATGATCCGTTCAGTTTTATCATGACCTTTTTTTCAGCCAGTTTTATTATCCTTATCAGTGCCGCCCTGTGCATCAGTTTTATTATCAAAATGATCCGTGTTTACCAAAAACTTTAAAACCAACAATAGACATTTTCCCTCATGAGCCTTGCTTTCAGCCTGAAAAACATATCAAAAACCTATGGAGACGACCTGCTGTTCGATGATCTTTCCATTGATTTTAAATTCAAAGAACAGCTGGGCATTGTCGGTTCAAACGGATCCGGTAAATCCACCCTGCTCAGAATCATGGCCGGCATCACTGGACCGGATACCGGGGAACGGGTTGTCAAAAAAGGGCTCCGCATCATTTACCTGGAACAGGAAGATCGTCTTATCCCGGATCTGAGCGTTGAAAAATTTTTATATAAAACAGTAAAAGAAACATCTGCTGTTGATGATCAGGAACAACACAGGATTGTTCAACGGGCACTTGGCAAAGGCGGTTTTGACGCGCCGGACACCCTATGCAGACACCTGTCCGGCGGATGGAAAAAAAAATTGTCCATTATCAGCGCCTTATGCGAACAGCCGGATATTCTGCTCCTGGATGAGCCCACCAACCACCTGGATATCAAGGGTATCCTGTGGCTGGAAACCCTGTTAAAATCCGCACGTTTTTCATTCATCCTGGTCAGCCATGACAGGACGTTTCTTGATAATGTCTGTGACAATATAATGGAAATCGGCAGATATTATCCATCCGGATATTTTAAAATTAAAGGGAATTACACCCACTTTAATAAACAACGGGAAAATTTTCTCATTGCACAGCAAAAACAGCAGGACTCATTGACCAATAAAATGCGGCGGGAAGAAGAATGGCTCAGCCATGGTCCCAAAGCCAGAAGCACAAAGGCCAGATATCGCATTGACCAGGCCATGGACCTTCGAATGCAGGTGATGGACCTGAAAAAAAGAACCAGGGAAACCGCCCGTGTTGACATAGATTTCCACGCCACGGGCCGGCAGACCAAAAAGCTGCTCCAGGTTTATAAAATTGAAAAAACAATGGGACAGACTCCCTTGTTTTCCGATATCACGTTTGAAATCGGCCCGAAATTCTGCCTGGGCGTTATTGGTGAAAACGGGTCCGGCAAATCGACATTTTTATCCGTACTGGAAAAAAAAATCCAGCCGGACCAGGGCCAGGTAAAATGGGCACAGGATTTAAAAATATCAGTATTTGATCAAGCCCGTTCCAGCCTCAATCCGGATCAGACACTCAAACAGGCGTTGAGCCCGTCAGGGGCGGACAGTGTCAATTACAAGGGCAGATCTATTCATATTGTCTCCTGGGCCAAACGTTTTTTATTCATGCCGGATCAGCTTGACATGCCGGTGAACAGGCTTTCCGGCGGTGAAAAAGCACGGATCATGCTGGCCAATGTCATGCTCGCACCCTGTGATATCCTGCTGCTGGATGAACCGACCAATGATCTGGATATTCTTTCTTTAGAAGTTCTGGAACAAAGTATCCAACTATTTGAAGGCGCTGTCATCATTGTTTCCCATGACCGCTACCTGATGAACCGGGTCTGCCATAGAATGCTCTACCTGGAACCGGGCAGGCCGACCCATTTTTTTAAAAATTTCGATCAGATCCTGGCCCATCGAAATACAACTGCACCTTCATCACCGGACCTGAAAAAAAAGAAACCACAGAAATCTGCTCCCCAAAAAAAGAAATCTTCCTTTTCGTATAAAGATAAATATGAGCTGGATCACATTGAAGAAGAAATCCTGGAAGCAGAACAGGCCGTTGAAACATATTCAGCAAAGATCCAGGATCCTGATATTATCAGCACCCGGGATAAAATGGACGAATACTGCCTGAAATTGAAGAAGGCCCAGGAAACGGTGCAGTCTTTGTATGACCGCTGGGAGGAACTGGAACAAAAAAAACAGGACGCCCAATTGTAGATCTGGCATAGATCCGGCTTAGATCAGGCCCAGATCAATGGCTTTGATCACCTGTTTGGCTTCGTCAAAGTCTGCATCCTTCTCAAGCGCCTGTGCAAAATAGTCCTTGGCCTGTTCCGTTTTTTTCATATCCAGGTAAAGCCTGCCGATGTTGTAATAGATATAGGGTTCATCCGGATGAACCTTTAAAGCTTTTTTGTACTGGGCAAGGGCCACGGCAGTATTCCCTTTTTTGCGGTAAAGCACTCCCAGGGTATTAAACACATTCAGCGAATCCGTGCCCGATTCAAGGATTTCATTCAACACATCTTCTGCCGCACCCAGTTTATCCGTATCCATGTAAATTTCAGCTGCCTGATGCATGAATTCCTCAGCCTTGGAAAGATCCCCCATTAATCTATAGATCCGCCCGATTTCTTCATAGGCTTTTGCAAATAACTTATCCAGCCGGGTGGCTTTAGAAAAGGCTTCAATGGCCTCAGGATGTTTGCCCTGGGATGT
Organism: Desulfobacteraceae bacterium; assembly: GCA_050293905.1. Taxonomy (GTDB): domain Bacteria; phylum Desulfobacterota; class Desulfobacteria; order Desulfobacterales; family Desulfobacteraceae; genus Desulfobacula. The sequence goes on along the minus strand of JBNKNP010000334.1, from coordinate 4,952 downwards.
CCGGATATATCCGATATTGAAATAATATTCCGGATTTTCCTTCTGGTTGACCAGTGCGGTAAACACTTCAATGGCCTTGTCATATTCCTTTTCCTCAATAAGTTTCACGCCCTGCTCAAAGGTTAGCCTGGCATTTTGAATAACTGGATCTTCTTCTTTATTCAAGGCAGACTTTATTTTTTCCCCGATAACATTCCCATTAAAAGGAATGACAAAAAGGCCCGTGACCCCGGACTGGCCGGCTTTAAGAACTTTCATCTTGGTAAAGGCTTTATCTGTTAAAAAAAAAGGAATATCTGAAAAGCCGTCTTCCCTTCTGGTGATCTTTAAAAGGGCAAGTCCGGACATTTCTTCCATTTCATAGGCACAGATGACACAATTTATGGGTTTATTTTTCATCACTGCCCAGGCATTGTCCGCTCCGTCAGCCCGCAGGATATTTTCATATCCGGTTTCTTTTATTATGTCTTCAATGTCCCGGGTTGAATGGTTGTGATCATCTACCAGCAGAATTGATTTATCAGCCATGTTATGTCCTATAGTCGATCTAAATAGGGTTTTGTCCTGAGTTTTACCGGCCTGTTCTTTTCCGCGAAAAACTCATTATAGACTTTTTTGATCTGATATACAATCTTTGGATCGCGCATGACGGCATACTGGCAGATGCTGTACCGCAGATCCTTATCCCAATAGGCTGACATCTGCCGGACCAGGGCCAGGCACTGGTCTTCTCTCTTCTCCATGGATTTGAGTTCAACCTTATCCAGATAAAGTTCTCCCCAGGTATTGCTGGTTAACAACTCAGCCCGGACCAGAAGGTTTCCTTCAAAAATAAGCAGTACCAGCATTTTAGACCAGGCAGCTTCTCTTTCAAAACAATCATCAGACAGGGGTTTTAACGGAGAAAAGGTCAGATATACATGATCCGGATCAACTGGATTGTCAGTGGATTCAAACAAATTTCGTTTCGTTTTAAACCCAAATGCCGCACGCTGCCTGCTGTACAATTGATTTTCCAGAATCCATCCAAGTACGGATAAAAGCTGTGGACTTTGATAAATGGTGTTGATATTTTCACCTGCTTTGGTTAACAGATCCAGTTGAAACACTTCGGATGAATCAGAAATATCCAGGTGGATAACCCGTTTTTGCTTTAAAAAGGTTGAGCACGCTTTTATTTTCTTTTGTGCCTGGTTCAGCCGTTCTCTGGTTTTATTCTTGAGTATGACCCAGTTTCTTTTCTCGTCGTTTTTCATCAACGCTTTTGGGGGGCCTGCTTTTTTCTGGGCTTCATTGTACATCTGTGCCAGGCGGTGGATAAAAGAACGTTCCAGTACCAGTTTTTCCGATTCAGACCAGTCTGTATACGACAATAATTTACCAACCTGGTGTTTATTGAGTTTCCACAGGCGGATATACCGGTCAAGCAGAATTCGCTTGGGTGAATTGGGTTCCGGCATTTTAACATAGGGATATCCGCACAATCTGTAAAAGATGGCATTTTTAACCAGATTTATCCCATCAGGGTCCTGGTGTTCATGAAAATCAATGATCTGATCAAAAAGTGCCTTGTAGGGATCCACATCGTAATCATCAATGCCGGCCATGGAATATCCCATCTTGATTTTTTCACACAGCAGCAGACGGGTCTTTTCAGGCCCGAATCCATATGAAAAAATCATGGTTGCCTTGATCAATGCCTTGACCGGGTCTGCCTTTGATTTGCAGATATGCCATAAGAGGCCCTTTAATACATCTTCTTTTGGTACGGCGCTGATCTGACCTAAATCAATCAGATCCTCATTGCGTGACAGAATCTGCCGGATCTGTGATTCTATTTCAAATGAATGTCCGGTCGACATTTTCTTTGGCAGAACCGCCCAGAGCGGTATTTTCCCGGCAATCATCAAAAAAGTCCTGTAGAACTCTTCTTTTAAAAAAATTTTCGGAACAGTCAGGGTTTCATGTTTGCTGAAAGGTAGATACCGGTTTAATTGAATATCTTTCTGGTCCATGATGAAAAAGCTGACTTTTTGTTCATGCTTCTCCCGGCAGTAATTGACAATTGCATCCAGCTTTTTTTCCAGGGATTCATACCGTTCCCGGGAAAACTTTTTTTTGTCAATCATGACCCAGTAATCAAAATCAGATCCCAGGGACTGGGTAAAGGTCCCCAGGCTGCCGATATGATAAAGACCGATAACAGCAGGATTGTCCACCCGGATTGTTTCAATAACCGACTTTGGAAAAAGATTATTACGGACCGCTTCTTTGTAAAATCCGGATTCTTTGAAATTCCATATTCCGTAAGGCTTGCTTTTCGTATTGATGCAGCCCGGATACCGCGGTGAATTAATGTGAAGAAAAAACGGAATTTTTAAAAAAAGCTCTAATTTTTTTGGGGTAAAATACCGCAGCGCCTCCCGCATTCTAACCATATTATAATTAGAAAAAGCAGCCCGGTTTTTTTCTATTTGAATTTTCAAATCATCTGGCATGATATCATTTAAAATATCGCAGGATCAGCTATATATAATCTGGGTCTGGTGACAGCCGTCTTACAAACCCATTGAAAAGATTTAAAAAAAAGATTATCATGGCCCCATTATACGGTTGATGACTGCAGTTTTTCAAGTTTGTTTTTTCGTTTGGAGTCTAAATGACAGATTGTGCCGCCCCCCACCAAGGGATTGAGCTGGATATTATTGATTTTAACGGCCTGACCAGGACCGTGGACGGGAAAGGAAAATCAAGCGACAGGCCTGCGCCGAAAATCAATAAAATTGATCCCAAGCAGTTTGTTAAAGCCATTTTTCGAAAAATGCATGAAAATGATTCTTTTCTGTCTTTTTACACCCAGATCCAGGATGTGAATAAAATTCTTGGCATGAAATATTCTTCAGCAGGAGACATTGCCGACGTAATTTTAAAAGACATGGCATTGACCACAAAACTGCTGAAACTGGTCAACTCATCTTTTTACGGACATTTTACCACAAATGGTGTTGCAACGATTTCCGAAGCCATGATTATCCTGGGTACCGAAGAGATAAAACTGGCAGCCGCCAGCCTGAAAATCTACGAATTCATGAAAGAAATTGCAAATATTAAAATTTTAAGGGACAAAACGCTGAAAGCCCTTCAACGAAGCATTATTGCCCGGCATATTGCAATTGATGACGGTCTTAAAGATGCAGAGGCCATTCAGATCAGTGCCATGCTTTACGATTTTGGCCAATATCTTGTCGCGCTATTTTCTCCGGATATTTTCATCAGCGTCGAAATTCTTGTTGATGAAACGCAGATGACAAGAGACGAAGCGTCAAGATCAATTATTGGAATTACATATAACGAACTGGGACGGTTTATCGCATCAAAATGGAACCTGCCGTCATCCATCATCCATGCCATGAAACCGGTTAAAGACCTGGAAACGGATAAATACAGCTTAAGTCTTGAAGATCTTCAAAAAAACATCTGTGCGTTCACCAATGATCTGTGCAATATAGACTTTACACTGGATGGGGATAAAATCGGGAAAGAAATAACAGATGTTTCAGAACGATATAAAATATGTCTTCAAATACCGCCCACCCAGGCGTTTGAACTGCTGAAGATATCCAGGGAAAAAATAAAAACCCATGCAGAAGCATTAAATGCCGCATCCTGATATTATCCCTTTATATTATCCTTCCATGTAATCCACCAGCATCCCCGTGGTTTTTCTCAAATGCTGGCTGATCAATTTGGAGATTTTCCAGAGAATCTGCAGCCCCAGCTTGGGATGATCATCGGATAATTTGAGCAGGCTCTTTTTTGATATAAAAAAAATAATGGAGTCTTCAGCAGCCACACCGCTTGCCGACCGGGGCTCACCATCAATCAGGGCCATCTCTCCAAAAGTCTGGGAACTTTTCAGGGTCGTCACCTTAAGGGGTTCTTGTGTTCCGGTTTGTTTTAAGATATCTACAGCCCCTTTGACAATAATACCAAGACTCTGCTCTTTTGCACCTTCTTTAAAAATCACAGCCCCTTTTTTGGCTCTGACCGGATGGATATAGTTGCAGATGATGCGGATATTTTCCCATGAAAACTCACTGGCCCATTTTGTTTTTTCAAGGATAAGCGCATATTGGGTATATTTTTCAAAATCCAGCTTATCTCCAGATTGGTTGTCCATGGCAATACCTCGTTTACCGATTGTGCTTCCATCACTCCTTATCCTGATGATAAAGCCTGACTGTCTTGTTCAGTATAACATCTTTGCCAACGAATTTATTCATATTTGAAATATAATATTCCGATTATGAATATTAAAAAAGCATGTTTTTATTCTTTTATGATAAATTCATCCAGCTTTTCAAACAATGATTCCGGCCATTGCTCCTCAAAAAGAAAGGCTTGTTTTTCTTCTTCGGTCAAACTTTCTTTTACGCTCGGCGGCAGGCTGTCATAGGACTGCTGTCTTTCTTTATCCGGTTTTCTTTTATTCATATTTTATTTCCAGCTTATATTTTTTATTAATTTTGTTGTCTCTTTAAAATGATTCAATCCCCACTGGCTCAGGGTTCAGGCAAACAGCCTTGAAATTAAAACCGTAACAGCTGTTTCTACTTTTAAAATTCTTGATCCGATATGACAGGAATTAAACCCTGTTTTTTCAAAACTTGCAACCTCGATATCAATAAATCCGCCTTCAGGCCCCACCACCAGGGTGACCGGTTTGTTCACCGCATGGGGACAGATGGAACCGGCCTTTGGATGCGCAAGTATCTTCAGGGTATTTTCGGAAACTATTGAAAGCTCCTGGTTTACGAAATCCTTAAAAAAACGTTTAAAAAAGATGCGGGGCAGCAGGGTATCCCTGCCCTGCTCAAGTCCCAGGATCATCTGCTGTCTTAACTTGTCCTCCCCCAGTACCGGGCTTTTCCAGAAACTTTTTTCCACCCGCC
>JBNKNP010000333.1:0-3859 GCA_050293905.1 Desulfobacteraceae bacterium | reverse complement strand
GGTGTGGTCAGTGCCCTGAATGTGGCCTGCGAAGCCTTTACCACACCCCGGAAGGCCGTTGTCACCACCACGCCGATTTATCCGCCGTTTCTTTCAGCTCCCTCAAACTGCGGCAGACAATTGATCCGTGTTCCCATGATTGAAGAAAACCTGCGGGCAACCCTTGATTTTAAATCCCTTGAAAATGCATTCAGGCAGGGCGTTGGCCTGTTCATGTTCTGCAGCCCGTACAATCCCTGCGGTACGGTATTTCAAAGAAAGGAAATCGACCGGCTTGTTTCTTTGTGCCGCCAGTATGACGTCATTATCTGCTCGGATGAAATTCACGCGGACTTTGTCCTGGACGACCAAAACCGCCATATCCCCACAGCTTCTGTTTCTAAAGAGGCACAGGATCGGACCGTTACACTCATGGCCCCGTCCAAAACCTATAATATCCCGGGCCTGGGTGCGTCTTTTGCCGTTATTCCGGATCCGGTTTTGCGAAATCGTTTTAAAAAACATCGGGCAGGTGTGGTCCCGGATGTCAATCTCCTGGGACTCACTGCTGCCCAGGCTGCCTATGAATACTGTGACGACTGGCTCAAGCAGTTGATTGCCTATCTGAGAACCAACCGGGATATGGTCTATGACAGGGTCAACCGGATGAAGGGATGCCGGATGCTTCGGCCTGAATCCACCTATCTTGCCTGGATTGACGTTTCCCGAACCGGGATGGAATATCCTGCAGCTTTTTTTGAAAAGGCAGGTGTGGGCCTGTCCGATGGTGAATATTTCGGTCTCAAAGGATATGTACGGCTGAATTTCGGCTGTCCGAAATCTTTGTTGAAAAATGGACTGGACCGCATGGAAACCGCACTCCGGTCTTTGTAATAAAAAATTTTATAAGATTAAGGATTCAGCATGAAAACCATTATCGAACCCTTTAGAATCAAAACAACCGAGCCCATTAAAATCATCTCCAGACAGGAACGGATCAACGCCCTTGAAAAAGCGCACAACAACGTATTTTTACTGGATGCCGAAGACTGCTGCATTGATCTGCTGACGGACTCAGGTACCGGAGCCATGTCCACCCGGCAATGGGCTGCCATGATGATGGGTGATGAATCCTATGCCGGCAGCCGGTCCTGGAAAAAATTCGAGAAAACGGTCCGCGATATCACCGGCATGAAACACATTTTTCCCACCCACCAGGGCAGGGCGGCCGAAGGGATTCTCGCCCGGACCCAGGTCAAAAAAGGCCAGATTATCCCGAACAACTCCCATTTTGATACCACCCGGGCCAACATCGAATTTGTGGGCGGGATTGCACTCAACCTGCTGTGCAAAGAAGGGGCTGACACATCTGATACATCCCCGTTCAAGGGAAACATGGACATTGAACAATTAGAACACTGCATTGCCAAACACGGCAGGAAAAAAATCCCCTTTGCCATGATTACGGTGACCAACAATACCGGCGGCGGACAACCGGTTTCCATGGAAAATATCCGGACTGCAAAGACTGTTTTAAAACAGCACGGCATCCCATTGGTTATTGATGCCTGCCGGATGGCGGAAAACGCCTATTTTATAAAAGAACGGGAAAAAGACTATGAAAACAAAAGTCTGATCGATATTGCAAGAGAGATGTTTTCTTATGCAGATGCCGCAACCATGAGCTGTAAAAAGGACGGGCTGGCCAATATCGGGGGCTTTTTAATCTGCAATGATGATAATTGGGCTGAAAGTTTCAGGAACCTTTTAATTTTAAGAGAAGGTTTTCCCACATACGGCGGACTTGCCGGCAGGGACCTTGAAGCCATTGCCGTTGGATTGATGGAAGCCCTGGAATATGACTACCAGGTATACCGGCAGGCGACGGTAAAGTATATCAGTGACCGGCTGGAAGCGCTCAATATCCCCATGGTGCGCCCGGCCGGCGGCCATGCTGCCTTTTTGGATGCAAAAAAAATACTGCCTCATGTTCCGTCCCTCCAATATCCGGGCATCGGTATTGTCAATGCCCTGTATATTGAAGGCGGTATCCGGGGTGTGGAACTTGGCAGTGTCATGTTCGCAAGTATTGACAAGAACGGCAATGAAACCGCATCACCCCTGGAACTTGTAAGGCTTGCCTTTCCGCGGCGGGTCTATACCCAGAGTCATTTTGACTACCTGATCGAAGTGATTAAAAAAGTCTGGGAAAACAAGGATGATATTCCGGGATATGAAATTATATACCAGACAAAATTTTTAAGGCATTTCACCTGCCATTTTAAAGCCGTTGGATAATCTTATCATTTTTCTTGACTATAAAAAGTCTTCTTTTTATAGTTGCGAATCATAATAATCAAAGGTGTAGTAATGCAGTTTTAACCAGTTATCAAAAAAAGGGGTATGAATTATGAAAAAACTATTATTAGGTCTTGTCATTTTGCTGTCTGCTTTTTTAATTTTTTCATGCGGGAAAAAAGCAGATGAAGAAAAAGCACAGGCGGTTGAGGAAAAAGCGGTTGAAACAAAAGCTGTTGAACCAATTAAATTAGGGGTGGCAGGTGCCCATTCAGGCGATCTTGCGTCTTACGGCATTCCGTCTGTCAATGCAGCAAAACTGGTAGTTGAGAAAATCAATGCCGCCGGCGGCGTACTCGGAAGACCGGTTGAACTATTGGTTGAAGATGATGTCTGCAAACCTGAAGTTGCCGGGAACACAGCGACCAAACTGGTTTCCGACGGTGTCAATGTCGTTCTCGGTCACATCTGCTCAGGTGCGACCAAGGCAGCCATGGGAATCTACAAGGAAGCAAAAATCGTTGCCATGTCGCCCTCTGCCACCAACCCGGATCTGACATTGTCCGGCGACTATCCCAACTTTTTCAGAACCATTCCCCATGATGCCAAACAGGCACAGCTCCAGGTCAAGTTTGCCACCCAGACCCTGAACGTAAAAAATGTTGCCATTCTTCATGATAAAGGAGATTACGGAAAAGGACAGGCCGAGCTTGCCAAAAAATATTTTGAAGATGAAGGTGTGACCGTATCCCTGTTTGAAGGGGTCACCCCGGGTGCAGTTGACTATTCCGCAATTGTAACCAAAATTGAACGGATCAAACCCGAACTGGTTGTCTGGGGCGGATATCATCCTGAAGCATCCAAGATCGTTACATTGATGCGCAAAAAGAAAATGGATGCCCTTTTCATGGGTGCAGACGGCGTGAAAGATGATACCTTCATCAAGGTAGCCGGTGAATATGCAGAAGGCGTTTATGCCACAGGCCCCATGGACATTTCAGACAACCCCATGGCCAAAATGGCAAAAGAAGAGCACCAGGCAAAATTCGGATCAGATCCGGGTGCGTTCTATGATGCGGCCTATGCAGCTGCGCTGGCCCTGCTCAACGCCATTGAAAAAGCCGGTTCCACTGACTATGACGCGATTGTTCACGCGTTGAAAACCGAATATGTTGACACCCCTCTTGGAAAAATCAAGTTTGATGAACAAGGAGATGCCACAGGGATCGGTTTTTCAGTCTATAAAGTGACCAATGGAGAATTTGTCGAACAAAAATAATCCTCTTTTGACATCAAAATTGCATATCGTGACGGCGGGGGGCAGGCATCCGATGCCTGCCCCCTGTTTCAGTCAGGCAAAAAACAATGCGCCGACACTCTAAATACAAAGCAGGTTGAGATGGATCATGAATATTTTTTAAAACTTTTATTGGGGGGGCTGACCCGGGGCAGTATCTATGCACTGGTTGCACTGGGATATACCATGGTTTACGGCATTATTGAGCTGATAAACTTTGCCCACGGAGAAATATACATGATTGGTGCATTTACCGGCCTGATCGTTTCCAGCGTATTGACAATG
>JBNKNP010000332.1:0-2171 GCA_050293905.1 Desulfobacteraceae bacterium | reverse complement strand
GAAGTTCAGACCTGAAACCGCATCAACTGAGAATAAAAGCGTTTCAGAAAGTGTACTTATCTAAAAAAAACGCGGAAATTCTAATCGGTAAACATTGCTTTGGGATCAAATCCCATGATCAGGGCACCCCAGTGTTTGTTGTTAATATAAATGGGGAGAGAAAGGTCATTGATGATCTCGCCGGTATCCCGCATGTTGGTCTGAAGGAGCAGTTCTTCGGTATGCGAGCGCTTGATTTCCATTTCAAGCGTTTGAAACATCCGCATATGGCGGCTGAATAAAAGATCCCGTTTGGGATCGCCGGTCATGGGCTGGGAAAGCTCGGTATGATGGGCAGGCAGATAACCGTCCCTTGCAATTGCTATCACATAAATCGTGTTGGGTATCCTTCTTTTATGCTCATCATAGAGGGGACACATCTGGCTTTCAAAAGCACTGGTATAGCTTGCTGACAGTTTTTGAGGTTCTGTGTTGGGAATTTTCTGGTAGTTTGTGTCAAATACATTGATCCCGGAGTCTGAAATTTTTTGTATCTCTTGCTGGAAAGCGTCCCTGGCTTCGGTTGCTTTTTCAATCAGCCAGTCAAATTTGCCATCCCCGGTTTTAAAACTTGAAACCATACCCAGCATCTTTTCAGTCACATTATTCAAAGTATTGACAGAGATCTTGGATTTTTCCATTTCCTCTGCAATATTCTGACTCAGGCTGTTGATATCTTCAACCTTGTGCGTGATTTCATTGTTGTTTGTGGACAATTCCTCAATGGCAGCAGCTATTTTCATGAGCTGATCATCGGTCATTTCAAAGTCAGTGATCATGGTTTGAAAATTTTCAGTGGCCTTGCCCACAACCAGGTTTGTCTCTTTTGAATATTGCAGAATTTCAGTGGTTTCTGTCTGGGTCCGTTTAACAATGGAAATCATGGAGTTAATGTTGGTTGTGATTTCTTCGGTGGCCGGCTTGATGCTCCGGGAAAGTTCGCGCACCTCTTCTGCGACAACGGCAAATCCCTTGCCGTGTTCGGCTGCCCGGGCTGCCTCAATGGTGGCGTTTAAAGACAACAGGTTGGTCTGTTCGGATATACCGTTAATGATATTGACAATTCCCAGGATGGTGGCTGAACTCTGGCCCAGTTCCTCAACAGTATTTATAAAAGAAGAGACGGTCTCATGTATTTTTGCTATTTTTTTAGTGACATCCATCAGTTCTTCATAGGATTTTTTTGCCATGGCCAGGTTGTCCGTCGTTTTTTCAGAAACATACTGGGCATTTTCAGACACTTCTGCAATGGCGCTGTTCGCCTCGTTGCTTGCAGCCGTAACCACCTCTGACAATTCACGCTGTTCCGCTGTTTTATTGGCAGTATCAATGACAGTGGCAGCTAACTGGGTAGCGTCAATGGCGATATCAATATCAATGGCACGAATATCATCGATCAGCTTTCTGATGCTTGACAGGAAAATTTCATACTTTTCGCTGATTTTTAATGCTTCCGCATGCCTGAATTCTTTATTTACCTTGGATAAATCCGCCTGTCCCCCAGAGGCATTTGAAGAAAAAAGTTCCAGAACCTCATCTGTTGCATCGTTAATGCCGCTTTTCAACAGCGTTAAAAACAAAAAGCCCATTATAACGGCAATGATGAAAATGACGATGCCGGCAATGATAAATATTTTGCTGTTCTCGGATAAGAAAATGCCTGTACCCAGACAGATCATACTTAACAAATTGAGGATTAAAAGAGTGAAAACAGTCCCGTTGGCCTTGCTCTCAAAGGTTTTAAACAGCCCAGCCGCTCCTTGAGATATTTTCTTCATTGTCAATTTTTCCCTTTTAATAAATTTATTCCATTATTAGCATTCAGATAAAGTTATTCTATTTTAAACGTTTTGAAATGAAAATCAAGGGAAAACTTGTTTTGAAAACCGTGTGGAAGGCCCCAAAAAGCATATGCCGCAAAATGATTGCAGCCTGTTTTGTCAGGGTCAGGACAAAACAGGCTGCGGGATAATGCATGCCAAGGAGATGGGGGGTGTTAGCGTATTGATAACGTCCTTTCATTATCCGATTAAAAACTATAAGTCAGGTTAATTGTTGTCATGACTACAAAACAAGTCGTTATTTGTCAACATTAAAATTGATTTAAAATAAAAAAAGAAAATAAATGAGTT
>JBNKNP010000331.1:0-4636 GCA_050293905.1 Desulfobacteraceae bacterium | reverse complement strand
GATAAACCGGGCTTTTAAGTCTCTCTTGGATGTTTTCTGGCGCCGGATTCTCTTTTGGCCGAATATTTCATCTTCAGTGACAATGGCCAGGCTGTCTTCTTCGAGTACAAAACCGGACGACAAGCGGCCTGTAATATAGTTCAATCCGGGTTTGAATGTTTTTTTAATTGAAAAGGATTTGCAGGGTACCGGTTCAATGCCATACGGCTTGAGCAAAGAGAGCAGCCGCTTGACCTGGGAGTCCTGATTCAGCACACACAGGATATGCCGCTGATTTTTCCGATGATCTGAAAACCAGTCCACCAAAGGTCTTAAAATATTTTCTTTTACCCCTTCCCTCTTCAGGGAAAAGGACAGATCAGAATTATCATCATAATCATAAACACAGATGGTTTTATCACAATCCTGTGTTATGCCCGAAAGATTCAGCGCCTGGAAAGCGGTCTGTTTGAACGGCGCCATGAGTGATACCAAATTCGGCCATTTCAGATATATGGATTCCGGGGGTACACACAATTTTTTTTCCTGGGCAACCGTTTGATAATTGAGTGCCACTTTGTTTTGAAAGTCCATTGCGTTAGTTTCAAGTTCATCCGGCAGATCTGAAATAATCAGCGTTTTGGGTTGCAGGTAGTCGAAAAACGTATCCAGGTCTTCATAAACAATGGAAAGCATGCTCTCAATACCTGGAAACCGTCCGAATTCCCTGGTTTCCTGAACATACTCCCTGATCCTTGCTGAACCGATCTTTGCAAGAGATCCGGCATGTCTGAGCCGGGCAAGGATATGGGGAAGATCGTTCCGGGACAGAACCGCCTCGGTTGCCGGAATGATAACCGTATCTGAAATTTCTTTTATCCCCCGCTGTGAATAGGGGGAAAAACTGCGGATGGATTCAACAAGATCACCAAAAAATTCAATGCGCACCGGATCATTTTCCCCGGGTGAAAAAACATCCAGGATATCTCCGCGGACTGAATATTCGCCGGGATCCTCCACCAGGGATGTTTTGGTATATCCGCCTGCCTCAAGTTTTTGTATCAATTCATCCCGGTTGATTTCCTCATTGGTCATGACAAGTTCCGAATATGCATCCAGATTTTTTTTAGGGATTATTTTTTGAAGAATCGTGTCTATGGCTGTTAAGATGATCAACGGACGGGTGTTGGAATTCAAAATTTTTGACAATACCGCCAGCCGGTCCGTGCTGGTTTCTTTGTGATAACTCAATGATTTGAAAGGCAGGATATGATACCCTGGAAAAAAGACAATCCTGTCTTTTTTATCCGGCAAAAAGAAGACCAGATCTTCTAAAAATTTTAATGCTTTTTTCTGGTCCGATACAATGATCACAACCGATGTATTCAAGGAATCAAACAGTTTTGCCGTTAAATAGGCTTTATGAGAGCCATCAGTGGGAGCAATGACAACACTGTTGTCAATTGCTGAGATCTTTTTGATAAACGGATTGATTTTCATTGTCGGACCATCAACTATAAGACGGGGTTTTTGTCTGTTCGAGGAAAAAACATGGTCCTGATGTAAAGCAAACAAGAAAAATTATCAAGTAATAAAACCAGCCAAAGACTATTTGAACTTATTGGCCAGATCATTGTCTATGACATAGATACAGGCTTCATTAGCGCCCTGGGTAGTGTAGCCGAATTTTTTGGACAGGTTGTCGAGCAAAAATTTAACATCTTTTTTAATGCGCTTGTCATGGGCTTTGAATTTGTCCGTATCAAAATCCTTGATGGCGTTTCTGAAATTTTCATTCTCAATAAACGGTTCCAGCACACGTTTTTTAAGATTATGAACGTACCTGTCATACAAAGATTCAAATAACCGGGTCTCGGTGATGTTTTTATTTTCGATCATAATTTCATGGGTCAGCGTCCGGGTGGTATATTCTTTTAACACTTCATTTCTGATTTCCTGCCTTCGTTTTTTATCCATATCTTCTGAAAGCAGTCGGTTTTCGATGCTCTCAAGAAAGGCTTCCGTCACATGAAGTTCTTCTTTTGTAAAAAGACAATGGACAATGGAGTCAATTTCATTGGTTACGGCGGAGATATAATTTTTAATATCCTTGGCAATCTGCTCTTCATTGTAATAATACAAAGATTCTTTCACCTGCTGCAGGATACTGTAATCATACATTCTAAGTAAGGATTCAAGAAAACCCTGGGGAATCATCCGCATGGGCTGGGCGTCTATCTTGGCAAAAAAGGTACACAGATCAGGCATATTAATCAACCGGTCTTCTTTGGCATACTTTGAATAAAACTGGTCAAAAATTTTAATGGCATCCCTGCCGGACAGCCCTTCTTTTCCATAAATTTCCGATTCAGCGATAATTTTATTCAACATGGGTGTATCCAGAGCTTTTACATCATCTTCTTCCAGCCATTTTGGAATTTTGCCGGAAAAAAGTTCAATTTTTAACAATATCAGCTGATCATCGCAGAAATTCTTATATTTGGCCGGTGTTTTAATCCATTCAGCAAGTGCCTGGGATTTTTTGCCCAACCGGGTACAGATAACGATTCTGGCAAAATTATCCAGAACCATGGGCAGAAAACTGCCTTCGATATGACGACCGAAAATATTGTTGTAAATCTTAACTTCGGTTTTTACATCAAGAACATAGGGAATATCAATATACTGAATCCGGTCTTCAAACGACGGGAAATCCCGGATGCTTCTTTTATCCTCAGGATTCATGAGCGCAAAAAATAATGAATCCACCCGCTCTTCAATATCATCCACCTTGTGAAGTCCTTCACTGATAATATTGTGAAGTTCTACCATACGTTCAATATTGTGGGCTTTAATGTCCATGAGGGCATAAATCCCATTGTTGATTTTTGCAAAACGCGAATACAAATACTTTATCAGGTTACTGTCCTGGAAAAGAACATTGATCCTGTTCTGCAGCATCTCGTTGGAAAGGATATTCATTTTCAGGGCCCTGTCACCCGGATTAAATACACTGATCCCGCTTCCCAGACGGCGATTGAAATAATAGGGTCTGGCGTACAGCATATCAAACACATCCGAAGGATTCCCCAGACGTTCCAGAAGTGCCTGGTAAATTGAAGAGCAGATCGTACAGACATCTTCATTGAATACCCACTCGTATTCTTTTTCCGTAAAGAGCCGCCATTTGAATTCATCGTTTTTGATCAGCTCATCCAGAACGATTCTGCGCTGGTCCTTTGGAATGATCAGAAACGGATTGTCATGGGAAATACAGGGGATTTCAAGATATTCATTGTCTTTTTCAATAAAAAGTTCTTCACTGCTTTGGTCTTTTAAGCGGTCATTATCTTTATTTTCAACATAATGAATGAGTTTTTCAAATGCAGACACGGTCAGGGACGTGTCTTTTTCCTGAAGTTCTTTGATATTCAGGCGCCAGACAATTTCATACCGCCGCCCTTCTTCCGTGTTGGCATAAATCTCAAATTTTTTCAGCAGATTATTCAGGAAGGTACTTTTCCCGCAGCCGTGGGGTCCGTAAAATATATATATCTGATTCTGCTGGGCACCGTGGCGGAGATATTCCATCTGCTTCATGAACCGGTTGGCAAACAGCATATCTGTAAAATACGGATTATCTGAATCCTCCACAAAAAGCCGGGAACAGTCATATTTGGTAAAGGCCAGCTTGTTTTTTTCCCCGGAAATGGTCTCTTCAAGCTCATCCACATGACTTTTAACCATATCATGAAAGGCTTGAAAAATATTTCGCAGTACCTGGCTGGGATTGGCAGTCAGAATCGATAGAAAACTGTTAAAAGGGACAGGTTTCAGTCGCTGGTAATCTGTAATGTTTTTATCCAGCAGGTTCAGGGCATGATCAACAGGTGACGAATCCATAAGTTTTTTTCCCATAGCGAATCACAGCTCCCGTTTATGAAGTTTACGGTTCTCCATCACATAAAGCATGCGCTTCCATTTAACACTTTGCGGCTTTGGGGGAGTAGCCGGCTGGGATGCCGGGTCCCAGAAATTGGGACGCGCTCCGGTTCCCGGTCCTGCCGTAAAAGGCTCACTGGTCTCAAGATGAACCGGTCCGCCCCATAAATATTCAATACCGATCATGGTATTTTCAATATAGTCTGTTTTCAAGGGTTTGTTCTCAAAAAGGTGATTCAGATATAACACGCCGTTTTTGCTGTTTGCAGGCTCAACATTTATTACGGGCGGATGATAAAGGGTATCAATGACCATCTGCTTATAGTCCTGGGCCTTTTTGGATTTGATATAATACTCCATGGACATCCGCTGCTGATTAAAACGAGTGCCTGTAACAAACAGATCGTGGGCCGTGAGAAATTCCTGGTCCACAAAGGTATTGATGAACGTAAAATCATTAAAATTTTCACGAACTTTTAAAATATAATCATCGCCGGTATTTTTAGATTGATCATATTTTTTCTTTTTTACTTCATCCTGCAGGAACCTGTAATCAAACGAATAACAGCCTTTATCTTCCATGTCCTTGATATGTTGAAACAGACGCATGCCGAGCGCATAGGGATTCAGGCCGACCTTTGGCATGGCCGTTACAGAGGCATTTATTTTGGCATAGTCTGCTTCATGGCCGCAGATCCTGTCATCCCTCATGAAC
>JBNKNP010000330.1:0-17941 GCA_050293905.1 Desulfobacteraceae bacterium | reverse complement strand
GTTGCCGATTTTATATGCACTGAATGAGTCATTGACTTCACAATAATGGGTAGTCAGGGACAATGACCGTCCGGCTCCGCTGACACCTGATTTGGAGTCGCAGATAACAGGATCCGGATGAATCAGTTTTTCCTTTACCAGGGGAATAAGCGGCAGGAGAATGCTGGTGGGGTAACACCCCGGGTTGCCGATCAGGGATGCCTGTCTGATCTGATCCCGGTATATTTCGCTCAACCCGTAGACACTTTGCTCTAAAAGATGTTTGGATGTATGTTCCTGGTAGGCAGCTTCATAAGCTGCGGCATCGCTGAACCGGTAATCGGCTGAAAGATCGATTACCTTTACATTCTCTTCCAAAAAGGCCGGCGCATGATTCATGGAAACTTTGTGCGGCAATGCCAGAAATACAACATCTGTTTTTTTGGAAAGGGCTTTGGCATCCAGCCGTTCACAGATCACAGATTCAAATCCGTGCAGGGAAGGAAAGATGTCTGTTAATGGTTTTCCTTCATAGCGGGTGGATGTCACCGCAGACAGATTCGTTTCAGGATGATTGGATATCAGCTTAACAAGTTCTACACCTGTGTAACCGGATGCTCCTGCTATGGCAACGTTGATCATATTTGTTTTTCCTGTAAAAGTGTATCCTGTTAAAATATGGAAACCTCGTAATTTAACAGACAGGCATTGTTTTTTCAAGAATCATTCTGTGATTTCATGTATGGTTTTTATTCTGTCTGCCCGTATTCGCATCCTATCCAGTTCTGAAATCCTAAGGTTTATATGCAATTTATTTAAAAAAGATGCAAAAAATGTTCCTTAAAAATAAATTTATCGGCACCTGCATTGAATTTATTAAAATTTTGCATTGAAGCACAAACAGCATCTGCCGTACATTCATCATGGCGTTATGCAGGATTCAACAGGGCTGTTCATATAATTTTTAAAGGGGTTGCATAGATCAAAAGTCGTCAAATATTTGGTTTGATGTGTCAAAAACATCACCAACCGGCAGGTATTGAATGGTGGTGATATTTCGTTAATCTGGTGAAGTTTAGCTTTTCAGGATGGCTCAATTCCCTGATTTCATGCGGTTAGAGAATCTGGCTTAAAAAGAGTTTTGTCCGGTCACTTTGAGGATTGTTAAAAAATTCATCCGGCTCATTTTCTTCAATAATTTCTCCTTCATCCATAAATAAAACCCTGTGGGCAACACTCTTTGCAAACCCCATTTCATGGGTCACTACAATCATGGTCATTCCATCCTGGGCCAGACTGATCATGACCTCAAGCACTTCTTTTACCATTTCCGGGTCCAGGGCGGATGTCGGTTCATCAAACAGCATGATATTGGGTTTCATGCAAAGGCTGCGGGCAATGGCCACCCGCTGCTGCTGACCACCGGACAACTGGCCGGGAAATTTTTTGGCCTGTTCGGCAATCTGTACTTTCTCAAGATAATACATGGCGGTTTCTTCAGCTTTTTTTTTGGGAACTTTGCGGACCCAGATCGGACCGATGGTTAAATTTTCAACAATGGTTAAATGGGGAAACAGGTTGAAATGCTGGAACACCATCCCCACTTCAGAGCGGACCTTTTCTATATTTTTTAGATCTTTGGTCAGCTCAATGCCGTCAACGATAATTTTTCCTTTCTGATGTTCCTCCAGCCGGTTGATACACCGGATAAGGGTTGATTTTCCGGATCCGGACGGCCCGCAGACAACAATACGTTCACTTTTCTTAACATCAAGATTTATATTGTTCAGGACATGAAAATCGCCATACCATTTATGCATGTCAATGATTTTGATTATGGTATTTGCCTGCGATACATCATTTTTTTTTGCATTTTCTGGATTCATGAATCATCACTTATCTGTTTTAATTTAGGTTAATTATGATTGTTCAAGACCGGTATCCAGTTCTTTTTCAAGTTTCCGGCTGTAATTGGACATGAAAAAACAGCAGATAAAATAGATCAGGGCAATAAAAATATAGGCTTCTGCTGAAAAACCCATCCACCGGGGTTCTGATAATGTTGTCTGGGTTGTTTTCAATAAATCGTATAACCCGATGATCACAACCAGAGACGTATCCTTAAATGCTGAGATCAGAATGCTGACCGATGGCGGGATAACAATTTTTAATGCCTGGGGCAGGATGATCAGCCTCATGGTCTGGGCATAATTGAGCCCAATGGAATCCGCAGCTTCAAACTGACCTTTATTCATGCCCTGCAGGCCGCCCCTGACCACTTCAGCAATATAGGCTGCCGTGAACATGATGATGGCCACCTGAGCCCGTAAAATAGCATTGATGGTAACCCCTTCGGGAAGCAGCAGCGGGAAAACCACTGAAGACATGAACAGCAGGCTGATCAGGGGAACGCCCCGGATCAGTTCAATATAAAAAACACAAAAGGTTTTGATGACCGGCATCCTGGACTGCCGCCCGAGTGCAAGGATGATACCCAGCGGGTAAGCCGCTGTTAAACCGAACACGGACAGAAGCAGGGTCAGTATCAATCCGCCCCATTGCTGGATATCAACCGGTTCCAGACCAAAGATCCCTCCTTTTAAAAGCGTACCCATGATGACCAGTCCAGCCAGCCAGCCGTATCCCAGCCAGGCTGTCCAGAAATTCCTGTTCCGGCTGATGACCAGAAGGATCACCAGCAGAACAATGGCAGTGACGGGCCGCCAGAGAATGGTTTGCGGGTAAAAGCCGAACAGAATAATTTTATAATTGCTTGTAATCACAGACCAGCAGGCACCCCCGGCTTCTCTGCAGTTTGCCTTGGGAGACCAGCAGGCATCGATCAGGGCCCATTTGATAAACGGGAGTATTGAAAACCAGAGGACGGCCAGGATTATCAAGGTTAATACTGTATTCAGGGGTGTGCTGAACAGGTTTTCACGCACCCAGCCGATAAACCCGATATTTGTTATCGGCGGTTTTATCACGGATTGCTTTTTCTTGTCAGCCACTGGTTCCATGATCACCTTTCCACCAGCTTCATTTTTTTATTGTACCAGTTCATAAATGCAGAAGTAGACAGGCTGAAGAAAAGATAGACGATCATGATAAGCATAACTCCTTCAATGGCCTGTCCTGTCTGATTGATGACCGTCCCTGCAACCGAGACAAAATCCGGATAGCCGATGGCAACTGCAAGAGAACTGTTTTTTGTTAAATTGAGCATCTGACTGGTCAAGGGCGGAATAATGACCCGTAATGCCTGGGGCAGGATAATCAGGTTTAATACCTGGCCGGGTTTTAAGCCAATGGCCATGGCTGCCTCTGTCTGGCCTTTGGACACGGACTGGATACCGGCACGGACCACTTCTGCGACAAAGGCGGCCGTATACAATACCAGGCCTAAAAGCAGGGCTGCAAATTCAGGGCTGATGGACATCCCACCTTTAAAGTTAAATCCGGTTAAAACAGGTATGTCCATTTGGGTGGGAGCGCCTGCAGCAATCCAGCAGACCAGCGGAAGACCAAGGAACAGGCCGATGGATACCGGGAGCAGTGGGAAAATTCTGCCTGTGGCATCCTGCCGTTTCTTGGCCCATTTTTTTAAAAAAAAGATGAAGATGCAGGCGGCAATACCGGCAATGAGCATGATTTTATGAACCGGGTGCGCTGCTGGAACACCAAAAATAAGTCCGCGGTTGCATAAAAATATGCTGTCAAAGAAATTAATTGCTTTTTTGGGTGACGGCAGCATTTCATAAAAAAAGGCATACCAGAAAAACAATTGCAAAAGAACGGGAATATCCTGGAATATTTCAATATAAACGGTTGCGCATTTTTTGATCAGCCAGTTCTTTGACAACCTGGCAACGCCAATAAGCGTTCCTAAAACAACCGTCAGCACTACACCGATAAATGAGACCTGTAAAGTATTCAGAAATCCGACAAAAAGGGCTTTAAGGTATCGGTCGGCAGCCGAGTATTCAATCAGGGATTCGCCGATTTCAAAGGCCGCTTCATTATTCATGAAACCGAATCCAGTGGCAATGGACTGTTTTTCAAGATTCGTCATTGTGTTGCTGATCAGATACCAGGCCACAAGAATGAATAGGACAGCCGCTGAAATCTGGTAAATGACAGCGCGTTTATCCGGGTCGTACCAGAAGGAAATATTGTCTGAATCTTTCATTTTTTATTCAATACCCTTGTCCCTGCGGTTTTTTCGCATTCGTCCGCAGGGTGAGGCGGAGACCTCACCCTGCAGTGCTTACCACGGTCTTATATCGGGGTTTGAATTATTTAAACGGAGGAGAGTACATTAATCCGCCGTCTGTCCAGAGTGCATTAAGACCTCTTTCAATCCCCAGTTGAGTATTCACACCAACATTTCTTTCAAAGATTTCTCCATAGTTGCCCACCATTTTGATGATATTATAGGCAAATTTTTCATCCAGGCCCAGGGCGTTGCCGTTTCCTTCGGTAACGCCCAGGAACCGTTTGATTTTCGGATCTTCGCTGTTCAGCATCTGGTCCACGTTTTCAGATGTAATGCCCAGTTCTTCGGCATTGACCGTGGCCAGGAAACAATAGTTGACAATATCTTTCCACTGGTTGTCGCCATGCCGGACAGCCGGGGCCAGCGGCTCTTTTGAGATGATTTCTGGAAGGATTTTATAGTCGTCCGGGTTTGGAGATACGGCGCGCTGTCCGGCCAGTTGAGAAGCATCAGAGGTCAGGCAGTCACAACGGCCTGCAAAAAAAGCTTTGTTTAATTCAGCTGTATTTTCAATAACCACAGGGCTCATTTTCAGGCCGTTTGATCTGAAAAAGTCAGCCACGTTCATTTCCGTGGTGGTCCCGGGAAGAACGCAGACCGAGGCACCGTCTAGTTCCTTTGCACTGTTTACACCCAGGTCCTTGCGAACAAGAAAGCCCTGGCCGTCATAGTAATTCACAGCAGCAAAATCAAGTCCCAGGGAGGTGTCCCGGCTCAGGGTCTGGGTACAGTTTCTGTAAAGAACATCAATCTCACCGGACTGAAGGGCGGTAAATCTTGTTTTTGCTGTCAGCGGTGTAAATTTTAATTTGTCAGGATCTCCGAAAATGGCTGCAGAAAGAGCTCTTGCACAATCGACATCCAGGCCTTTCCAGACACCGTTTTCATCTGCTTTTCCAAAACCGAACACACTGCCGTTCACCCCGACCTGGATAAACCCTTTTTCTTTTACGATATCCAGCATTTTCTTTTTTTCGGCCATGGGGGCGGCCATGGCGGGTTTTTCATTTTCCATGTCAGCAAGTTGTTGTTTCAGCTCGGAAACTTGTTTTTGCAGTTGGGCCTCTTTTTGGGCATCGCCGCATCCGCTTACCAGAAAAAAGGTAACCCCAAAACATAAAACGATTAAAAATAAAAATAAGTTGCTCGTGCTTTTTTTCATCAGAACCCTCCCTTTTCAATGTAAAGATCATTAAAATTTAAAGGCCGTATGCTGCTTGACCGTTGGTGGTTTTATCCGTTCAGGTAATGGTTGCCTGAACAGTGTAAAAAAAGCTAAACAGGAATATGCTAACAAAGTTGTAGCACACTCTTGGATTTTTTCAAGAACTAAAACCTGTATTTTCAATTCAGGCCCATGTGTTGAAAAAAACCATTTATTCGGGTAGTATTTCCAGCTTGCGTGCTTATTGTCTGTCAAGGAGCGGATATGATTATCAATTGTGTGAAAAAAATTACAGATCGTCGGTTTCTCAATCTGTTTGCCATCCAGTATAAGGATCAAAAGGATAATAAAAAAGAGTGGGTGTTTGCTTCCCGGTCCCTCCGTGAAAATCCCCTTGAAAGAGACGTTCAAATTCCGGATGCGGTTGTTATTGTCCCATACCATGTCCGGAAAAAGCAGCTGGTACTGATCAGGGAATTCCGGCTGACACTGGCCGGCATTCAGTACGGGTTTCCAGCAGGGCTGGTGGACAGGGGTGAGACGGTGGAACAGGCAGGGAAAAGGGAATTGTTTGAAGAAACCGGATTGACCATGACCCGGGTTCTTAAAAAAAGCCCTGCTGTTTATTCGTCTTCCGGCCTGACAGATGAATCGGTCAGCCTTTTGTACGTAGAATGTGAAGGAGAGCCGACCAGTCTGAATAATGAAGCCTCTGAAGAGATTGAAGTCGTATTTGCCACCCGGAAGACGGCAGCCGGCCTTTTAAATGACACTTCTGTCAAATTTGATGTAAAGACCTGGATCATTCTCAGCGCATTTGCCGCAGACGGAGTATTGTAAATGTTTGCAAATGTTTTATATTTTTTGATTGCCCTGGTGATCTATACCAGTTCAGGCCTTTTTGATCCCGGCATAACCATGAACCATAGCGACATGCTGAACACGCTTCTTTTAAGTGTCACCTATATTCTGGTCTGCCGGCTTTCTTTTCAGCGATTGATCCGGAAAACGGCAGAATTTGATCATGTGCATATTGATCACCGGGTCGGCATTACCATTAACCGGCTTTCAATTCTGGCATTGATCGTTTTTGCCGTTAATATTTATGGATTCAAGCTGTATACCCTGTTTGACGGTGTCCCCTTCTTAAATCGCATTCCAACGATTAAAGCCGTTATCTTTCTTTCTTTGTTTGTCTTTTATCTGATTGTAATCTGGGCCTCAGCCTACAAGGTCCAGAAGAACTTTTTTGCAGGGGCGGTTTCCAAACGCAGTTTTATTCTCTCCAATGTTTCATTTTCCCTGCCCGCACTGCTGCCCTGGTTTGTGATTTCCATACTAGCGGACCTGCTTGGATTTTTACCCTGGCAGCCGCTGAAAACCGTTTTAAAAAGCCCGGCAGGGGAGGCAGGATACATTGCTGTTTTTCTGGTTGCTATTGCGGTTTTCGGGCCGGTATTCATCAAAAAAATCTGGAACTGCAAATCCCTTGCCCCCGGGGAAGCCCGGACCCGGATCGAACAGATCTGCAAAAGAACCGGGATGGCATATTCGGATATTCTGTTATGGGAATTATTCGGCGGTGCCATGATCACCGCAGGGGTGATGGGGCTAATTGGCCGGTTCAGGTATGTTCTGGTCACACCGGCGCTGCTTAACTCATTGAACCGTGAGGAACTCGAAGCGGTGATGATGCATGAAATCGGCCATGTTCAAAGACATCACATGCTTTTTTATCTTCTTTTTTTTGCTGGGTTTGTTGCGTGCAATTTTGTTTTTTTTGAACCCATCATGATTCTGCTGTATACTTTTGAACCTGTTTACCAGTTTTTTGAAATCATCGGTATAGACAAATCCACAGCACATCCTGTTCTGTTCAGCGGGGCATTGATCGCTATTTTTATTTTATATTTCAGATATATTTTTGGATTTTTCATGCGAAATTTTGAACGCCAGGCAGATCTCCACCTGTATCAATTTGTTCCGGATGCCACGCCGTTGATATCCACATTTTACAAAATCGCATCTTTTTCAAAACAGTCCATGGAAAAACCCAGCTGGCATCATTTCAGCATCGGCAGGCGGGTGCGGTTTCTTCAAAGATGCCAGGCCGCGCCTGTGCTGATCAAAGCCCACCATCTGAGAGTGAAAAAAATGATGGGCGGTTACCTTGCCGCCATTGCCCTGGTTTTCTTTATCGGGTATTCCATGAATTACGGAGTGCTTAAAGAACGGTTTGAACTGTTTATTACCCAGAGGATTCTTCTTCAGGAACTGGCAGTTGATCCTGCAAATGCGGACCTTTATGTCCTGGTGGGCGACTATTACAGCAATACCCGGTTTAAAAAAGCCATTGAAGCCTATGAAAATGTGTTAAAGGTGGCACCGGACAATATTCACGCCCTGAATAATCTTGCCTGGCTTCTGGTCACTTGTCCGGATGAATCATTTCGGGATTATAAAACCGCCCTGGCCCATGCGCAAAGGGCCGTGGCTTTACAAAGGCAGGCATATATCCTGGATACCTATGCCGAGGCCTTGTTTGCAAACAACGAGTTTGAAAGTGCCGTGGCAGTTGCCAGAGAAGCGCTGGAAATGGCTGAAAGCAAAAAGGAATATTATCAGGAGCAGCTTGAACGGTTTGAAAAGCAATTGGTAAAAAAAGATTAAAACCCAATGGGTAAAAAGGCCATTCCGGTCATATGGACGGCTTCTTTTATTAACCGGCCGGATCGTTGGGACACTATTAATGCCATGGTGTCCTGCAGGGAAATTAATTTTCCAAAGAGGCGCTCATAGCTTAAGTTTTTAATATCACCATCAGCACCATTGGTTAACAGATAAAGCTGTCCGTTTTCTTTTTTCCGGGTTTTCAGCCGCCAGATCAGGATTTCAATATTCCGGGCACTGTTGTATAAACTTTGTTCGTTCAGATAATCAAGCATGAACATCTCGCACCGGCTGTTGTAAGAGGAATGAATCATGGTATACAGCCCGAACATGACGGCAAAAATTCTGTCCCCCCGGAACTGCGGGTCAAACCCAAGCAAGATGGCATCGGTACCGGTTGTGAAATTTATTTCCCTGTACCCTCGGGTCACCGGGCATTGAAAAATTTGGGCCAGGCGGGAGTCAATGGTCTGGCCGGATGCCTTTTTCAGCTCAGAGGGATTCTTTTTGTACAGTTTGCGTGTCAGTGTTTTCATCAGATGAATAGACTGGGATCTGTGGATATCAGTAACTTGATTGATATCGGTTTTGGCAAGGTCCTTGATATGAAACTGAGAAGAGGATCTGCAGCCGGTCAGCAGGAAAAGAAAGACAATAACAAAAAGCCATGGCACAGGTTTGAAAATAAGATGAAAAATGGCGGCAATTTCCTTTGTGCGGATATTACTGTGCACTTCAGCGCCCGTTTGACGGGCGCATGTGAATCACTCCGTTTACCCTTTGAATTCTTTCACACCTTTGTGAAGGGTTTTAACAGCCAACTGGATACAATGGTGCTTTTTTTCCGGGATGCCGCCCAGGCGGGAGAAAACATCGCCGTCCGTCAGCTTCAAAGCATCATCAACCGATTTGCCTTTCACCAGTTCCACAGCAGCCATTGCGGCTGATATGGCACCGGCACAACCGTTGATTTCATAACGGACATCCTCAATATGTTTGTTATCATCAAATTTTAAATAAATTTTCATGGTATCCCCGCAGGATCCGACCTTTTCAGACACCTGGTCGGCATTTTCAATATGTCCCATGTATTTTTTTTCAAGATAATATTGGATCGCCGGTTCAGCATATCCGGATTCGGACAGCATTTTTGTTTCAGCAGCAGACGTTGTAATATTTGTAACCACTATATGTTTCCTCTTTTGCACCCTAAAAAAAGGAATATTTTACCGGGTGAATTATAAAATATCCCATACCAAACACGTTAACATGAGACATAAAATAAAGGATTTGTTTTTTATGTCAAGAAAAATAGACACGTCCATTTTAACCTTGACAGTATTTTGTGTTTTATTCATTCTGATAACAACACCATGGAAAAGTGTTGTGGAAACAATAAGATTAAACCGATTCTCATCAAAGGAGGTCTTTATGAGTAAAAAACAGCCCGGCGTGAATGAAATCAGCGATCGAATTATCCGGTTGAAATTGGTTGACGGCACGCTGGTCAACGGTACGGTGAATATTAACCGTGATCATGGCTATGACAGGCTCAGTGATCTGGTGGCAAACAATAGAGAATCTTTTTTAATCCTGTACAATGCCACTGTCTATCATGATACCATTGATACACCGGTAAAACATAAAACACTTTTTATTAATAAAGATCATATTCTCTGGGCCGAACCTGAAGAGAATCAAAAATAGCGGGCAATTTGCACATAACGGGTAAAAACAACTGAAATAAAAAACACTTGCGATTCTTATTCGCTGTGATATTCTAATAACAAGTTTTCCCGGATACGTTTCAAAAAGGTGACTAACGATGGCATTACGCACACTATCTGCTTATATATTTCTTCTATTGTTGAACAGCTAAAAAAGGAGAACAGGCTATGAAAGAGTTGATTAAATACATTTCTAAGGCGCTGGTGGACAATCCGGATCAGGTCGATGTGCAGGAAATTAAAGCGCAGCAGACGCTTGTTTTAGAATTGCGTGTCGCCAAGGAAGATCTGGGTAAAGTCATAGGGAAAAAGGGCAGAACGGCCCAGGCAATGCGAACGATTTTATCCTGTGCGTCAGCAAAAGAGCAAAAAAGAGTTATCCTTGAAATTGTAGAGTAAAGAGAGGTCGGTGTTATAGGCCGGGCAGACAGTTTTCAGGTGAAAAATGGCAGATTCCAAAACCAGTTCCGCTGATGAGAGTTTGTATCAAGGCCTTCAGGCATTATCTAATTTATCATTCCCAAAAAAATGTTCAACCTGTGGAAAACGGTATGAAACCGTAGAAGCTTTTATCTCTCAGACGGAAGCACTCCGGCATTCCAGCGGTCTGAAAGAAGATATTGATGATGATGAACAAATCATTGTTGAATTGTTTCGCAATTGCCTGTGCGGTTCCACTTTGATGGACGAATTCAGCAACCGGAGAGATTTGTCCAAGGCGGGAATCGCCCGAAGAAAAAAATTCCAGCAGCTCATTGAACGACTGAGCGCTGAGGGATATTCCGTTCAAACTGCCCGCGAAGAACTTTTAAAAATTATGCGCGGTCAGGAAAGCGAGATACTGAATAAAAAAAGTAAGTAAATTGTCAGCAGCTTTTCGCGATTTCGTAAAAAAATTCAGTCTGACTGGGATATTTCAAAGGAGCCGTTATGGGGAAAAAAAATAAAGTTACAAAAGATATCGTTAAAAATATAATCCAGGACTTCATTGCATCTTCACCGTTAAATACGATGAACAATGATCATCATAACCGTGCATGGGATCAGGTGCAGGTCGGTTTTGCATCCGGCGCCGATCAGATCTGGCAGCAGTACAAAGAGTATGTGGGAGCATTTCACTGGACACCCTGGGAGGTGTTTAATCAGCATTGTCCGGATCAGATAGTCAGTGCAGATCAATTGACCGTGATTTCATGGATTCTGCCCCAGCGGGAACTGGTCAGAAAAGCCAACCGGAAAAAGAAAAAATATCCTGCTGAAGAATGGGCACGTATCAGGGTCTATGGAGAAGAATGCAACATGGCATTGCGTCGGCACCTGGTGGACAGCCTGGCAAAATCCGGTCATTTTGCGGTTGCTCCCATGGCAGCACCGAACTGGACCATTGTCAAATCGGAACGGTTCTCCTGGGCTTCATCCTGGTCGGAACGCCATGCAGCCCATGCTGCGGGATTAGGGACCTTCGGCCTTTGCGACGGACTGATTACAGCAAAGGGTAAAGCCATGCGCACAGGTTCGGTCGTGGCTAAACTTTCTGTTGAAGCAACTCCCCGGCCCTATGCCGATCACAAGGCATACTGCCTGTTTTATGTGGATGGAACCTGCGGTAAATGCATTGACCGGTGCCCGGCCCGCGCCATTTCAACGGCAGGCCATGATAAGGAAAAGTGCCGGCAGCATCTGCTAAAATCCAGAAAACATGTTAAAAAGACTTACCAGTTTGAAGGCTATGGCTGCGGACTTTGCCAGGTCGGTGTGCCGTGTGAATCCGGCATTCCCGTGAAAGCGGCGCGCCAGGCGCTGGAACGTGGAGAACTGCCGCCACCGCCACCGCCGATTGCCTGACCCTTTTTGCTGTGAATGATGCCATAAACCCGCAGAACCGCATACCGGCAACTATAATTAAATAAAGAAAAACTTGAATTTATAGAAAAAACAATGGATACACAAGCCTCGACACCTTATACCCGGGAACGGAATATGCGTCTGATTGATCTGGCCTTTGACTGCGTATACCTGAATTCTGCTGAAAAGGAAAAAACTCTCAAGCTTCTGGAAGAAAAATATAAGGATGAGGGCGAGGTTTGCGTGCTGGATATATTCAGACAGGAAGAATATGTCTCGGATAAACGCATCGAACGCCTGCTCAGTCTGGATGAGCATTTGCAGATCCGGTCCCGTGACCAGCAGTTCGGCATGCTTGCCGTTGCCAATGAAATGGCCTCCCAGGAAGCAGTGGCCAACGCCCTTGTATACCAGAAAAAGTATTTTGAAAATAACCGGATGAATATGAAAATAGGGGATATTCTGGTGGGAAACGGGACAATTACCGGAACCGACCGGATTTCCATCCTGCTGACTCAAAACCGGATTAAAGATGAAGATCTTTTAGAAGCGTTTAATGAAATAGGGGAGACGCCTGCGGAAAAAGAAATAATCAACAAGCGGTTTGGTGTATTTGCCATTAAAAAGAAAGGGGTGACAATCGAACAGGTCAATGCTGCACTGGCTATTCAGGAGGATGAAAAAAAAAGAGACAAAAATTTCCCTCGATTCATCGGTCTGATTCTCAAGGAAACTGCCGGGTTATCCGATGATGACATCCTGGAAATCCTCTTGGAACAAAAGCAGTTTGAAAAAAGAAGACTCGATCTTGAAAAAGCACTTTATACGGTTAAATCAGAAATTAAAATTTCTAAAAAACTCAATAAATTATTTGAATACAATGTTTCCAAAGACGGCCTTGAGGCAAGCGTAAAAAAACGAACACAAATCGATGAGGATATTCCTGTTTACGAATTTCTCATCTGGCTGAAAAAAGTGGGGATAACCTTTGGTATAGCAGATGATGCAGTGCTGGAAGATTTTATTCAAAATGCCAAAGTAAAATCCCCTGTTATCATTGCCAGAGGATATCCGGCAGACCCCTGTGTTGATGAAAGCATTCAATTTTATACTGAAAACGGTGGTGCGGCGGTTGAACAAATACCAGACCCCACCCAGGCGGAAAATCCGGAACCCGAACAACCCGACGAACAACAATCGGACGAACAACAATCGGACGAACATCAGCCTGAAGAGTCAAAACCGGAAGAGCCAAAACCGGAAGAATCGGAATCTGCTGGGAAAAAACCAGAAACGTCTGAGCCCGGGGATAAAGCTGATAACCCTAAAGTCCGGCAGGATAAAAAAGATATACCGTCGGCTCTGGATGAAAAAGGCAAAAAGGAAAATGATCTCCCGGATTTTATTGAAACCGGCAGCCTGCTGGCCCGGATCATCCCGGGAAAACAGGGGAAATCCGGAAAGGATGTTACCGGCCATCTTATCCAGCCCGGGAAACCATCCCTTTGCATGATCAATGCCGGAAGCGGCGTGATTAAAAAAGGATCTGCGTTCCTGGCACAGGTCAGCGGCCGGCCGATGCTGAAAAGCGGTACAACTCTTGTGGTGGAACCGGTTATCAAAAAACATGAAAAAAAAATTATCAACACAAATATTAACCAGGACACACAGGATACCTATGAAACGGCGGTTGTGGAAGTAAACGGCACCATCAATCCGGGAGCAGTTTTAAGATGTCATTCCCTCAAGCTCCACGGCGCACTGAAAGGAAGCGTGATATGTTCCGGTGATGTAGATGTGAACGGAGATATCGGTACGGATGAAAAACCAAAGGATGCGGATACGATTCCCCGGGCTGAGATCTTTTGCCACGGATCAATCAGGACATCAAAATCTGTTAAAAATGCAAAGATTCAGACGCACGGCAAACTGCTGGCGTTTAATTCCACACTGACCGGATCTGAAGTGATCGCCTGCAAGGGGATGACGATAAAGAATGTCGTCAAGGGTGATGACGGCCCCTCCCTGCTCTGGTTCGGCCTTAAACCCGATGATAAAATTATTTCACTGGACCGGACAATTGAAGCCAAAACGCCTGGATTGTCCGTATTAAAAAAAGAAGCTGAAATAGCTCAGTTAAAAGAAAAATATGAAAAAGATCTTAAAGAGGAGACAGATTATCAGACAGAACAGGCTGTCCTTAAAAATTTGATTGAAATTATCGAGGCACCCGAGCTTTATCAGCACGAAGGACTTGAAGATAAAATCAGATACCTGAAGGGACTGCCTGATTTTTCTTCGGTAAAGGCTTGTTATTTAAATCTGCCTGAAACAAAAAAGGCTTCCGAATTTTTAAGACAGGTATTAAAGTCAGTTGAAAAAATGACCCTTGAAAATGCGGTAAAACAGTTTAAAAAGAAAATTGACCGGGAACCGGAAAACGAAAGCGAAGATGAAGATGCCATTCCCAAAGAGGAACAGATTGAGACAGAATTTAAAGCCCGCATGGCTGCGTTTGAGAATGAAATTGCCGGAAATTCTGAAGAAATCACAGCCATTGAAAATGAAATCAAAGGACTTCAGGCTCTTAGAACAAAGCTTGCTTCAGCACTTGTTCGTTCCCTGTCACGGTCGGCCTCTTCAATAACCATTAAAAATCAGTGTGAAAAAGGAACCGTCATCAAAGGGAAAATAGCAAGCCTTGTTATGGAAAAAACATTGTATAATATTCAGTTAAAAGAAATTCCGGATCCAAAAACCAATACGGTTTCCATTGTCATTGAGGCTGATTGATTATGCAGCGTGACTTTCTTTTCTCCCGGCTGAGAAAAAATCCGGATAAGCTGTGGGATATCATTGTTATCGGTGGGGGGGCAACCGGCCTTGGAATAGCGGTTGATGCAGCCTCAAGAGGATATGAAACCGTGCTTCTGGAGCAATCGGATTTTGCCAAGGGAACATCCAGCCGGAGCACAAAACTGGTTCACGGCGGTGTCCGCTATCTTGCCCAGGGTGATATTTCACTGGTGCTTGAGGCGCTGCACGAGCGGGGCCTGCTGCGCCAAAACGCCCCCCATCTTGTAAAAAACCAGGCATTTATCATCCCAAATTATGATTGGTGGGAAGGACCGTTTTACAATATCGGCATGAAGGTCTATGACATGATGGCAGGCCGGCTGGGACTGGGGCCGTCGGAGAAAATTTCCAGGGAAGAGACCTTGAACGCCATTCCAAACCTGGACGAGAATCATCTGAACGGCGGTGTTATATATTATGACGGTCAGTTTGACGACAGCAGGCTGGCAATCAATCTGGCCCAGACAGCAGTTGAACATGAGGCCGTTGTCCTCAATTACATGCAGGTGACTGATCTTTTAAAAGACAAGGCCAAGCTGGTCTGCGGCGTGCAGGCTATTGATATGGAATCACAGGACCGGTATATGCTGCGTTCCCGGGTGGTGATCAATGCCACGGGTGTGTTTGTTGATCATATTCTTTCAATGGACGATGCCAAAGCAGAGATCCTGGTCACACCCAGCCAGGGGATTCATTTTGTACTGGATAAGTCGTTTCTCCAGGGAAATTCAGCCATCATGATTCCAAAAACATCAGACGGACGGGTCCTGTTCGCAGTTCCCTGGCATGGTAAAGTCGTGGTCGGGACAACAGACACTCCCCTGGAACCTGAAAACATAAGCCTTGAGCCCAGGGCTCTGGATCAGGAAATCGATTTTATACTGACAACAGCATCCAGGTATCTTAAAAAACAGCCCCGGAAAGAAGATGTCCTCAGTGTGTTTGCAGGCCTTCGTCCCCTTGCCGCCCAAAAAGAGGGCAATGGCCGGGAAACCAAGGAAATATCCAGAAGCCACCGGCTTATGGTCTCCCTTTCCGGCCTGATCACCATTACAGGGGGAAAGTGGACAACCTACAGAAAGATGGCCGAAGATACGGTCAACAAAGCCTGGATGCTGGGTGGACTGCCCAAACGGAAATGTGTCACAGAGACCATGCCCATTCATGGATATGTTAAAAATACCCGGTTCGATTCGCCCGGTTATTTTTACGGTTCAGACCGGGCTGATATTAACGCCATGATCCAGTCTGAATCCGGACTGGGTCAGCGGCTGCATCCGGATTATGAATACACCCGGGGCCAGGTGGTCTGGGCTGTCAGAAATGAAATGGCCAGAACTGTGGAGGATTTTTTATCCAGAAGAATCAGAATGCTTCTGCTGGATGCCAGGACCTCCATGCTTATGGCTCCTGAAGTGGCGGATATTATGGCACACGAACTCAAGCGCGGCCAGTCGTGGATAAAATCCCAGACTACAGACTATTGCAGCCTGGCTAAAAATTATATACTGGAGTAATAAAGAACTGTCTGTGCAATATGCTTTAAGGAAAACAGATGTTGAATTTGAATATTGTATTACTGGAACCGGAAATACCTCAGAATACCGGGAATATCGGCAGAACCTGCATTGCCATGGGGGCTGCTTTGCATCTGGTGGAACCATTGGGATTCTCCATGACAGATAAATATTTAAAGCGTGCCGGTCTTGATTACTGGAAAGACCTCAATGTCAGAACCTATAAAAATTATGCAGATTTTCTGGAACAAAATCCCGAAGGTCAGAAGGTCTTTCTCTCAAAAAAGGCCGCTGTACCCTGTGACCGGTTTTCCTATTCAGACAATGTCTATCTGATTTTTGGAAAAGAATCAGAAGGACTGCCTGAAAAAATGCTCCTGGAAAACAGGGAAACCAGTGTAAGGGTGCCCATGGCTGCAGATTATAGATCTTTGAATCTTGCCAATACCGTTGCAATTCTCTGCTATGAAGTCATGCGGCAGCATGCCTTTACCGGTCTTAAAACCCATGGAAACATATAGCCGTTCTGGCTTATGGCTGGTTTCTGTTTTGGGAGGATTTTTTTTGATTGATCTGTTGTAAAATTTGGTTTAATCTGTTCCGGATCTGCAGCTTAAGCCGGCGTAACTCAGGTGGTAGAGTAGCTCACTCGTAATGAGCAAGTCAACGGTTCGAGTCCGTTCGCCGGCTCCGGTTGAACCTGCTGTATCCAGGCTTTTCGTCAATTCCGGCGAAGGGCTTTTTTTTATTTCTCTGTTTGCCCGGCAAAAATTTCAAAATGTTCGCTTGAAATCTGGCCAACTCTTTATTGAAAATGGATATAGAAGAGTCTACAATATATAGTACGATACCAAAGGGGTGAGCCAAACCCAACATTCAATCCATTGACCAAAGGGGGAGGGTATGTCAACCAGTGATTCCAAGAAAGGTTCCCTTGCTCCAACCGCACGACTCCTGATGAAACTGCTGGAAGCCAATGAAGAATGGTTAATGGAAAGAATACTGGACTACGCCAAAAGACAGGAATATGCTCAATATACTTCCACATTAAAAGAAGCATGGCGATTATCCATATCAGGCTTAAGCCGTTCCATTATCAAAGCTTTACAAATTTTCTCGAATCCGCCGGAAATGACTCCGGAAGAAAATTTTGCTTATGACGAAATATCCCTATTCGGTGTCATAGAAGCTCAAAGGCACAGGGAGAGAGGCGTAAGTCTGCTTATGTTTTTAGGACTTATGAAATATTACCGGCAGACCTATATGGATCTGATCCGCCAAAGCGATTTGCAGGAAACCAAAAAAGAATGGTGCGAACTATTTACCAGCAGAGTGTTTGATCGTATCGAGATTGCCTTTTGTGTCGAATGGTCCGGGGCCGGCAACGATAAAACCATCCTGGATCTGCAAATCAACAACCGCATGATGACGAATGAGAAAAATAAGTATCTCACCATATTTGAAAGTATACCCAATCCGGTGATCATCCTCAATCGCGGGCAGAAGGTGGACAATATGAACCTTTCCGCTGCAAGATTGTTCAAACAAAGTCTGATCTCCGGTTCTCAATATTATTGCCCGGCAAGGGACAGGCAGCTTGAGATGGAACTATGCATGGAGCAGGATGAAAAAGGAGAACGAATTGATGTCTCCTGCTTCGGCGGCTTGGAAATCCATGAGTTGTTACCATGGCTTAAGAATGAAATGGAACTATTTCATCGATTTCAAGATGATTCCATGGAATTTGAAAAAGATGTTTCCTATGGGGAACACAGCCTTATTTTCAGAGTTAAATTTTCTAAAAGCCTGGATATCAGCGGAAAATTTGACGGGACCATCATCATCCTGGAAGATATTACCTCCTTGAAAAAAGCATTGGAGGAAGTGAAAACGTTGAAGGGGTTTA
>JBNKNP010000329.1:0-2660 GCA_050293905.1 Desulfobacteraceae bacterium | reverse complement strand
AGCTGAGATTTTTTATAATCACCGGCAATTTTATAGGTTTTTACAAGATCTGTTTTCCCTTTGAATTTGACAGGGTCGCAGGCTTTGAAATTAAATTTATGTTTTACTTTCTGATAGGTATTTTCTCCGACAATGATCTCTCTTTGCTTTGCAACACCGGTTAATCTTTTTGCAAGATTGATGGTATCTCCGGTAAGCCCGTGTCTGCCTTTGCCGATATATTGATCACCCGTTATCACAAGACCGGTATTGATCCCGGTGTGCATGCTCACCCGGGAATGATATTTTTTTTCAAATTCAGGACTTAAATTGTCCACAAGCGCATGGATTTCAATTGCTGTATGAATGGCTCTTGAGGGATCATCTTCATGGGCTTTGGGGACGCCAAAAAGAATCATGATTTCATCCCCGAAAAATCTTTCCACGGTTCCCTGGTATTTTTCAACAATTTTACCGGCTTTTTCAAAAATATCACCCATAAAATTTTTAACCTCTTCAGGGTCGATTTTTTCCACCATTGCGGTGTAGCCGGAAAGATCGGAGAATAGAACGGTTGCGGTTTTACGTTCGCCTTCAGTCTGTGGTTTGTATTCCTGTGGTTTTTGCTGAGAGTCGATCAGGCTTGCAGCACAGTCCATGCAGAATTTGGCATTTTCAGGATTCTCAAATAAACATTTTGGACATTGCATAAGAGCCTTCTATCTAACCATGCTGCTGTTAAATTAAAACTGCTATGCGGTGGTTTTAGAATAGACGGCTGCATTTTGTCAACAAAAGTCTGGAAAATGACGGGACAGATTTTATTACATTAAAGGGCGGCGTGCATGATAAGCTGTGCTTTTTGCTCATCATGCAAAGCTGTGGATTGCCGCAGAGCCTATATGAAAGAAAGCCATGCAGCAATCCACAAGTTTAGATACAAAAGGACTTATGGAAAAAATTATTTATTTTTTTTGATTACTTCGCCTTTTGTACTTTCAAGAATGGCAATAATTTCATTCTGTTCTTTTTGCGCAACATTGTAGCTGTTCATGCTGTCTCTGAAAATATTGATCAACGCTGTCCATTCTTTTTCTGTAATATCAAGGTGCTGGTGGGCATCTGCAAGACTCCGGCCGTAATATTTATGGGGGCCGCCCATGACCATGGAAGCAAGACAGGTCGCATTGAATTTATAGATCGGTTTTGGAAATCCCAGATGGGCTTTATGTATTTTGGGGTTTGCAGCAAACACTTTGTCTTCATAGGCGCGGTCGATTACATCATCGATCAGAACCGCAATATTATTTATGCCGCCGACCCGGTCATAAAGAGAGGGTTCTGAAGAAACCGGTTCCTTGACAGCTTCTTTTTCAATACATCCGGATATCACAAGCCCGGTCAAGATAAGAAACAGTGCAGACAGTACAATCGCGTTCATTTTGTAGTTTCGTTTCAAATTCATACCTTTTCTCCTTTTTTTGTTATTTTTTTTAAACCTTATCATCATAATCGTATGTTAAATTTTTCGACAAAACAAAGCTTACGTTTCACCTCCTTTTTGGCAAGTCTTTGACCCTATACTTTATTTTTTTATCTCTTGCACGTAATAATTTTATAAAAAGCTGTTAAAGGCTGTTGATTCAAAATCCGTTCACCGGCAGCGCCATGATTGAAAGATCTTCGCTTTTTATTCCCTGGGCCAGGGCATCTGCCTGGGGCAGGGTGTTTTTAATAAAATAGCGGGCAGACAGAATCTTTCCTTCATAAAAAGCTGCTTCTTTGTTCTTGTTGAGAAACTGGCTTTTCTGCTGGGCGTTCTGCGGATCAATATTATTCATTTTCAGAATGGGTTCCAGTTTCTGGGCAGCAATACCGGCCTGCCAGAACAGCAGCCATCCCATGCAGACAGTGCCCATCAGGTGCATAAAGGGAGTTGCATTGGATACAGGAACAATCAATTTTTCATCCCTGGCGCATTGACCGAAGAAAGCGGCGACTTCACCTAAAAGCTGTACTTTTTGCCCAACGTCTCCGGCAAGATCCTTGATCTCGTCCAGTGTACCGTATCTTTCAAGGATTTTACCCATTTTGCCCAGCAGTTCTCCAAAATTTTGTCCCTCGTTCACCGGCATGGTCTGGGCAACAAAAATCAATGAATGAATTCCTGTGGTCAGTTCCCAGATAGAATTAGGTTTAATATCCCGGATAAACTGTTCCACAGGATTTCCCTTAAAATAACCGTAACGGCCGTGGACCTGTACGGCTGTTTCAGCGACACGGAAACCTGCATCTGCTGTGTATATGCGGCAGACGGGAAGAAGCATGTCCCGAAGTGCAGACCAGCTTTTCACTTCTTCAGGATCTGTGGATGTATTTGCCTGATCAAGACAGAATCCTGTAAAATACAGCAGCGCACGCATTCCTTCCACCTGGCTTTTCATGGACAGCAGCATTCTTTTAACATCCGGGTGCTCAATAATGGGTACCCTGGGAGCATTGGGATCATCCCCTGCCGTAAGCGCGGCTCCTTGTTTGCGTTTTTGTGCATAGTCAAGGGCATGCCGGTAAGCTGAGGAAGAAACACCCGTGGCCATGATGCCGCAGCAGAGATATCCTTTTAACAGCAAGGGAAAGACCATCATCATGGCTGTGCCGGGTTCCCCGATAATTTCACCGTA
>JBNKNP010000328.1:0-10239 GCA_050293905.1 Desulfobacteraceae bacterium | reverse complement strand
CCCGGGCTGAACAAGCCTGCGACACTTTTGAGTATATCGATATTGGCAAACTGGGCTATTGTGGTCGGAAACATGATAATTGAAGAAGCAAAAATGGGCGGAATAACACCGGCTGTATTGATCTTCAACGGCAGATGAGAGCTCTGTCCGCCATACATTTTTCGACCCACAACCCGTTTGGCATAATGGACCGGTATCCGTCTCTGGGCCATTTCCATGTAAATAATGGCTGCCACAACCGCAACCATGAGAACGATGAGAATGATCAAAAGAAAAATACTCATTTCACCAGTGGTCATTAATCTAATGGTATTCCCCATGGCTGATGGCATTCTTGCGATAATACCGGCAAAAATGATCAGGGAAATCCCGTTACCGATTCCTCTTTCCGTAATCTGTTCACCCAGCCACATGATAAATGCAGTACCCGCAGTGAGTGTGATGATCGTAAGCAGTCGAAACGGCCAGCCAGGATAAGGGACAATGGCAACACCAGCCGGAGAAGTCATGGCTTCCAGCCCGACGGAAATTCCAAAGCCCTGGATAATGCTCAACAGCACAGTTCCGTAGCGGGTGTACTGGGTTTTTTTCTTGCGGCCTGCATCCCCTTCTTTTTTAAGCTGCTCCAGATGAGGCACAACAACCGACATCAGGTCTAAAATAATAGAGGCACTGATATAGGGCATGATTCCCAAAGCAAAAATGGAAAGCCTTTCCAGCGCACCACCGGAAAACATATTGAACATTGAAAACAACGTACCTTGTGCTGAAGCAAAAAACGAAGCCAGCGCCGCCCCGTTCACACCCGGTGTGGGAACGTGAATACCAATACGGTACACAAACAGCAGGGCCAGTGTAATCAGCAGCTTTTTTTTCAGCTCAGGCAGTTTTAATAGGTTCTGGTAACTGTTCTCGATCATTTATAATATCCTTGAGATCACGCTTTTTTGGGTACGCAGGTTGTTATTCAATGCTGCCGCCGGCAGATTCAATTTTTTCTCTGGCAGTTTTGGACACCAGGATATTTTTTAAGGTAAATTTTTTATTAATATCGCCGTCACCCAAAATTTTTACGCCGTCAAGACGGCCTTTGACCATGCCTGCCTCTCTTAACGCATCCATGTCAACGGTTGATCCGTCTTCAAGACGGTCCAGATCCCTGACATTCAAAACCGCATTATTGGTTTTAAAAATATTGGTGAATCCCCGTTTGGGAAGTCTTCTGTACAGCGGCATCTGGCCGCCTTCAAAACCGGGCCGGACATTTCCGCCGGAACGGGCTTTCAAGCCTTTATGACCACGGGTGGATGTCTTTCCCATACCGGAACCAGGCCCGCGGCCGACTTTTTTTCTATTTTTCCTTGAACCCTGTGCAGGTGCTAAATCATGAAGCTGCATATTAAACCTCCTCTACTTTCACCAGGTGAGAGATTTTTTTAACCTGTCCGAGGATCACCGGATCAGCATCATGCTCTACTGAATGATGCATTTTTCGGATACCCAGTGAACGCATGATGCGGCCATGTTTTGCAGGACGCCCAATGGTACTTTTAATCTGTGTGATTTTTATTTTATCAGCCATTTTTTTATTCAACCTTCCTAAATATCTTCAGGTCTGAGACCACGACGTTTTGCAACTTCTTCCTTGCTGCACAAAGACTGAAGCCCCGCCATTGTGGCTCTTACGATATTTTGTGTATTGTGTGTACCGATGCATTTTGTCAGAATATCAGTAACGCCGACAGCCTCGAGGACCGCGCGTATACCACCACCGGCAATCAGGCCGGTACCGGGGGAAGCAGGTTTAAGCAGCACTCTGCCCGCTCCTGCCCTGCCAACCACTTCAAAAGGGACTGTCCCGTCAAGCAGGGAAATTTTAACCATATTTCTTTTGGCTTTTTCCATGCCTTTTTTAATGGCTTCAGGCACTTCTTTTGCTTTACCAAGTCCGTATCCCACGCTGCCTTCACCGTCACCCACAACAACGAGGGCACTAAAGGTAAAATTACGGCCACCTTTTACAACTTTTGCAACGCGGTTGATTCTGACAACCTTGTCGATTAATCCACTGTCTTCCATCTGCTGTTGTTGTCTTGCCAAGGGTATTCCTCCTTAATTAGAAATTCAGTCCGGCTTCTCGAGCGCCATCAGAAAGTGATTTGATGCGGCCATGATATAAGTATCCGTTTCTGTCCAGGACAACTTTCGTGATTCCTTTATCAATCGCTCTTTTGCCGATAAGGTTTCCAACAGCTTTTGCGATGTCCACCTTTTTGCCCTCTACCTTATTTTCTTTGAATTCTCGATCAAGGGTAGATGCAGATGCCAGTGTCGTACCTGCCGTGTCATCAATAATCTGGGCATAGATATGTTTTGAACTTCTGAACACGCTCAGTCTTGGGCGATCCAGATGACCGAAAATATTTTTTCTGATTCTTTTTTTTCTTTTAAGCCTTGATGCAAGCCTTGGTGATGTATTTCCCATAATCTTTATCTTCCCACTAATTTAGTCTTTACCTGCAGTCTTACCAGCTTTCCTGATAATTCTTTCATCTGCATACATAATCCCTTTGCCTTTATAAGGCTCGGGCGGTCTAAGGTCTCTGACATTTGCGGCAACCTGGCCAAGCAATTCTTTGTCGATTCCGGAAAGGGTGATCTGTGTATTGTTTTCCACGGCAGCGGAAATCCCTTTTGGAATTTCAAAGTTGACCGGATTGGAATAACCGACATTGAGAATTAAAGTTTGACCGCTTGTTTCTGCTCGATAGCCGATTCCGGAAAGAAGCAGTTTTTTTTCATAACCGGTTGACACACCGGCAACCATATTATAAATCAAAGATCGGTATAATCCCTGAAGCGCTACTTTTTTCTTGTCACTTGTGTCCGTTGTCACATTAATCGCATTATCATTTACATCGAGTTCGATGGCCGGATGAAGTTTGCGTTCAAGATTTCCTTTTGGCCCTTTAACTGAAATAACATCCCCTTTTAAAGAGAACTGGACTTTATCTGGAAGCTGAACCGGCTGTTTTCCTATTCTAGACATAACTTACTCCTCAAACTACCATACGTTACAAAGAATTTCACCGCCGACGTTCGCTTCTCTTGCCTGTTTGTCGGTCATCAACCCCTTTGAGGTGGAAACAATCGATATACCCAGGCCGTTTAATACCGGCTTGATTTGTTTTGATTTACTGTAAACCCTGCATGAGGGCTTACTGACTCTTTCAATTCCGAAAATTGTGGGCTGATTGTCAGATACATATTTTAAATAGACACGAATCATGCCCTGCGTCTCATTTTCAAGAAATTTGTAATCCTTGATATATCCTTGTTCTTTCAGCACCCGCACCATATCCAATTTAATCTTAGATCCGGGGATATCCACTTTAGCAAAAGATGCTCTACCACCATTTCTAATGATTGTAAGCATATCTGCAATTGGATCACTAACTGCCATTTTAATTCTCCTTAACTTCGCTGATATAGATTAATCTGTTAAAATCGATTGCTTACCAACTTGACTTGGTTACACCGGGAAGTTTCCCTTCTGATGCAAGATTTCTGAAACAGATTCTGCATATACCCGCTTTTCTGATAAATCCTCTTGGTCTACCGCATAAAGGGCATCTGTTGTATGCTCGTGCAGAAAATTTCGGTTTTCTGTTTGCCTTTGCGATTAAAGCTTTTTTAGCCAAGCTTTCCTCCTTAAGATCCTATTTTTTGAAAGGCATGCCGCATAATTTCAAAAGCGCTTTGCCTTCCTCATCCGTTTTAGCTGTTGTCACAACTGTAATATTAAGGCCTTTAATACTGTCGGTCTTATCATAATCAATTTCCGGAAATATAATATGCTCTGAAATGCCGAGGGTGTAATTTCCCCTGCCGTCAAACGCTTTTTTAGATATTCCCCGAAAGTCTCTAACACGTGGTAAAGCAATATTCACCAACCGATCCAGAAAATCATACATTTTTTCACGTCGCAGGGTAACTTTGGCCCCGATGGGCAGATCCGCGCGAAGTTTAAAATTGGCGATCGGTTTTTTAGCTCTTGTTATGACGGCTTTCTGCCCGGCAATCAGTGCCAGTTCGGCAGCTGCCGGTTCAACAATTTTAGGATTCTGTACGGCCGCAC
This sequence comes from Desulfobacteraceae bacterium, assembly GCA_050293905.1. Classification (GTDB taxonomy): domain Bacteria; phylum Desulfobacterota; class Desulfobacteria; order Desulfobacterales; family Desulfobacteraceae; genus Desulfobacula. Next base: position 6,101 of record JBNKNP010000328.1, on the reverse strand, counting down.
CCAATCCCATGTTCAACACGATTTTCTCAAGCTTGGGCACCTGGTGTTCATTGGTATAACTAAAGGTTTCCTTAAGCTTTGGAACAACCTCGCTTTTATATTTTTCTTTAAGAGTTGTCATGGTTTCTCTCCGCTTTGCTCCTATAAATCAACCTGTTGCTGGCAGTGCTTGCAGATTCTGACCCGCTTACCGTTTTCCAGTTGTTTCATTCCAATCCGTGTCGGCTTAACGCATGAATTACACATCAGCATAAGGTTTGAAATATGAATCGGCATGTTTTTTTCAACAATGCCTCCCTGGGGGTTTGCCTGTGACGGTGCCTGATGGACTTTAACAACATTGATATTTTCTACAACGACCCGGTTGGTCTTTTTAACAACCTTCAGCACTTTGGCAATCTTGCCTTTGTCTTTACCGGTCAGTACTTTAACCTTGTCATCTTTTTTAATTCTGATCTTCATTGTTCCCATAAGATTTTTCCTCAATACCCTTATCCTTAGAGCACGTCAGGAGCCAGCGAGACAATTTTCATAAATCGTTTTGCTCTGAGCTCTCTTGCCACCGGCCCAAAGATACGCGTACCCACCGGTTCATTGGATTTTGTTAAAATAACGGCTGAATTATCATCAAACCGGATCATTGACCCGTCCGGTCTGGATATTTCTTTTTTTGTCCTGACGATAACCGCCTGTACAATATCTCCTTTGCTGACTTTTGCATTGGGTATGGCTTCTTTTACCGAACAGGTGATGACATCACCAATACTTGCATATCGTCTTTTGGAGCCGCCAAGAACCTTGATGCAATAAAGTTCCTTTGCACCGGAGTTGTCTGCTACCGTTAATCTGGTTTCACTTTGAATCATTTTTCAACTCCTCTAATCAAACAGCTTTTTTAACGATTTCAACAATTCTGAATCGTTTCAGCTTGCTCAAAGGCCTGGTTTCGATAATTTTAACAGTATCACCGATACGGCATTCGTTTGCAGCGTCATGCGCGTGATATTTTTTAAATCGTTTGATAAATTTTTTGTAGACTGAATGCTGGACAAATCTTTCAACCTGCACAACCACGGATTTATCCATTTTATCCGACACGATGAGACCTATCAGCTCTCTTTTATTTTTTTGAGTATTTTCCATAATAGTATCTTCGCAAATTAGCTAATGTTTACATTCATTTCTTTTGATATTGTGTACAACCTGGCAATATCTTTTTTGACATTCGACAGTGTTGCCGTATTTTCAAGCTGACCCACATCATTTTGAAAGCGAAGATTGAAAAGCTCTTTTTTCAATTCAACCAGTTTCTCTTTGACCTGGTCGGCTCCCATCTCTCTGATTTCACTTGCTTTCATTTTACTTGCTCCTTTCCACAAACCTGGTTTTTACGGAAAGTTTACGAGCAGCAAGCCGCATGGCTTCTTTGGCAATATCTCTTGGAACACCTTCCATTTCATAAAGAATCTTTCCGGGTTTGACTCTGGCCACCCAGGCATCGGTTGCACCTTTACCCTTACCCATCCTGACTTCTGCGGGTTTTTTGGTAATCGGGTGATCGGGAAAAAACCGGATCCAGCTCTTACCTGCTCTTTTTGCATGGCGGGTCAGGGCAACCCTGGCAGCTTCTATCTGTCGTGCATTTACATAACCGCATTCTGTCGCCTGCAACCCAAAGTCACCAAAGCTTAAGGTATTTCCTCTGCTTGGTGAACCCTTTGTTCTGCCGCGGAACTCTTTACGGAATTTTACGTTTTTTGGACTCAGCATTTTTTAATCTCTCCTCATCACCACTATTTGGCTAACGCTTGTTCATCCGGACTTAATACCTCACCTTTAAAGATGAATGTCTTAATTCCAATGGTTCCGTAAGTGGTTTTTGCTTCAATAAAACCGTAATCAACATCGGCTCTCAAGGTATGAAGCGGGATACGTCCTTCTTTATACCATTCTGTCCGCGCCATTTCAGCACCGCCCAAACGACCGGAACAGATAATTTTAATTCCTTTTGCACCAAACCGCATGGCAGAAGATACACTTCTTTTCATGGCCCGTCTGAATGCAATCCGTCTTTCCAATTGAAGTGCAATGTTTTCAGCAACCAGCTGTGCATCGATTTCAGGGCGTCTGACTTCTTTGATATCAATGAGCACGGAAGGATTGAGCATTTTTTCAAGCTCCTGCTTCAACAATGCAATTTCTGATCCTTTTTTCCCGATAATGATTCCGGGACGTGCTGCAAAAACACGGAGGCGGATCTGTTTGGAGAACCGTTCTATTTCGATTTTTGAAATACCGGCATGATATAATTTCTTTTTCAGAAATTTCCTGACTTTGAAATCTTCTTCAACAAAAGAGGCATATTCTTTGTCTGCATACCATCTTGAATCCCAGGTTCTGATGATGCCTAATCTTAATCCGATAGGGTGTACTTTCTGGCCCAAACTGTTTTCCTCCTATTTGTCGGTCTCTTCAACAATTACTGTTAAATGACTGGTTCTTTTCAAAATTCTACTGGCTCTTCCCCTGGCTCTTGCCCGGAACCGCTTTAATGAAGGCCCGTGATCGACGATAATATTTTTTACGACCAGTTTATCCACATCAAGCTCGTTATTGTGCTCTGCATTGGCAACGGCGGACTGTAATGCCTTGTAAATGATTCCGGCAGCTTTTAGCGGCATGAATTTTAACAGCGCCAGTGCCTGTCCGGCGTTTTTGCCTTTTACTTCATCAATGGGCAGCCTTAACTTGAATGGTGAAATTCTTGCATATTTTGTCGTTGCTTTAACTTCCATATCAATATCCTTTAATCAAACAAAGAGATTATCTCTTGGCTTTTTTGTCTCCTGCATGACCCCAAAATGTCCGTGTCGGAGAGAATTCACCGAGCTTGTGACCCACCATATTTTCTGAAACAAAGACCGGAATGAACTTTTTACCATTATGTACGGCAAAGGTAATTCCTACCATTTCGGGAAATATCGTTGATCTTCTTGACCAGGTCTTGATAACTTTGTTGCGTTTGGATTTACCTGCTTCCAGAACTTTCTTATAAAGCTGGGGTGCAATGTATGGTCCTTTTTTCAATGATCTTGGCATAATCGGTCACCTATTATTTTAGCCTATTTTCTTTTGGCTCTTCTTTTTACAATATATTGATCGGTTCTGGCGTTTTTCCGGGTTCTCTTTCCTTTGGTAGGCACACCCCAGGGTGTACAAGGCTGTCTGCCGCCGGATGATCTTCCTTCACCACCGCCCATGGGATGATCAACTGGGTTCATGGCCACACCTCGGACAGAGGGGCGTTTGCCCATCCACCGGGAACGGCCGGCTTTACCGATTTTAACATCCCCGTGCTTTTCGTTACCGACTCTTCCCACGGTTGCCTTGCAGCGCAGATGGACCATTCTCACCTCACCGGATGGCAGCAGGACCTGAGCATAACTGCCTTCTTTTGCCATCAGCCGGGCATAGCCGCCTGCACTCCTGACAATCTGGCCGCCTTTGTTCTCTTTGAGTTCAATATTATGAATCCTTGTACCGGTTGGAATATACTCAAGCGGCATGCAGTTTCCCGGTTTAATGTCGGCTTCAGGTCCGGTTTCAAGAATATCCCCGACTTTGACTTCCAGTGGCGCCAGGATGTATCTTTTTTCACCGTCTGCGTACACCAGCAAAGCAATTCTGGCACTTCTGTTCGGATCATATTCAATTGCCGAAACCTTTGCCGGAATCCCGTCTTTGTCCCGTTTAAAATCAATAATACGATATTTTTTCTTTGGTCCGCCACCTCTGTGCTTGGCAGTAATTCGTCCGTTGTTGTTACGTCCGGCACGTTTGTTTATATTCTTCGTCAGTCGGCGTTCAGGTTTTGTTTTGGTAATTTCTTCAAAAGAAAGGTATTCCTGAGAACGTCGTCCTGGAGATGTCGGTTTTGTCTTAATTATTGTTGACATATATGTACCTCTTTAAACACCTTCAAAAAAATCAATTCTTTGTCCTGGCATCAATGTAACGATTGCTTTTTTCCAGTCATTTCGTTTACCGATAATTCTGCCGCGCATTTTTACTTTGCCTTTTACCTGAATCGTTCTGACCTGCTTGACTTTGGTATTGAAGGTTTTTTCAACGGCATTTTTAATATCAACCCGGTTGGCTCTTTTGTCTACTTTAATCGTCACCTGGTTGTTCAATTCTTTTTGAAGGGTTGTTTTTTCCGTTACAACAGCACCCCTGAGAATGTCGTATTCTTTCATATCAGCTTAACCTCCCTTCGATATTTTTAATGGAGTCTTCCACTAAAAGAAGGTTTTTAAACTTCAGGATGTCATATACGTTGAGACCTTCTGTTTTAATGACTTTTACATCCGGAATATTTCTTGAGGACAGTAAAAGATTTGTATTTTCCGCATCAGAAACAATTAACAGGTCAGACAGATTCAACGTTTTCAACACTCCGGCCAGTTCTTTGGTTTTAATGGCCTCAAGTTTAAAATCATCAATCACCGTAATGGTCTGATCTTCAAACTTGGAACTTAGTGCCATTTTTAATGCAAGCTTCCTGACTTTTTTAGGAACCTTAATTGCATAGGATCTCTGGCTCGGTCCGAAAATGACACCGCCGCCTTTTCTCAAAGGTGATTTAATACTGCCCGCCCGGGCGTTTCCGGTCCCTTTCTGCCTGAAAAGCTTTTTAGTTGAACCTTTCACCATTGCCCGTGTCTTACACGCAGCAGTCCCTTCCCGTTTTGCAACGAGCTGGGACCGAACAACCTGGTGAAGAACACTTGTTTTGACCGGAGCTTTGAAAATAGAATCGGAAAGCTGAGCTTCAGACACTTTTTCCCCTGCACTGTTTAATACATCTACAACAGCCATATTCTTCCTCATAAATTTTGATCAGCTATGCATCACTGCGAAAATCTTGCAATACCCATAGCCGCATTTTCGTCTTATACTAACGGACTGATTTAATGTAAAGCTATTTATCAGCCTTCTTCACTTCCAATATTCCTGTTTTGTATCCCGGCACTGCGCCTTTGATCAACAACAGGTTATCGTCGTGCTTGATATCCATAATTGTGAGATTTTTAACCGTCTCTCTGTTCACGCCCATGTGCCCCGGCATTTTCTTGCCTTTAATTATTTTTCCGGGCCAGGCACTGTTTCCAACCGATCCTGGTTTTCTATGGTTTCTGCATCCATGTGTTTCAGGTCCGCGGGCAAAACCGTGCCGTTTGACTGTTCCCTGAAAACCACGTCCTTTTGATATACCGGAGACAGTAACTTTATCCCCCACTGAAAACATGTCGATACTGATAACGGCACCTGCTTCAATATCCTCGACAGTATCGGCTCTGAACTCTCTTAAAACCCTGAAGCCTTTGTCAGTGGACTTTTTTAAGTGTCCTGCCACAGGTTTGCTCAGTTTTTCAACTTTCTTTTCATCAAACCCAAGTTGGATAGAATTATACCCGTCGGTTTCAACGGTTTTCACCTGGGTGACCACACAAGGTCCCACCTGTACCACAGTAACAGGAACAAGCTCTCCAGTTGCGGAAAAGACAGTGGTCATTCCGATTTTTTTTCCAAGTAATGCACTCATGATTGGTTCCTGTTATTGAACTATAATTTAATTTCCACGTCCACGCCCGGCGACAGATCCAGTTTCATTAACGCATCAACTGTCTGCTGGGTCGGTTCGAGAATATCCATCATTCTTTTATGCGTTCTGATTTCAAACTGTTCCCGTGATTTTTTATTCACATGGGGAGAACGCAAGACCGTAAATTTATTTATCCGCGTGGGAAGAGGTACCGGACCTACGATTCTGGCACCACTTTTTCTTGCCGTATCAACAATGTCCAGTGATGACTGGTCCAGAAGTTTGTGATCATAAGCTTTGAGCCTGATCCGAATTTTTGTTTTCAACATGATAGAAACGCTCTTTTCAAATTTATTCTACAATTTCACCAATAACACCGGCGCCAACGGTACGTCCGCCTTCTCTGATTGCAAACCTAAGCTCTTTTTCCATGGCAATGGGGTTGATCAACTCAACATTAATGGTTGCGTTGTCACCGGGCATGATCATTTCAACA
>JBNKNP010000327.1:0-11037 GCA_050293905.1 Desulfobacteraceae bacterium | reverse complement strand
TATGGGAGTTCGGACTGATGGCAGCATAGGCGCCTTCCACAGCTTTATATCTTTTGTTTTTACGTCTTTCAACGGTTCTTTTTCTACCAACCATGAACGTATGTTCCTTTATCCATAATATATATAAAAAAATTTGTTTTTTATAATGCAAAAACCATGCACAATTTATGCCATCTCCCGCATGGGCAAATCGTTTTTGATGAGTTTCAAAAAAACCTAATATATACAGTGTATAAAATCAAGACTTAATTATCCGTATGATCTATTTTTCTTTAATGGTGTCAATGGTTTGGCGATGGTTTTGGAAAATCTTCATATTATTGACGGTTTTATGAAAAATAGGTTATAAAAATAGGCATTAATTTACCTAAAAGATTACATTTTTTCCTCAAAGATTTTTAAGGCTTTGTTTTTACGGACATTATCAGGTGTGAATATTCTTCCACTCATGGCAAGATAAATACCTTTGGGCAGGGCCTGTACTGCTGCCACGGCAGAGCCAAGATTGAAAACCGCGTCGCTGGTCTTAAACCGGGCCGGTTCCATGGCTCCGGTTAACACAATCGTTTTGTCCCTTACCGGCGCCAGCGTCTTGGCCGTTTCAACCATAGTGTCTGTTCCATGCGTAATAATTATGTGATCATTCTTATCCTGTTGAACAGCCTTGAAAATGAGATCCCGGTCATGGTCGGTCATATCCAGGGAATCCTTTTTTAACAGAGAAATGATCTTGTATTGAAACGTCACCCTGGCCTGTTTTAATATAAGATCGATATTGGATTCTCCCACTTCATACTCGCTGGTGGCATCAAAATAGACTTTATCAATGGTTCCGCCTGCACTTATAAACGTAATCATTATTTTTCACCTTTTTGGGTCTGGATGGTATTTAAAACCCGCATACAGATGTCGTAAGAAAAACCGCGGTATTTTAAATGATTCATTAATTTGTTTTTCCTTCGTTTTTCATCTAATGGCGCCCATGCATTGAGTTTGGACTGAATCGATTTTTTTGCCAGGTCAAAATCATCCAGACAGGACAGTATGGGGTCACTGATTGACGAGTTGATCCCTTTTTGTTTAAGCTCATACCTGAGTGCAAATCTGGATTTGGGTTTATATCGGATCCGATTTTCCACAAAACACCGGGCAAACTGATGGTCATCAAGATATTGATTTTCAATCAGGTTATCGATCACTGCCCTGATCAACGCAGTGTCAGCGCTTTTTTTTTCTAAATAAGCAGTCATTTGATATATGGATTTTGATGTATGGGACAAATAACGATAGGCATGATTTAACAGCCTTTTGAATTCAGCGGACAAAGCTGAGCCTTTATTTATTTCAGGGTTGTTTTTCACCGGATATTTTATCCCATAGTTTTACCGGGGTTTTTAAAATGCCGGACATCATATCCACCAGTCCCTTTCCTACTGCGGACGGATGAAGCACGGTAACGACAGGGTCGGATAATTTGCCCGAGGCCCTGACCGGAACACTGACCAGTCGTCCGTCCAGCATTGTATTAATAATAGGGATATATTTAATGATCAGGTCAACGGTTTTAAACGGAGCAACAAGGCAGGTCAATTCCAGCCGGTCTTTTACCGGATCAATCCAACCGCTGAAAATCATTGTCATATCATTTCCATCCACCACCGCTCTTGTAAGAAAAATTTTACTTTCTTTAATATCTGCTTTAATATCAATGTGTTTATAGGCAAATCCCTTTTGCAGAACATTGGGAATTTTCCCTTTGAAAATATTGGACACATTGAGAACAGACAGGATTCTGGATAAAAGCGTTAATTTATAAATTCTGCCGTTTGCGGCATTAAAATCAATATCGCCTTTGATTTGCGTGAGAAAATCTTTCTTTGGATGAGAGGAGGACAGGCTGCCGGTCAAGGTGTATTTGCCGTCCATGAATTTTTCTTTTTCCATCAGACAGGTGAAAAAGGCTTGAATGTCCGGTTTGTCCCGGGCCTCAAACGGGATGTCGGCCAGGACCATATTATCAATTAAGTTAATGTATCCGCCAAAATTAAGATCACAGAGCCTGGCCTGTCTTAAACGGATATACGTGTGATTCTTTTTAAAAGAAGCGCTGGATTGAATATCTGAAAAATTGAGTTTTTTATATTGGATTTCATTTGCACTGAAGCTGATTTTTTCTGTCGGTAAATACAGCTGATTCAGATCTATGGAATCGGAAGAGGACAATACAGTATCCAGGTCCAGCTGCCGGACATGAATTTTTAAATTCCCATCCGGTTGTGACTGGACCACGATGGATTGCTGCCGGCCAAAATCATCAAGCTTTTTTGCCGGAACACTTTCGGGAAGCAATATTTTTTTGATACTGTCTGAATTGAGCTTTCCTTTAAAATCCAATACAGGTCTGTCTGCCTCATGTTTCAGCACAATCTGTGCGTCAGACACCGGGGCGTCATTTATCCGGATCAGGCTTCTTGGGGAGGGGGCTGAAGGGCTGTTGTTGTGCTCTATTTGAAGTTCCGTGCCGGTGTCAAAAAGGATTTTTCCACCAACGTCAAGGTTTTTTCCGTCTTTAATAACCCGGGCCTTGCTTATTTTTACGGGAACAAGAAGACTCTTTGTGATATTTTTTGAAACATAAGAATCAATATCAGGTATATGGCTTAATGTCGTGGAAATATCAGTCAGTTGATATTGATTGTTGGATAATCGGTACTGGCAGACCAGATGTTCAATCTGGGACTCGACCGGGTGTGTGGATGCAAAAATATCATTTGCTGAACCGTGAAGGTTGTAGGTCCACTTGTCAGGCTCAGATACCGGGCCTGAAAGGGACAGGTCAGAAACATTGAGCCTGCCGGATGCCCGTTTTATCGGGAAAATGATCGTGCGCGGTTTTTCAAATGATAAAAGCCAGGGCATAAGTGTATCAAGGTCAAGCTCGCAGGAGCCGGCCGTTATATCAAAATGGGTGACATCCTTCAGATCAATTTTTGCATTGATGTGATTAAACCGGCTGTTTTGCATCGTCCCGGTAAAATCCTTAAGCCTTACGATATCCGATGCATAGCCAAAATGAATCCGGTCAATGCCGATTTTTCCCGGTATCCTGTCGTATCTGCCAGAGGTGGAAAATGCTTTGGTTTTCACCGTGACATCCGGATAGCCGGTTCCGGAGTGATGGTTCAGACCCAGTTGTGCCGGTGCCCGGCCGGTAATTCCTTTGACATGATGAAGCTCATCAGCCAGCAGGGTGCCGGGTAATAAAGATATAAGAATGGGCGGCAGATCTGAAAGATTAACATCCAGATCAAATATGCCGTTGAACGGCACATGCTCAAAACTCAGCAGATCAAGTTCAAGCTGTCCGTTCTGAATGAGGGTGTTCTGAATTCTGCCGGCATGGGCGTCTATATGCAGAATTCCTTTTTTTACCCCGGCATTGCCTGAAATATTGTCAACAATCAAGTCCGTGTTTGGAATATGGACCCGCCCTTTTTCAATCCGGCCGTCCAAAACAAGATTTTTTTCCTTTAAAAGATCTTTTAAATTTTTGTTTTTAAAAGAAATATCAATTGACGGAATGGTGCCGTCAAGCAGAACACCAAACAGGGTTGAAACGATGTGATTTGATTTGAAAAAGGTCAGGGCTTTTTGTCTGACCTGGCCTACCTGAAGGCCGTCCCCTTTAATCGACAGTTGGGATTTTTCAACAGAGGGTTCGTTTTTAAATGATATGCCGATGGCAGCCTTTGGTGTATTTATCTCAAACGGCAGGATTGATATTTCATGATGATTTTCAGTGAAGGTGAAATTGGACTCAAACCCGTTGGAATCAAACAGCAGTGTTTTATTTTTACCATACAATAAAATGGGGCCGATGGTTTGTTCTCCAGAGATCCGGCCGGAAGGGTCCAGTCTGATATGAGTGCGTGCGGTTTCAATTTTAAGTGTTTCAAAATTCAGATGTTTTTCAATATTGAAAGGTTTAAAGTCATCTGCCCCAATCATGATATGATCAATGGTTGAGTTGAACACAAGCTCTTGTTTTTTCCTGGATATCAGCAGATTCCCATTCATTTTTTCAAAAACAGGTGATGAAAAATTTTTAAATAATATTTTGATCGAATCCTGATCTTCGGGTAATTTAGAGAAAATTTCCTTTGTCAGGGTGTTGATTTCGGAGACGGAAAATGAATTTAGATAGGGTTCTTCAGATGCTGCATCCGTGTCTGAAAAATGAAGGTGCGGGTGGTCTATTACGACTTTTTTTATGTGCAGATTTCCCTTTAAAAGCTGTGACAGCTCTATTGTGACCAGCAGCTGGTCAATATCGAGCTTTGATGTCTTGCCATGCCGGATATTAAAGTCATCAATGGCCAGAACAGGCTGGGGAAAAACAGAAATGGAAAATTTAGAGGCCTCAATACGGGTTCCTGTTTCCTGGAAAATGAATAAGGATATTTTAGTTTTTACCGCTGGTATATTAACCAGTTTGTTGGCAGTCAGTGAAAGAGACAGGACCACGGCAAAAATGGCGATCACTCCAAAAACAAGAGATTTTTTTAAACCGGGTTTTGGAATTTTATTCATAAATGTTGAGTAAAGCAGCCTGCCTGTATAGTCAGGCTGCTAATTAAACCAATTGATCAGGAATCGCTGCGGTGTGTTATTTCCACAATATGAAATCCAAAATCAGTTTTCACCGGTCCGTGGGCAACACCTACAGCTTCATTAAACACAACCTTATCGAATTCAGGGACCATCTGACCCGGGCTGAATTCTCCCAGTTCGCCGCCGTTTCTGCCGGAGGGGCATTTTGAATGTTCCTGGGCCAGTTTGCTGAAGTCTGCGCCATTATTGATTTTATCGATCAGCTCCTGGCATAATTCTTTACTTTCAACAAGGATGTGTCTTGCGGCGGCTTTTGTCATTTGGGTCTCCTTTAACTGGGGCGGAGTCTGTTTTGAATACTCCTGATGTTAATAAAAATTGAATCAATTTTCAAGTTTTATCCGGTATCTGTTTTACCGGAAATTAAGTTCTGACAGGATGTTATGCGTCTACCATGAAAATTCAAGCGCCTTTGAATACATGATAAAATCCTCCATGATCCGGTAAGCTTTTTTCATAAGAATTTCCTTTGCCTCATGAATTTTTAAGTGCTCGGAATCAAGTTCTTTTAAAACAGGTTTGTTTGTTGATTTTAAGTAGTCGTTCTCAATTTCCAGTTCAAGCCGGGTATATTCCTGTTTTCTGGCTTTTCGTTTTTCAAGGTTTAAAGATATCTGCTGCTCGTTATTAAACCTGGACGCAAGATCAATCCGTTTGTTAAGATAGGCCAGTTCAGGGTCCTTTTCAGATCTCTTCTGAAAGGCTTTGAGCAGCTTTTGATTCATACCGTTCAACGGACGGTAGGCATGAAAGAATGTCCGGTAAATCGTATCCCAGGGCAGGGCATTGTCATATGAACTTTCTCCGGTGTCTTCAGCCTTAAAGAAGTCCGGCAACGGTATATCCGGCAGGATACCTTTATGCTGGGTGCTTTCACCTGAAATGCGGTAGAATTTTGCACTGGTCATTTTCAGTTTTGCCTTTCCCAGGCGCTGGACATGTTGAACCGTTCCTTTTCCATAACTCCGGGATCCGACAATGACGGCCCGGTTATAATCTTTCATGGCGCCGGCGAAAATCTCCGAAGCAGAGGCGCTCATGCGATTGATCAGAACAATCATCGGTCCTTGAAAATAAATTTCAGGATCATCATCATAGTACTTCATGACCTGGGCTTTGTCCCTGACCTGCACAATAGGACCGGATTTAATAAACAGTCCTGATAATTTCTGTGCTTCCGGTAATGAACCGCCGCCGTTGTCTCTTAAGTCAACGATCAGGCCGTCAATTTTTTCTTTTTTTAATTCATCCAGCAGCTTTTTGACATCCCGGGTGCTGCTTTTATAATTCTTATCCCCCCGGTTAAACGCATCAAAATCCATATAAAACGTCGGAATTTCTATGACACCGATTTTAAGTGTTTTATTTTCATGATTTAATGTTATGATGTCTTTTTTGGCAGACTGGTCTTCCAGTTTGACCTGGTCACGAACAATTTGAATGGTTTTTGTAACATCGTCTTTCTTGGCAGGGATAATTTTAAGGCGGACAATGGTATGCTTGGGACCGCGGATTAATTTCACAACATCATCGATCCGGTGGCCGATAACATCCTTTATTTCACCATCTTTGCCCTGGCCCACACCGATAATTTTATCGCCGGGCATCAGCAGATTTGATTTGTCGGCCGGTCCTTTGGGAACAAGACGGACCACCTTTGTGTATTCGTATTCGGTTTGAAGCAGCGCTCCAATGCCCTCCAGGGACAGGCTTAACCGGATATCAAAGGTTTCGGAGTCCATGGGGGGAAAAAACTGGGTGTGCGGATCATAACTGGATGTTACTGAATTCATGAAAAATCGAAAACCGTCAGTGGCATTTCTTTGCAGCAGCAGGTTTTTCCGGTTCTGATAAATTTTTTCAAGATCACTTGTAATGGTCTTTGGATCTCTATCATCCAGGATCATGGTAATGATATGATTTTTTAAATCTTTTTTCCATACCGCCCTAAGGGAGGCTTCATCTTTAGGCCATTGCCGTAACTCATTGTCCGTCACAAGAAATTCATCCGAAGTGAAATCAAATTGGGATTCCCAGGTGCTGATCAGGGACAATATATAATCCAGGCGATCCACGGACCGTTCAAGATACAGATTGAAGATGTCAAAGCCCGGATTAAGGTTCCCTCTTTTAAGCGCATCATCCAGGCGGAATTTATACTGTTTTAAAGATGCAATATCCTGTGCGGTAAATATTTTTTTCCCCGGATCCATCTGTTTCAGCATCCGGTCAAGAATGATGGAAGACATGGCATTATCCAGGTTTTTTTCAAGATAGTGGTATCGGTCCAGTGCATTGATGATGCGCAGGCACATCCTGGATTGTTCCGGTTTTGGGACAAGCGGCTTGTACTCATTTGAAAAGACAGGGGCCGTCAGGAAAAGGCAAATAAAAACAAGTGCCGGTACAACAGAAAAAGATGGGATGAACCGTGAAAATTTAATGGGTTTGTTCGTCATATTCTATGTCCTCAGGTCTCTCAAAGGTGATTTTTCCAATTTTACCTGCGCGAAGTTCCCGAATCAATGCTTCGGATGCTTTCTGAAGGTTTACCATGCCGCCTTTTTTCAAGCAACCCCTTGCAGTACCAATCTTTTCAATTAAGGTCAATTCATCTTCGGGCAGGTGGTCTAAAAAAGAAAACCGTTGTAATAATTGTTCAGGGTAGCGGTTGAGAAGAAGACCGGCGGCAAAAAAGCCAATGTCTGCATAATCAATGGCCGTATCTGATATGGCACCGCTGGCAGCAAGAATAAAAGCTTTTCGCGCAGGTTCAATCACCGGCCACAAAATGCCCGGGGTGTCATAAATGTCTATGTTGTTTTTCAGACTGGTCCGCTGCTGGTGCCGGGTAATTGCCGGTATGTTCCCGGTCTTGGCTATTTTTTTCCCGGCAAGCGTATTTAACAGGGTGGATTTGCCTGTATTGGGAATGCCAACTACCATGATCTTAATTTTTCTGGCACGATTCCGCTTGATTTTATTTACACAAAAATCCAGTGCTCTCCAGGCTAATGCTTTTTGTGTGGCATTAATCGCAATGGCCGGATGGCTGCAATCGGATTCAAAATAGGATAACCAGGCCCGGGTCTGCTCCGGATCGGCCAGATCAGATTTATTCAGTACCTTTAACCGCAGTTTGTCCTGGCTTAATTTATTGAGCACGGGATTTGAACTGGCCATGGGGAGCCGGGCATCCAGTATTTCCAGGATGGCATCCACTTTTGAAATCGCTTCTGACAGCAGTTTTTTTGTTTCAAGCATATGACCGGGAAACCATTGAATTGTCATGATGTAGCCTTTAAGATGCCAGAGGTGTAAATAGGCGGCGCAACTGGTTTTCAAGTTTGGGATTTGTCGCGATAATACCCTGTTCGGGATAATTTTCCCCTCCGGTAAAATCACAGACAATTCCCCCGGCTTCTTTAACAATCAGGCAGCCGGCAGCGATATCGTAAATATTAAGATTCATTTCCCAGAATCCGTCACATCTGCCGCAGGCAACATAACACAGATCTGTGGCAGCAGATCCGTAGCGCCGGACATCCCGGAGCCGGGGAACAATTTTGTTGAAATAGGTCAGGTTATTGTGATCAAGCCCGGCTCTCAAACAGGCAAATCCGGTGGCCATGACCGAGTTGATAAGGGTGTCTGTTTGGGAAACAAAGATCTGGGTGTTATTTAAAAACGCGCCCCGGCCTTTTTGGGCGTAAAACAATTCATTAAACCAGGGAAGGTAAACTGCCCCGAGAATGGTTTCTTTCTTTTTTTCAAGGGCAATACTTACGGCATAAAAGGGCTGCTGATGATAAAAAGAAGTCGTGCCGTCTATGGGATCAATAATCCATAAGAAATCTGATCCGGATCCTGTTTTTCCGGTTTCTTCTCCGAAAATATCATGGGATGGATATTTTTCACGGATGGTCCGGATAATATGGTTTTCAACCTTTTTATCCACAAGGGTAACCAGGTCTTTGTTGTTTTTAAACGAGACATCCGAAGGTTTTAAATGATGTTGTTCTTTTTTGCAGATAGTGCCGGCACTGATAATAAGATCTTTTAAAAAGTCGAGCAACCTATATTTCCAATCTGTTCGATTCCAAACATTGCGATTTTAATTGGGCGTAATTATGACATAGTTCGTTTCTTTTTACAAAGACAATCGATACATTGACTTTACAGACGCTTTTTGAGATGATCTGCATATCGAGAATTTTAATTTCGGACACATTCCATGATAAAACAATACAGCTGTTCAATTCTGTATCTGATAGTATTCAGCATGCTCGTCCTGCCGGGCCTTAATGGTTTTGCAAACGCATTAAATGAACCGGCAACATCAATATCAGTTCCCAAACTGGTCCAGAGCATCCGATTTGAAGATCCTGTGAGCTTCTGCGGCATCCGTGTGCCCATAGATGACCGGCAGGTGAAAGAACGGCTTGAAAAAGAATTGCTGCTTGCGCTGTGGGACCGTCCCCAGGTCATTCTCTGGATCAAGCGGTCTGCCCGGTATTTCCCTGTAGTGGAAAAAATACTTAAAGAAAATGATTTGCCAATGGATTTAAAATATGTCCCATTGATTGAGAGTGCTCTCAGGCCCCATGCAGGCTCTTTGAGAGGGGCTGTCGGGTATTGGCAGTTTTTAAGGTCTACGGGCAGGCAGTATGGTCTTAGAATTAATTCTCATGTGGATGAGCGGCGAAATATCTTTACATCCACCCGGGCGGCCTCCAGATATTTAAAAGATTTAAACGCAAAGTTTGATTCTTTCCTTCTGGCAGTCTCTGCATTTAATATGGGGGCATATGCCTTGAAAAATGAAATCAAGGCCCAGGAGAACACGGATTTTTTCACCCTCTATCTGCCGCTGGAAACCCAGCGGTATATTTTTAAGCTCATTGCTGCAAAACTCATTATTGAAAACCAGGCCGCTTACGGATTTGATCTGCAGCCGGAAGATCTTTATCCTGAGTTGACCTATGACCGGATCACATTCAAATCTGATTTTGAAATACCCATTGTCCTGATAGCCCGGGCCGCAGGTGTTCCCTTCAAAACCATAAAGGATTATAATCCTGAGCTGCGCGGATACTATCTGAAAAAGGGAAATATCGCACTCTTAATACCCAAAGGGCACGCCGGACGGTTCAGAGACCATTATAATGCACAGTATAAAGACTGGAAAAAAACGTATCGTAAAAGAATTCATGTGGTGAAAAGCGGAGAGAGCCTTATCGGAATTGCAAACAAGTATCAAATGTCTGTTTCATCTTTGCTGAAACTGAATAACCTGTCCATGAAGAGAATAATTCATCCGGGTGACAGGCTGGTTGTTGAATGAAGTTAAGAAGTTGTTTTATCGGGGACGTCTTTTTTTGTTTTTTGTTGTTTTTTCAGGCAGGTTTTATCTTCTCTTATTATCGCGCATAGTTTTGGATTGTGGAGTTCTTTACAGGTTGCGTGGTTATATAACGGGCATTCTGGGTATTGTTTAGACATTTCATTTCCTTTTAAGTTTTTATCCCCAATGAATGGTTAAACATACCCTAATTACGGCAACCTTTCAACCCATTTTCCGTCAGCCGGCAATCCTGCGGACTTCATCGCCTTTATTCAGTCAGCGGTTTTTCAGAAATTCCACCGGAAGGGAGTGAATCAATATTTATCTGGGGCTCGGGTTTGGAATTTTCATCTGACGGGAGCTGTACTGAAGTAGAGGAGGGCTTGGTTGTCTGAATCGCAGGCAGGAGTTGTTTGATTTGATCCAGTTCATCTTGAAGCCGGCCCGCCTGTTTTTCATTTGCAGCTTTTATACGGTCCAGCTCGGTTCGGAATTGTGTATTTTTCATCTGGAATTCATTTTTAGTGAGCAACTCCTGTTCCAGCCGATTGTATTTTTTATCCAGAAGCGAAAGATCTTTTCTCAGCTGGCCGATCTGCTGTTCATAATCTGATAGCTCAAGCAGCCTGGCATCAAATTCTTCTTTAAAAAGAGTGATGTCATCTTTGATTTTAAGAGAGGTTTTTTTAAATTCATTTTGAATGGACTGGATGTTGGAAAGCCTTTCTTTATCCATTTGTTCAATGGATGATCTGATGGTTTTATTCTGTTTGGTGTTGCTGACGACCTCCTGATTGATCTTGGTCAGCCGGCCTTCCAGGGCAGTGGTCTTTTCTTTTAATTCCGGAAGAACGGTTTCAAGATCGAACCGGTTTTTGGCGATTTTAACATCCAGGGCGTTTAATTTTTCTTCCACGTCCCGGGATATCTGGTCCACCTGGCTCTGCTTGGTCTGATCGACATCAACCACCCGTTCTTTCATATCCAGATAGGCAAACATCAGAATTGCACCAATCATCACT
>JBNKNP010000326.1:0-5432 GCA_050293905.1 Desulfobacteraceae bacterium | reverse complement strand
ATCAGACAACCACAGTCACATTTTTCAATCGCTACCCTGACATCTTTTTTTCCTGCAAAAAATATTTTATCAATCAAAGTAATCTGAAACTGCTTTCTTATGGCTGTTCCACGGGAGAAGAGGTGGTATCGTTAAGATTATATTTTCCCGATAGTGATATAACCGGCGCAGATATTAATGAGGATTGTTTAAAAAAAGCCAGAGAAATTGGACTGGATGATAAGCAAAGGATTATTTATTCCACAAATCATAATATTTCAAAACATAGTCCGTATAATGCGATTTTCTGCATGGCAGTACTGCAAAAGCAACCACATCGAATCCACGATCAAGGGATAAGAAACATCAAGAAAATATATCCGTTTGATAAATTTGATAATCAGCTTGTCGAACTTGATAAGAATTTAAAGACAGGTGGCTTGATAGTTATTTGCTTTACCCAGTATCGGTTTACAGATTCATCAATTTCACCAAGATATGAGGCCTATGGAGAGATCACACAAAATCAAATCACCCCTGTTTTTGATAAAAATGGTGATATTATTGACGACAGCACCCCCCAATTGTCTATATACAGGAAAATCAGAAACAATGGCTCGTAATCCAAACAAATTTTAAAAAGTATTACAGGCAGCGATTCCCTTTGAATGTGTCCGGAGGCCGTGGGTGAGTTTGAAAAACGTCCGGTTCGGCACCCGGGTGTAAAAGAAGATCCGGGCCGTCCCGGAATTGACATATTTTGTGTGATTGTTTAATATAGCTGGTCGTGAATTTTTTATCAGGGTAATAATGAAGGACGGTTTATGATCAGAGCAAATGAAAATTACAATAAATTAAAAGCATCTTATCTTTTTTCGGATATTGCGAAAAGAGTGGATGAATATCAAAAGAGTAATCCCCAGGCCCATATCATCCGGCTGGGCATCGGTGATGTGACCATGGCGCTGGCGCCTGCAGTCATACAAGGATTCCATGCAGGCGTGGATGAGATGGCCAGTGATGCGTCGTTCAGAGGGTATGGTCCGGAGCAGGGGTATGATTTTCTGCGAAAGGCCATTGCTGAAAACGATTTTCAAAGCCGTGGCGCAGACATTGCAGCTGACGAGGTTTTTGTCAGCGACGGAGCCAAATGCGATACGGGTAATTTTCAGGAACTGTTTGCCAAAGATATTACCATAGCGATTCCTGATCCGGTTTATCCGGTTTACCTGGATACGAACGTTATGGCCGGAAGAACCGGCGGTTTTGAAGACGGCCGCTACAAGGGTGTGGTCTATATGGATTGCTTGAAGGAGAACGGCTTTCTTCCCAAGCTTCCCAAAGAAAATGTGGATCTGATTTATCTGTGTTTTCCCAACAATCCCACGGGTGCCACAGCTACCCGGGAAGAGCTGAAAGCCTGGGTGGATTATGCAGCAGAAAATAAGGCGCTGATCCTGTTTGATGCGGCCTATGAATCGTTTATCCGGGATGAATCGCTGCCGAAAAGCATCTATGAAATTGACGGCGCAAAAGCCGTGGCAGTAGAATTTCGAAGTTTTTCAAAAACCGCAGGTTTTACCGGCACCCGGTGCGGATTCACCGTGGTCCCGAAAGAATGTATGATTTATAATTCATCAGGAGAAAAAGTCTCTCTTCATGCCATGTGGACCCGGCGGCATACAACAAAATTCAACGGGGTGTCCTATCCGGTTCAAAAAGCGGCTGAAGCAGTCTATTCAGCCGAAGGCAAAGTCCAGGTCAAGGCACAGGTCGATTATTATCTGAAAAATGCCGATCTGATCTGCCAAACAGTCCGGTCTCTGGGGTTTGACTATGTGGGTGGAAAAAATTCGCCTTATATCTGGATCGACGGCGGTGACAGGGATTCCTGGGATTTTTTTGACATGCTGCTCAACAGAGCCGGTGTGGTCTGTACACCGGGCGGCGGGTTCGGTAAATGCGGTACCAACTATATCCGCATCAGTGCATTTAACAGCCTTGAGAATGTTTCTCTGGCCATGGATCGGTTAAAAACGGCATTAGCATGAAGAATTTTTTTAAAGTTGTCAGTCTTGAAGAGGTCTTGTCACTGACCCGTGAATTTTCACCGGTATCCTCCAAGACCATATCGATTCATGAAGCCTATTCGCGGGTACTGGCCGAAGATATTCTGGCGCCGGCAGACATGCCCGGGTTCAGGCGCTCCACCATGGACGGTTATGCAGTTGCGGCATCCTCGACATTCGGAGCCTCGGAATCCAATCCCGGCTGGCTGGAAATTTGCGGCGCCATCCTCATGGGAGACATCCCTGATTTCAAGGTCGGTCCTGGACAGGCAGCTAAAATTTCCACCGGCGGAATGCTGCCGGATGGAGCGGATGCCGTGGTCATGGTGGAACATACGGAAACAGTGGATGAACACTCTGTGGAAATCTATAAAGGGGTTGCTCCGCTCCAGAATGTCATTGATGCATCCGAGGATTTTTCAAAACAGGAACAGGTCCTGTCGGCAGGCACGTTTATCAGGCCCCAGGAACAGGGGCTTATCGCAGGTCTGGGCTATGACCGGATCAAGGTGTACCAGAGACCCAGAGTCGGTATCATTTCCACTGGTGATGAAATTATTCCCATTGACCAGGAACCGGTCCCCGGCAAGATACGAGACATCAATTCCTATGCCATTTCAGGGTTTGTCCGGGAGGCCGGAGCAGTTCCTGTCTGTTACGGTATTGTGAAAGATGATCCGGCTGCATTGAAATCCTGTGTTGAAAAAGCCCTGGAAGAAACAGACATGCTCCTGCTTTCCGGCGGCAGCTCAGTGGGAACAAAAGATTTTACCATTGAAGTGTTGTCCTCACTTCCGGATACTCAAATCCGGGTTCACGGTATATCCGTGAGCCCCGGCAAACCCACAATTCTTGCAAAATCCGGCAATAAGCCTGTATGGGGACTGCCCGGCCAGGTCACCTCAGCAATGGTGGTGGTTAAGGTTGCGGTGATCCCGTTCCTTGAAACGCTCAAAGGGCTTAAAAACACCGAGGGGCCGGACAGGCTGATTAGAATCCCGGCACGGCTGGTCCGTAACGTTGCCTCTACCCAGGGCAGAAGAGATTTTGTCCGGGTAAAGCTTTCAAAAGACAACGGCCAAACGCTGGCCAGACCTGTCCTGGGAAAATCAGGCCTGATCCGGACCATGATCCATGCAGATGGTCTCCTTGAGATCGGGGATCATGTGGAAGGTGTGGAAAAAGACAGCCTTGTTGATATTATCCTTTTATAAAAAAGGCAGACCATGAAAACCAAACGAAATGTATATCTTGACTTGAAAACCATTGAAGAGGCCCGGCAAATCCTCTTTGAAAAATTTTCCCGCTGTACCACTGAAACACAAACGATTGATGTGATTCACGCCAAGGGCAGGGTATTGGCGGAACCGGCCATTGCCGGTGTATCATCTCCCAATTTCCATGCATCCGCCATGGACGGGATTGCCGTGAATGCGGCAGATACCTTCGGGGCCTGTGAAGATGCGCCAAAGGAACTTAAGCCGAATCAAAATGCTTTCTGGGTAAATACCGGCCATCTCATGCCCGCCGGGACCAATGCCGTGATCATGATCGAGCATTTAAATATTATTGACGACACCTGTGTTGAGATAGAAGCTCCGGTTGTGCCCTGGCAGCATGTCCGGAAAATGGGAGAAGATATCGTGGCCACCAAGCTGCTCTTTGCCCGGGGGCATAAAATTAATGCCTACAGTCTGGGGGCATTGCTTTCCGGTGGTGTTTTTCAGGTCAAAGTGTATCAACAACCCAGGGTTTTGATTATTCCCACGGGATCGGAACTGGTCCAGTGGGGCGAGGTAAAGGCCGGAAAATTTGAGCCCGGCAGGGTGGTGGAATCCAATTCTTCGGTTCTTGGCGGCCTGTGCGAGGATCATGGTGCAAAATGGGACTGCCATCCCATGCTCAAGGATAATCTGACCAATATACAGAATGCCGTGAAAACAGCAACTGAAAAGACCTATGACATGGTCTGCATTATCGGCGGATCCTCCGCCGGGTCAGAAGATTTTGCCAAGCCGGTCATTCAGTCTCTCGGAGAGGTCTATGTCCACGGGGTGACAATGATGCCGGGAAAACCGGTCCTTTTTGGAGAGGTAAATCATACGCCGGTCTTTGGTATTCCCGGGTATCCGGTTTCCGCCATTGTGGCGTTTGAACAATTTGCAGGTCCGCTGCTTTTGCATATGCAGCGGTGCGATCAAAAAGAACCGGTCACAGCCATGGTGTCACCGGCAAGAAAAATGACCTCCAAACTGGGCCAGGAAGAGTTTGTCCGGGTAAAAATAGGTTCTGTTGACGGCCGGTTGATTTCATCCCAGCTTCCCCGCGGGTCCGGCAGCATCACGACAATCACTGAAGCGGACGGTATCATAAGAATCCCGGCAAATGTTGAGGGCATATCGGAAAAAGAGCAGATCAAGGCTCAGCTCCTTCGGCCGCTGTCTGCCATTGAAAATACCGTGGTCATTACCGGCTCCCATGATAATACCCTGGATCTGCTGGCTGATCAGATCAGGCACCAGGACACGGGTGTCAGTATTTCATCCAGCCATGTGGGATCCATGGGCGGGCTAATGGCCGTTAAAAAAGGGGCCTGTCACATGGCAGGATCCCACCTGCTTGACCCGGAAGACGGCAGTTATAATATTTCATATATTAAAAAATATCTTCCGGATGAAAAAGTGTGGGTGATTCACCTGGTGATGCGGGAGCAGGGATTGATTCTGCCGAAAAACAATCCTGAAAATGTTCAATCCATCAAAGATCTGCAGGAAAAGCAGCTGCAGTTTATCAACCGCCAGGCAGGATCCGGCACACGGGTGCTGTTTGATTACCAGTTGTCCCAACTGGGCATTTCACCGGAAACCATTAAAGGCTATGAAAACGATGAATATACTCATATGTCCGTGGCCGTGGATGTCCTTTCCGGACGGGCAGATGCCGGACTTGGAATTATGGCCGCAGCCAGGGCCCTTGATCTGGATTTTATTCCTGTTGTTACCGAAAGTTATGATCTGGTTATCCCGGACCGGTTTTACCAGACTCAAAAAGTTCAGGTCCTCTTAGATACCATCCATTCAGGTGAATTTTTGAGCAGGGTGAAGGATCTTGGCGGGTACAGCACGGCTGATACAGGACAGATCCTGTATCAACCCTGATTACAGCCGACAACCCGTTCCGGTCTGCTTACCCTGCGTTCGTATAAAGTTAGGCCTGGCAGTTTCCACCACCAGGCCTGAGCAGTTTTAAATCAAACATAATAGCTCATAACTATTTGACATATTTTCTCTTAATTACAAATTCAGATCAATTGTTTTCAATTGGTATTTTGCTATTGATAATTTTGTGAACAAACCATGTAGAAAAGCCAAGAAGCAGAAAAAC
>JBNKNP010000325.1:0-3805 GCA_050293905.1 Desulfobacteraceae bacterium | reverse complement strand
CTGGAAACCCGGGATGATGTCAGTGAAATGCTCAAGCTGGATCAAGCCGTGGATCTGATTATTCCAAGGGGCTCCAACGCCTTTGTCAAATATATCATGGACAATACCCACATTCCTGTTCTGGGTCATGCCGACGGGATCTGCCACGTCTATATAGATAAACTGGCTGATCAAAAGATGGCTGTGGATATTGCCGTTGACAGCAAAACACAGTATGTGGCGGTGTGCAACGCTGCCGAGACCATCCTGGTGCACCAGGACACGGCACCGGCCCTGCTGCCTGAACTGCAAAAGGCGCTTGAAGCCAAAGGTGTTCAGATACTGGGATGCCCGAAAACCTGTGAAATTATTGATGTCGATGCAGCTGCTGAAGAAGACTGGACAACGGAATACCTGGACCTGATTGTGTCCGTAAAAGTGGTGGACAGCCTTGAAAAGGGGCTGGACCATATTAATCAATACGGGTCCGGCCATACGGATGTCATCGTGACACAGAATAAAGAGCGGGCCATGTATTTCATGGATCATGCCGATACGGCTGATGCCTTCTGGAACTGCAGCTCACGGTTTTCAGACGGGTTCAGGTTCGGCCTGGGGGCCGAAGTGGGAATCAGTACTAATAAAATTCATGCCAGGGGCCCTGTGGGCCTTGAGGGCCTGATGATCTACCAGTGGCGGATGATGGGAAACGGCCACCAGGTAAAAGATTATGCCGGTGAAAATGCCAGGGCCTTTACCCATAAACCGTTGAGCAAAAATTTTTCTTGAAGTAAACACCCATACCGCATGATCGTTGCCGGAGGAGATCGGCCCAATATCCTGCTGGACTTGGTTTTAAGAATGTATGCTGTGAATCCGAATGCCAGCTTATCAGCTTATTCTTCGAGGACCTCGACCATCTCAAACCGCTGAATGCGCCATTGATCTTCTGTTTTTTCAGTGTGCACGTCAGCTCATGGGCTTCTTGAACCGGATCTTGAGTTTTCAGCGCGCCTTTCAGCACGGCAGTGAAGTCTGCAAGTGCTGTTGTTTCTTCCTGAAAATCAACTTTTATGTCATAAAGCTCAAGAGCCAGGGTGTCAAATTCGTTTCTCCTGGCAAAGATAAAACTTGAGATTTCTTGGGATGACATCGTCCGGGAGACGGATCTGGAAGGGACATCCACAATGCAGGTGTCAAACAGAAGATCCCGGATCTGCTTTGTTTTTCCCGCTCCAATGATGGGGTTTTCTCCGGCCTTTTTTTCAATAGCGTCGGAAATTTTAAAAAAGACCCTCTTCACCTTGTCTGCTTCACTTTCATAGAACAGAAAATAATACCCCATGGCAACAATCGCAGCTCCGGCAGCGAGAATAGCTATATTTTTCTTTACCATAACGGGCCTCCTGCAATGCGGGTCATTGGGGTTTGCCCGAATGAATGAACGCTCATGGGAACGCTCCTGTTGTCTCCGATAACGTATACGTGATTGGGTTTCACCTTTCTTGGTGTAAGATTCCAGTCCGACGGATATTTTAAATGGGGTTCATCTGTTTTTGTACCGTTAATATAAAGGACACCGTGTTTAATTTCAACCACCTCTCCCTGTGCGGCTACCACACGTTTCAACAGGATAACCTTTTCCCCTGTCATACGGATACCCACCACATCAAACCGTTCAGGATTTTTAAACAGATAACGCAGCTTGAAACAAAAATTAAAACCACCGTTTTTATAAGCCGGTTCCATACTGCTGCCTGTAATGCGGATGGGGATGAGAATGAATTTAAAAACACAGACAGCAATAAGTGCTGTGACCAATATTCTTACCAGATACGGCCTGGTCAGTTCGGGAAAGAAAAAGTTTAAAATTTTTTGTTTCATTTAAACCACTTGTACAACCGCCTGTGTCAGCTTTGACAACTCGTCCGGCTTGATAATAAACGGCGGCATGAGATACACCAGTTTGCCAAAGGGCCGTATCCAGACGCC
Organism: Desulfobacteraceae bacterium; assembly: GCA_050293905.1. GTDB lineage: Bacteria > Desulfobacterota > Desulfobacteria > Desulfobacterales > Desulfobacteraceae > Desulfobacula. The sequence goes on along the minus strand of JBNKNP010000325.1, from coordinate 1,834 downwards.
TTTTTTAATGAATTTTTTTTGGATTTCAGCCAGATTTACGGCTGTTTTCCGCTCCACCACACCGATGGCGCCCAGCACCCTGACATCAGCCACATGGTCCATGGCTCGACAGGGGGCAAGGTCTTGTTTTAATTGGTCTTCAATGGCTTTTATCCGTTCTTTCCAGGGGGAATCAAGCAGCAGACGGGTGCTGGCAAGGGCAACGGCACAGGCCAGGGGATTGCCCATGAAGGTGGGGCCGTGCATAAAAGCATCCTTGCCATGGTTTGAGATGGTGTCGCTGACTTTTTGGGTGGTTATGGCGGCCCCAAGGGTCATGTAGCCCCCGGTCAGGGCTTTTCCAAGACAGATGATATCCGGACTGATGCAGGCATGATCCGAGGCAAATAAGGCCCCGGTACGGCCGAAGCCCGTTGCGATCTCATCACAGATCAAAAGAACCTCATATTGGTCACACAGGGATCTGACGCATCTTAAATAATCAGCCGAATAAAACCGCATGCCGCCGGCACCCTGGACAACGGGTTCTAAAATGACAGCGGCAATTTGTTTATGATGCTTTTCTAAAAGGGCTTTAAGACTTTGAATATCGGATTCATCCCAGTTTTCTCCAAAACCGATTTTCGGGGCCTCAGCAAAATAATGTTTGTTTAACATATTGGAAAACATGTGGTGCATGCCCGTGACCGGGTCGCAGACAGCCATGGCACCGGTGGTGTCCCCGTGATACCCGGACCGGATGGTGAGCAGCTTTGTTTTTTGTTCGGCCCCTTTGGCATACCAGTACTGGTATGCCATTTTTATGGCCACTTCAACACAGACCGATCCGGAGTCACAGAAAAAAACTTTAGTCAGTGGGGCTGGTGTGATTTCTACCAGTAATTTTCCAAGTTCTGCGGCCGGGGCGTGGGTGAGACCGCCGAACATGACATGGGAAAATGTTTTAATCTGTTGTTTGGCTGCCGTGTTGAGTACCGGATGATTATAACCGTGGATGGCTGCCCACCAGGACGACATTCCGTCGATGAGTTCTTTTCCATCGGCAAGTTTAAGGCGGACCCCCTGTGCGCCGGTTACCTGGTATGTGGGCAGCGGGTTGATCATTGAGGTATACGGGTGCCAGAGATGGTCTTTATCAAATTGAATCAGATCGGCATTGTTTTTAAAGGGCATGTTGTCTCCATGGCAGATTGCAGGGGTTACAGGTGTAATGGATCAATTGCCGGTCAGTTGTCGATTAAGGCGACGTCACCGGAAAGGATTCTGTGAACCGTTTTGTCACGGGTCTCAAGAATCAGTACGCCGTCCATGTCAACGTCCAGGACCCTGCCGGTCAGGGTCTGGTCGTGCAGATCAACACTGATGTTTTCCCCGATAATGCGGGCAAGATCCTTCCATTCGCCTAAAATGGAGTCAAACCCGCTTTCAGCCATCCGGTCGTAATATTTTTCAAACTGAGTCAGAAATTTTTTTATAAGGGCAATCCTTGTTATTTTCTTTTTGTTTTCCAGTTTTTGTTTTTTTAGTTTCCGGCTCTCTATATAAACTGACGTGGCAATGGGTTTGAGTTCATCCGGGAATTCAGCCTGGGTGGTGCTGACGTTCAGGCCGATGCCTAAAATAACGTAATTGACCCGGTCCATATCCGTGGAAAGCCCGGTTGAAATACCGGCCAGCTTTTTATTGTCCACCAGGAGATCATTGGGCCATTTGATCCGGACCGGAATGCCGGTCAGGGTTATCACTGCCCTGGCAGCAGCCACTGCCGCCAGAAGGGTGATTCTCGGTGCATTTTCCGGGGGCAGGTCCGGCCGGATGATCAGGGACATCATAA
>JBNKNP010000324.1:0-7840 GCA_050293905.1 Desulfobacteraceae bacterium | reverse complement strand
ACTGGGAATTCACTGCTAATTATGATTACGAATTCAAAAATGATTATAACTCCCACTCAGGTTTTATCAAGGCAGGGTATAAGTTTTAGAAAAAGATAATCTCTGGACGAACCCAGGATGAATGGTGTAAGGTTTTGTCTCTTTCTGAGACTAACGGGTAAGCGAAAGGAGATTATCAATGAAAGATAAAAGTCCACAAAAAGAGTTCAAAATCCTGCTGGAAAACCTGTTTGCCCATCCTGATCCTGATCGCATAAAGGAAGAAATCATCACCTTTTTAAGGAAAAACCCCTTGCCCATGGATGATTTTCCCCTGCTGGACAGGGCATATTCGCGGACCGTTCTTTACAAAGCCCCGAACGGCTATGAAGCCATGGCTGCCAGATGGAGTTCCGGTGCGGTTTCAACCCTTCACGGCCATCCGCAGTATGCACTTATTATTGGAACCAGGGGCAGATTAAAGGTTGAGAACTTTAAAAAAAATAAAGGCCGGCTGGAAATGACATCCTCAGAGATTTTATCGGACTATGGGTTCTTTTCCGGTATTGGCCGTGAGGGACAATTTGATAACCACATCCACAGGGTAAAAGCCCTTGAGGAAAGTCTGAGCATACACATATCTTCCGATGATGCAACAAAAGGAGAGGTCTATCCTGACCATCAGGATGGCTCTTAATTCTGTTCAGGATCTTATTTTGTCTGTTCGATATCCAGCAGCCGTTGTTTTACATCAAGGCCGCCTCCGAACCCGGTAAGACTGCCGTCTTTTCCGATCACCCGGTGGCAGGGGATGATGATGGGAACAGGATTTTTCCCGGTTGCCATGCCCACGGCCCGCGATGCTCTGGGATTGCCGATTTTTTCTGCCAGTTCACCATAGGAAATTGTTTCTCCGTAGGGAATTTTTGCAAGCGCTTGCCAGACCTTTTTTTGAAACTCGGTCCCTTTCAGATCCATTTTAATATCAAATCTCTTAAGTTCTCCGTTGAAATAGGCTGTCAGCTGTTTGGTGACTGCATTAAAAAAGCCTGGGTCTTCTTTCCAGTCCTCCAAAGGGGGGATCGGTTTTTTTGATTTTGGAAACCGGATGGTTTCAAGATGTTTATCACCGGTTAGCAGCAGCTTCCCTGCCGGGGAATTAAAATACATATAGTTCATTTTAATTTAATATCACCTCTTTCTGGTTGATAAACAATTTGCCGTCCTGTGTCCGGGCCTCATGAGTCAGGGTGTCCCCGGTTCTGACAAACATTCCGGTCTGCATGCCCGGATAGACCGGATTGAGCAAATATGGATTATCTTCTGCCATTTCTGCGGGAAAGCTGAAATCGGATTGAAGAGAAAAAATGTCCAGAGCAACTGCCGGCTGCATCATGACCGGTACAAATCCTGCCAGGGTCATGTCTTTTTTCAGGCTCAGGCTCAGGTTTCCCTTGACCTCTCCCTGGGGCAGCAGGGCTTTTAAATCTGAAATTTTTATTTCCAGATCTTTTTTCAACAGTTTTTCCGCCTCTGTCACGATCTTCATCCCGGATTCTGCCATGGCCTGTTTGAACCGGTCCTGCATTTCTTCCTGATCCAACGCCTTGCCGGCCATATCCTGTGCCAGGTCATGAGCCATGGTCGTGTACAGCTTGAACACATTTTCATAACCGGTTGCTGCCATCTGATGAATTCCGACCCGGACAAAAGCATCTTTGAGCTGCTGCTTTCCATCTTCTAAAACCAGACCGGCACCTAATCCCATTTCCGCGGATACCCGGTTCTTTTCCGGGGCATATGCCATGGTGCTTTCCAATTTCAGGTTCTGCATTTCAACCGGGTGCTGCCCGTCTTTGATCAGCAGTTGCTGAATATCAACCACGGTTTTACCATCCCAGATATACTGGGTCATGTGCTCCATATTTGAAACAAGATTGACCGGTCCCACAACAAGTTCTTCCCCTATTTTGCACCCCTCCCAGGCTGCGCCGGACGAAAAGCGCTTCAAGGCTTTGTCCATTATAAAAGAAAATTGCGCAGGCTTTATTTCAATTTGCTTCTTGCCCTTTGTTATGAAAAATGCATCCAGGTTGGCCGTGGATGTGATGTCTCCGATCAGGGGGTATTGGGTTTGAATATGCAATGGATTTTTTCCGTCCAGCTGCTGGTTGATCAAATCGGAAAATCCGGGTGTTTTGTCCAGCCGGGTTTGTGAAACCACGCCGGTATAACCATGAACAGCCTCTTCATTAAAGATAAGTTCATTAATGCCGTAAACCGATGAAAGAGCGCCTAAATTAATTTTCCATTCAAGGGTAGATGTTGAAAATTTCCGGTCATATGCTGTAATTTCCAAGCGCATGTCAGAGCCGGAATCCGCGTAGAGCTGGTTGGCGTTTTCAACTGCCCTGACCAGAACTTTCTGAGTAATCAGTCCACTGAAATACGGCATACAAATTCCAGCGGTGATAAGAAGCAGAATTAAAACGATTGCGATTTTTTTCATCGTTGATCAGCACCTTTCGAAAACAGCTTCAATCACATGAATGCGTTTCCATTTTAAATTATAGTTCATGGTTTTATTGAATTGGGCAGCATTTTCACCAAACACCAGTTGCGGTCCCAGTACGGTTTGACTGTCATCTTCCAGAATACAAGCCTTTTTTGCCTTTTCCCACCAGAGTGCTGCCTGCTGGGTAGTATCAGAGCTGCAGCGCTTCTTAAACCCGGCCTTTTCTATCATCAGTTCCATGACATCCCAGTTGTCGAGGAATGAAATGTTGTCCTGATCCGCCCAGGGCACAGGATACATAACAGGATCGTTCTCTCCTTTTACCACTTCATGACAGATCAGTTTTCCGGTTTTTCTAAGCACCCGCCCGAATTCTTTGAATGCGGTTTTTTTGTCAAAAATATTCATTAATACATGCTGGCAGAGGATCGCGTCAAACGATGCGTTTTCAAAGGGTATGTTTAAGATGCTTCCCTGCTGAAAATAAACCTGATCTGATAAATGAACCTTTTCTGTAAGGGACCGGGCCGTACTGATAAACTGATCCGACAAATCAAGACCGGTGACCATATGACCAAAGCTTTTTGCCATCAGCCGGGATGATCCGCCAATGCCGCATCCTGCATCCAGAACTTCGGAACCGGGCATCAAGTCTGCTTTTTCAAGAAGACCGAGTGTTGCACGGATACCGCCGGTATGAAGCTGATCAACAGGTTTTAGATCTTCGGGCTTCAGACGGCTTGGATCCTTTTTGGCTGCTTCCAGAGCCTTGTATATTGTCGCCAGCAAATTTTCAGAATGATAATGAACTTTAACCCGACTTTCCATTCGCACCGTTTCCCTATGATTAAATCGGCACAATAACAAACCGTTTCATACCCATATCACAGAGAAACGCTATAGAAAAGAAAGTTTTATCTGTCACAGCAGTATAAAATTATTCTTTGCTCTTTTTATACCCCAACTGCCTGATCTTGAGCCTGCTGCCGTAAGCCTCCAGCCAGTTTGCCCGGGCACTGCCGGCAATCCTGTCAACTTCCCGCTGATATTTTTCAGGGTCTGTGATGCGGCCGATCACCATTTCCCGGCGGTTATAAAGCTCCAGGTGAATAGCCCGTTCCGGTGCGCCTGCATCAAGAACTTCCGGGTCAGTGCCATCCTCATTGCATTTAAGCAGATGGATGATCGAGGGACGGTCTGTCCAGAACCATCCGGATACCGCTGTCTGGTCGGGCGGGGCTGTCCAGAGCGTGCCTTCATTTAGATTGTGAAGCGCTGCAAGCAGTTCACCGCTTTCCCTGTCCCAGAACCGAACCAGGCCGTCTGAACTTGCTGCCACTACAATCCGGTCTTCCCTGAAAAATGATGCAGACGTAAGCTTTTTGCTGCCGCCCTGGTATCTCATGACCGCCGCGCCGGTTTTCATATCCCAGAGGATGGCTGTTGCATCGGCACCGGCTGTTAGCAGATATTGTCCGTCTGTACTGACAGCCACAGATAAAATATCAGCCCGGTGCTCCTGCATATCCATCATCCTGCCGCCGGTTGACAGGTCCCAGACCAGCAGGCGGGCATCGGTGCCGCCGGCTGCCAGCCATTTTCCATTTGGGCTGAAAACAACCGATGTTACCGGATTGCGATGGGAGCGGAACGTAAACAGCCGGCGGCCGCTTTGTGTATCCCAGACAAACACGGCCTTTTCACAACTGCCTGTCGCCAGCCACTTTCCGTTCGGGCTGAACGCTGCCGTTCGGATCCAGAACCGGTGGCCTGCCAGGGGACCGATTCTTTGGCCGTCTGTTAAAGAATGAATGAAAACCGCACCGTCCAGTCCGCCGCTGGCCAGAAGATTCCCGTCCGGGCTGAAGGCCAGGGTGGTCGGCCGCAGGGTGTGCCCGGAAAAGGATGCCAGGATCTGTCTTGTATCCATGTCCTGCACGGTTATCTGTTTATCGGCTCCGCCAATGGCGACTCGCTTTCCGTCCGGACTTACGGCAACGGCTGTTATTCCTCCGGCTTTGGAAGTAAACGGCAGCTCCCTTTTGCCGGCAGCAATATCCCAGACATCTGCGTTCTTGCCGGAGCGCAGGGTGACCAGGCGGTTCCTTTGAGAATCCACGACCAGGGCGTCCACGCCGGCCGTGTACCCGGAAAAGCTGCGGATTTTTTTTCCTGCGGCTGTCTTCGAAAGAAATGCATCCCCGTCCGAGCCCGCGGTTAGAAAGAATTCACCGTCCGGTGTGAATGCCACTGCCCTGACATCTGTATCATGGTAGTTATAAGACTGTTCCCTGGCGCCTGACCCGGTTTTCCACAAAACGACTTTACCATCCACGCCGCCGCTTAAAAGCTGACTGCCGTCCGGGCTGAAAGCCACTGCCAACACCGGGGAGGAATGGCCAGAAAATTTTCTGATCCGTTTTCCGCTGGACAGGTCCCAGAGCAGTACGCTTTTATCGCCGCTGCCCGAGGCCAGGGTGTTGCCTGCCGGAGAAAATGCAATGGATCTGACCTCTTTGCCATGCCCGGTAAACCGCATCACCTTTTGACCGCCTGCTCTTTCCCAGACACAGATACCGGAGTCCCATTCACCGGCAGCCAGATAAGCGCCGTCCGGGCTTACGGCCACGGTTGTGACATAAGAGTCTGTTTCAAATGTCTGTATTTTTTTTGCACAGGTCACATCCCAGAGAAAAACCCGGCAATCCCCGCTGCCGGTGGCCAGATATCTGCCATCCGGACTGAATGCCACGGAACGAACCCAGGAAGTATGCCCTTTAAGGGTCATCATTTTTTCACCGGTTGCCGCATCCCAGACAATGGTCAGATAGTCCCCTCCTCCTGTGGCGGCATATTTGCCGTCCGGGCTGAAGGCCACGGATTTTACTTCGCTTTCGTGACCGGAAAGGGTTATCAGGGGTGCCCCGCTTTTCAGGTCCCAGATAATGGCCGTACAATCGGCACTGCCGGTTAAAAGCAGATTTCCGTCCGGGCTGACTGCAAGAGAGCTTATCCCGGCCGTATGTCCGCCGATTTTATGAATCTGTTTTTTAACGGGGACTGAAATATCCAGGGCTCCCAGCAGGGTTGAAAGCTCTTTTCCCTGCTGTGAAAATATTGAAAGCTCTTTTTTCATAACAACTCTTTATATTATACCTGCTCGTTAAAAAGCTGGTTCAGCGTCTCTTCCAGAACAGGTATTTCTTCTTCAAACGCGGCAAGTTTGGCTGCCATCTCTTTTTCTATTCTCTTGACTTGATCTTTTGAGGACAGGCATGCCTGCATTTCCAATGTTTCAGGATCATTGACCAGGGCCATGAGTTCCGCCCTGACCTGACCGGCTTCTTCTTCCAGGGCAAGAATACGAGAATCCAGCCAGGCCATCTGTTCTTTCAGTGTTTTTCCCTGGATAACCGAGTGCTCATTGCAGTCCAGCCCCATGCTTTTCCAGACCGCCTCCACCTTGGCCAGCAGCTCTTTCAGCGGGCCCAGGGATCGCATGCTCAAGGCGATTTCTTCATCTTCCAGCCCTGAAGCGTCCTGGTAAGGCACGGCCTGCTCAAAATAAGCGCCAAGCTTTTTTTTTTGCTCCAATGTAAAGCTTTCCTGCTCGATCCGGTCCGGATGGGTGAGGCGCCAGATTTTTCTTAAAATTTTCTTGCACTCGGTTTCATATTCCTCTAATTCATCGTCATCCGGCACCAGTCCGCCAGGGCCGGGAAGGTCATCCCTTATGGCAGCGGCATTTTTCTTTAACCGCGATATGAATTCTTCTTCTGCCAGACGGTTTTCCTCTTCAAATTCATCCAGCTTTTCCAGCGTCAATTGTGGATTTTCCTGTTTGGAACGAATGCGGAAGGTCAATGAATTAAACCGGCATTCCGCTTCCACCAACGGTATATAAATATGGCCCAGTACAGACATCCATTTCCTGTGCACTCTTAAATTTTTAAGGGTCTGTTCTTCAAGCTTGAGCAGAATATTTCCAACATCGTTTTCAAGTTCAATCCAGAACCGTTTCTTTTTCCAGAACGCTTGGGCATCCCCTTCCTGCACATCTTTTAATAATGCCTGCTGGGCCTGTTCTCCGGCAATGAAATTTATCATTTCCGAACTCTGCCCGGAAAAAAGATAGACATCTGAAAGCAGCATGTGGCTCAACAGGTCTTGAAAGTCTTTTTCATCATATCCGTTCCGGCTGGCAAGCTGCCCGTTCTGCTCAAAAAGTTGGTAAAGGCCATCTCCTTGGAGTGCACTGTTTTCCATGACCAGGCTGAAACCGCCGGAAAGCTCCCGGACTGCTGAAAGACCGTCTTGAACAATCTCTTTCAAACGGGTCCCGGCCTGAAGCCGTTGGGAGACATACCACTGCCACTCACCTTTCACAACAAGCGCAAGCAGCCGGTAAAAATCCAGGTGGCAGAACAATCCAAAATTCAAAAAATTGCCCGGAGAAAGATTTTCCATAGCATTCTTTTTATTAAGGTAGTCCAGAACCGGCCTTGCCGCAGATTCATCCACCCGAATGCCCTCATCTGTTGAAGGTATCGGATCTGAATCCGCCTGAACCTGGGCCAGGCATGCGGATATTTCCTCCCTGAGCAGCGTAACCGCCTGTTTTCGTTTCCTGTCTTGCATGGTTCCGGTCTTTTATTCCCCTGCAATTATTAAACGCTAAAAAAACGGCGAATGCTTAAAGCAGCGCCGTCATTTAAATACCCTGAGCCTGCAGAATAACCCAAATTATTTTTAACTGCAAGGAAAGATTGTTTCTGCGGGAACCCGCAAAAATACGGATAGTTACCATTGCACCGGGCACATACCTGGTTATCAGGCAAAAGACCGGTTCCTTCCGGGCGGATGTTGGAAATTTACCAGACATTTCGAAAATTTCGGACAGCGGCCTCTCTTTTTTCCATTTCAAGATCTCCGTCAAAAATGAGCATTCCCTGCTGATCAGAGAACTTAGGTGTGGTTCGGGAAAAACTTTTTTGCAAGCGTTGTTTTTCCAGATTGCCTTGGCCCGATAATGGTTACGACAGGATATTCTCCTGCTGTCAGACCCAATTCATTTTCAATCTTTCGATTCAACATAATTATAGACAAATCCAAACTCTGAGTTTTATTTTGTCTATAAAATCAGATCAAAGCGAATAGTCAACGTTTTTATCAAAACCATCATACGCTGAAGACCAGAACATCAAATCAGGACTTTCCGTGTTCGAGATGGGAACGGGTGTGACAAAAAAGAAAAGGCCTGCAGAGTTTGATCTCTACAGGCCTTTAGAAGAATAATCTGGCGGCGTTCTACTCTCCCACACAGTCTCCCATGCAGTACCATCGACG
>JBNKNP010000323.1:0-14127 GCA_050293905.1 Desulfobacteraceae bacterium | reverse complement strand
ACCTTGATCCGGTTGGCCGGGATATGCTCGGGTTTCTGCTCTGAACAATAATAGTGGCAGGCCTCGGCACAGGCACCACAGTTCACACAGGCATTGAGCATGGCAAAAAATTTGGTGGAAGAATAAGAATCATAGATTTTTCGTAATTTTTCAATATATTCTTTAGAACTCAGTCTGGGTTCGGTATCGGTTTGGGCGCTCATATCATTTTATCCTTAAAATTATTTCTTGTGACATTCGCCACAGGTAGTGGGACCGGCCTTTTTATCCTGTTTTTTCAGTGTTCTGTGGCAGCCGGTACAACTGGCATGGGAGGCGTCCCGTATTGATGGGGTGTTTTTATCGGGTTTATCCGTATGGCATTCATAGCAGGCGGATTCTTCGCCTTCAGCATATACCAGCTTGTTTTGTTCTGCATCAAAAACATGATGGCAAAGGGCGCATCCGGATTCTCCCAGCGCATCTTCATGCAGGGTATGATCAAACCCGGCTTCCGGTCTTTTTTCATTGGAGAAAACAGTGAGAGCAGCAGATTCCTGTGTTTCCTGTGCAGCACCAACAGCCGGCAGCCAGATCAGCATCAGTGCAAAACAGACTGCCGGAATAATGGATAGACGTATCTTGGTGTTCATTTTATTTGTATCTTCCTTTAAACTGTAGAATTTAAGTTTACCAGTCCCGGGCCTTGAGCGGTTGTCCGAAATCCGCGCCCATGTAATACCGGGAAAACGGATAGGCGATCATATGCCATAGTCTTGAAAACGGTACCATGGCGATCAGGATTTCACTGGACAGGATATGGCCGATTAAAAACGGCCGGTACGGCCCCCATTGATGAAATGCCAGAAAACCTGTGAGAAACGAAATAAAGATCAGAATCAGGATGATGAAATCCGATGTCTGGCTGACCATTTTAAGTTCAGGCACTTTCAGCCGCCGGATGAAAAAGAAAACACAGGCAAACAGAACAAAGAGCGTCATGAGATCGGAAAGGCCGTTGGAAACGTTCTGCCAGGCAATTCCATACGATTCATACCAGAGAACGATATGGGCCATGAAAAACAAAGGAACGATCACCGCACTGATGTGAAAGAGAACCGTTATCACCGTGAACCCGGGACGCTTGCGCATAAACCGTGTGGCAAAGGGGATCAACCCAAAGACAATGGATTGAAAGCCATTGGTTAAATTTTCTTTCGGGTAGAGCAGTTTCGGGTTTGTGCCTTTTGTATAAAAGCGGATCAGCCGAAAGCCGGTTCCGGCAATCAGCACGGCAAAGGAAATCATTGCCAGAGGTCCGCGTACAAATTCATAAAAATCCAATTTTTTATCCTTTTGAATTTGAAATATTTAATTATCAGGTCTGTCAGCCATTAGCCTTTAAAAGCAACCCTGCCGGGCAGTCATCTCCCGGCCGCAGGCGTCCAGCCTCTTTTGAACAACAAGAGTATTTTTAAAAAAACTTAAGACCTAAGTCAAGGAAGAATATCCGGGTTTATTTTAATTCGATGTGAGATACGCTCTGGCTTTATCAAAATTCAGAAAGGTTTTATACCTGACCGGCAGAAAGGCTGCGGCAGATCCGATTAGGTTGACCATGGCGATTTCCATCCGGTTTTTGACCAGCAGGGCGGATTTGTTGGCAAAGTGTTTTGCCGGCGGGGTAAATTGCTTTAAAATTCCTGCAATTTCCATGAGATCTTTTACAGACAAGCCGTTCTGGGACAAGGTGAGATTCCATAGGGTATGTTTGACAGGATATTGGGGATGGGACAGCACTTCGTCTAAAGCAGCAACAGCGGTCTTTCTGTCCAGCAGTCCGTGAACAATGATTTCAATATAATCTGTATGATCAGGGTTTAAGAGATATCCCATCTGGTTGTAATCCTGTCCTGGTGTGTATTGTCTTTGGAAAGTTGAAATATCGTACGATATTTTAATTTATTTTTCAATATGAAATTAAGAGAATATCGGTAAATTCAGACATTGATTAAAATTATTTTAAAATTTACCTGCCCCTGTCCGGATCCCGGCCGGTCGGTCATGGCCCGGATAAAAAAGCACTGACAACTATGAAAAGCGTGATTGTCAGGAATAGAATTTCCTTGTGTCTGAATACAAGGATCCGGTTGAAAGGAAAAAAGACAATACCATAAAACAGGCCGGACACAAATCCGAAAACGTGGGCCCAGACATCGGTGTTTTCACCCTGGCTGAACATGCTCACCAGAACAGTGCCGGCCAGAACAGGCATCAGATGGTTCATCCGGATGGATTTTCCCTTCTGCATGAACTGGTAAGCCGCCAGAAGACCTGCTGCCCCCATGACGGCTGTGGAAGCACCAATGGACAGATGGGCGGTTTTGTAAAAATGAGCATTGATCAGGTTGCCGGTTGTTCCTGTCAGCAGGAGCAGAAAAGGGCCTGTGCCGAACCCGGTCAGGGAAATCAAAGGCGCGGCGAAAATGAGCATACCGGCCAGATTCCCCAGCAGATGGCCGGTGTCGGCGTGCAGGAAAAGTGCGGTGATGGCCCGGTGGGTCTCACCCTGAAGGATGTACAGCGCAGAAGAACCATAGGAAAGAACCATTTTTTTATGGACGTGATATTGAAACACGGCAATATGGATCAGGCTTAACAGCGACATGATGGTAAATGCAGGAAAAGATTTGAATGAAGAAACGGGAAATGCCTCGATCTTTTGTCTGATCCTGAACAATTTGTTTTCTTTTACGTAAAGATCAAGCGTTAATTCTGCCTTTTCCCGGTCCCTGGGAAGAACCAGGACACAATAGCGTCCGTTGGTTTTTACCGTTTTGTTTTTAATGCCCTGGGAGGTGAGAACCAGGGTAATTAAATCTGCGTTTTTTGCTGAAAGGTGATGATAGATGGGTTCAAAAGCGTCAGTCACAAGAATACGGACCTTATGATTAATTAAAGAAAACAATCGCTGCCATGATATCAGATAGTACGTATTGGTCTGTATTGCAAAGATAATTTAAAATAAATGTTCATGATATCCGGACAGACAGTCAAAAAAAGGCCGCCCGGGAAACCATTGTCCCGGGCAGCCTCGGTCTTTATTTTATGTCATATGTCCGTTTAAGTTTGAACTGCTTTTATCCTTGTTCATCAGGGTCTGATTGTTCGTTTTCCGGATCCGCATCACATCCTCTGTGGAATGATCTTTTTTTGTGGTGCCTTCCGGATCCGAATCCTTTCATACGGGATAGTTCAGGGGCGATTTTTTTAACTGCCAGGCGGTAATCAATTTTCTTTTCCGTGATTTTTTTGTCCAGTTCAAGAATGTCATTGGACAATCGGATCAGCTTTGCCCGGTCCGGGTTGGATGTTTCCATGAGCAGCCGGATCTGCTGTTTTTTCTCAAGTTTTGTTGAGCGGCTGGCATAGGTGTCGTCAATAAATTTCTGCCTGAGTGCGGTGAGCTGGTCTTTTTGTTCCTGGGTCAGATTAATTCCCGAACCCCATCCGTCACATCCGGAATAACCGGTATGATAGCCGAGTCCCCGGTTTTTGCCATAGCCCGGCCCACCGGCAAAGGCAGCGCCTGCTGCAAGTGAAATAACGATCAGCATACTGAGTAATGAGATTAATTTTTTCATCATATCCTCCAAGGTTAAATGGTTGTTTAATTGTCCGCTGTCCGGCAGCGTGTTGAAAATGAATGGAGCAAAGGGTGTGCCACTATGGAGAATATTTTTTAACCGGCTGAATTTTAAGATGGATATTCAATATGGGGGTGAACCGCCGGAATCAATGGTTTGCAGGATTGTTTACTTTCTACCCGGGGTGTGGTAACCAGGTGGGTATAAAATACTCACATTTGAAACGGCCGTATTCCCGGCTGCTGCACCCAGGGCTGGTTTGAAAGCTGGTATTGATCTTGCTTTATTCATTATATTTGAACCAAAGGGTATTGGCTGAATTTAAATTCAACATGAGAGATCAGGAATCATAAGAATGCGCATAAAAAATAAATCATTTTTTGTTCCTCCGCTGCTGCCGGCGGGCGTTCTGCTGGTATTGCTGCCGATATTTATTTATATGGCCATGGAGCGTCTGGATCGTCAGAAGGAATTTATTACCCAGAAAATGGTTGAAAGAGCCATGGCAGTGATTCGAACGTTTGAGGCCGGGACAAGAACGGGAATGTTTACCATGCGCTGGGGGGCAAACAGAATTCAGGCCATGCTTGAAGAAACCGCATCCCAGCCGGAAATTGAATATATCATGATTGTTTCAAAAACAGGAAGAATCCTGGCGCATTCAACACCGGAGAAAGTGGATGCATCCTTTGAGCAGATGCCCCTGATAATGAGTCGTTTAAAGGATAAATCAGATGATGTTAATGGAATCTATCACCGGATGAATGAGCGTTCACCAGGTCCGCCTGTTTTTGAGGTGGTCAAGCGGTTCGTGCCGGTGAGAAAGCGGTTTATACATAAAAACCGACCCTGGCACCGTCGGCCGAATCCTGTAATGGACGCATTTCAAAATAATGATGAAGCCAGGCCTGACCCGAAAGACTGGAGCCGGGGTTATCTTGAAAACGGGGAAAAACCAGGCGGGGAACCAACAGAACATTATATATTTGTCGGGCTTTCAATGGAAAAAGCCCTGGCGTTTCAGCACCGGCTGCTAAAAGAAACCGTTTTCCGTACATTCGGGTTATTTGTCGTGGGGTGTGCCGGTCTTATTGCCGTGTTTTCCTTTCAGGCCTACCGGTCGGCCAGGGCGTCTTTGAGCCGTGTGAAAGCGTTTTCAGACAATGTGATTCAGAATATGCCCACCGGACTTGTCACCATGGATCTTGAACAGCAGATCACCTCAATGAACCATGCTGCCAGACAGATCTTCGGAACAGATCTTCAGGGTCCTTTTCCGGAGTGGATCGATCTGATTCACCAGATGGATCCGTCGGATTCAAATATCTGCCGGGAGATTACCATCAATAACACAGATGACAAGCCTGTCCGTCTTGAAGTGATTGCATCCCAGATTAAAAACAACGACGAACAAATTACCGGGCATGTTTTTCTTTTCAGGGATTTAAGCCAGATCAGGGACCTGCAAAAACAGGTGGAAACCAATAAGCGGCTGGCAGCCGTCGGTAAACTGGCTGCGGGAGTGGCCCATGAAATCCGTAATCCATTAAGTTCCATCAAAGGATTTGCCACATATTTTGCCAAACGCTACCCGGATAATGAAGCAGATCAGCAGACTGCGGCCATCATGACAGGAGAGATTGAACGTATCAACCGGTCCATTACCCAGCTGCTGGAGTTTGCAAAGCCCATGTCCATAGAACTCAAACCGGTGAATCTCAAGGAATTGATTGACCATTCACTGCTGCTGGTCCGGCATGATATGGAGCAAAAAAAGATTGCCTCCCAGGTGGATATTCATTCGTCAAGAAACATAATTACAACAGATCCGGATCGCATGAACCAGGTATTTTTAAATCTGTATATCAATGCCATTGAGGCACTGGAAGAAAACGGCCGGCTTGAGGTCAGCGTCCGGGATGCAAAAGAAAAGAACATGCTTGAAATTAAGATAACAGACAATGGTGCCGGCATGGATGAGGACGCCCTTGACCGGATATTTGACCCGTATTTTACCACCCGGTCCACAGGTACCGGGCTTGGACTTTCCATTGTACACAGGATCGTGGAAAATTTAAACGGCACTATCCGGGTCAGCAGCCGGAAAGGAACGGGCAGCTGTTTTACCATTCATCTGCCCATGACCGGAACTGAAGCAGATGATCTTAAGCCCAGTGCCGGCAGATGAACCCAAAAGGAAAGGAAAGAATGAAAAAAATACTGGTGGTTGACGATGACACGGCCCATGCCGGCATGCTTAAAACCCTGATAACGGACTGGGGGTTCGAGGTTGATCTGGCTGATGACGGTACAAGCGGGGTAAAAAAAGTGCAGGAGACAGCCTTTGACATGGTGCTCATGGACATGAAAATGGCAAATATGTCCGGAATGGAAGCCCTGCAGCGGATTAAGACCTTTAACCCCTCTTTGCCGGTCATTATCATGACTGCGTATTCATCGGTTTCCACCGCGGTAAAAGCACTCAAGATCGGGGCATATGATTATTTGACCAAGCCGCTGGATTTTGACAAGCTCAAATTAACCATTGAACGGATCTTTGAAAGCATTTCTTTAAAGTCCGAGAACCGGGATTTAAAAATCCGCCTCAAAGAAAAAGATATCCGTCATGAATTGATCGGACAAAGCCCTGCCATGCTTTCCCTGCTGGATACCATTGCCATGGTGGCACCGACAGATGCCAGCGTCCTGGTGACCGGGGAATCCGGTACGGGAAAGGAACTGGTTTCCTCTGCCATTCACTACAATTCCCCGCGAAAGGATCACCCGTATATCCGGATTAACTGTGCGGCCATTACGGCAAATCTGCTGGAGTCCGAATTGTTCGGCCATGAAAAAGGATCGTTTACCGGGGCGGAAAAAAGAAGAAAAGGAAAGTTTTTACAGGCTGACAAGGGCAGCATTCTTTTGGATGAAATCGGAGAGATGGATCTGTCCATGCAGGCAAAGCTGTTGCGGGTGATCCAGGAAAAGGAGATCACACCTGTGGGCAGCGATGAGAGTATTAAAACCGATGTCCGTGTTATTGCTGCCACCAACCGGGATTTAAAGCAGTTGTCCGAACAGGGCGGATTTCGTCAGGACCTGTATTACAGGCTCAATGTTGTCAGTCTGGACGTTCCGCCGCTTCGCCGGAGAAAAGAAGATATTCCCACCCTGGCCCACCATTTTTTAGAGGAATTTTCCACGCGGAATAAACGGGATATCAAAGGCTTTTCACCCAATGCCATGGATGCCATGATCCGGTACGACTGGGAAGGCAATGTCAGGGAATTGAGCAATTGTGTGGAACGAGCCGTGGTCCTGGCCCGTACGGATTATATCACCACCCGGGACCTGTCGTTTATTCATTCTCCGGCATATTTAGATACAGCAGATAAAGATTTATCCAATGTCCGGCTGTCAACGGTTGAACAGCGTGTCATCCTGTCCACCCTGTCGGCTGTGGAAGGAAATAAGAGTGAGGCAGCCAGACGGCTTGGCATTACCCGGAAAACCCTGCTGAAAAAGCTTAAAACCTATCAGGAAAATGATGAAAATGAATAAGGAATATAAATTAGAGGACTGTATGGTAAAGGCCATTGAAAAAATTGAAACCTATATTGAGCAGACCACTGGAACCCGGCCGACCCAGCAGGAGATGGCCGATGCATTGTCCCGGTATTTTGTACTCAAAGAGATTGGTGATTTTATTCAGATGACCCGCCGGGAAAATGATGCATCCACTGACCATTAACAGAGGGTGTACAGATTAGAAGCGTTCTATCAGCTTATTGATCAGAAAGGAACTTTCCCGCATGGCCTGTTCGCTGAATGGTCCGAACCATTGGGCAATCTGGTTGAATTCTTTGATAAATAAGTCTTTGTCGTTGTCATCCAGCATATCCAGGTGATCATTCATGGAAAGAATGAATTCCTTTAGCAGTTTTCTGCGTTCAGGTGTGGCAAAAATGATTTCAGAATACATAGAACCGTCCTGGGCAAAGAGGCGGCCGACCATTCCGGCCTCAAGGCGGTAGATCGGGCTTGAAAATTCCAGGGTCCTTTCCAGCCGGATATTGCGGTCATGCAGAAACCGGCCGAAACTGAATGTTGCAAAGTGGCGCAGGGCCTGGACAATTTCCATTATTTCATCATGCTCTTTTGCACTGGCCTCAACAATTACGGCGCCCCAGAGGTTTAATTGTTCTACAACCCAGCGGGATTGGTCCATTTCTCTTCCCGGACAGACCACAACAATCTGTTTGTCAAAAGAAGCGGTCGTGGGACCGAACAGGGGGTGGAGTCCTAAAACAGGACCTTTGTGAGCCGCAAGCATTTTTTCCACAGGCGATACTTTAATGCTGGTCAGGTCTGCAAGCACTGCAGTTGAAGGCAGATATGCCGATATTTTTTCAATAATCCAGGATGTCCGCTCAATGGGAACCGAGACAATGCACAGTTCGATGTCTTTGCACAGTTGCTCTGCCCTGTCCCAGTCTTTGCTGCTGAACACCCGGGTCTCGTATCCGGATTTTTCAAACAGGGAGACAAAAAAACGGCCCATCTGGCCTGATCCGCCCACAATGAGGACTTTTGCCCCGGGCTTTATGCCCTTGTGCTCCATCTGGCCGGCCTGCTTGACTCTGGACTGCCGTAAGATGACCCGGTACAGATCCTCCAAAAAGTTTGGATCCAGACCAGCATTTTCAGCCTGGGTCCGGAGTTCTGAGATTAAATCTTCTTCCCTTGCCGGATGGTAAACCGGCATATGGTGTTTTTTCTTTAGACGGACCACTTGTTCAACCTGGTCCTGGCGCTGGGCAAGCAGGGAAAGAATCTGTGAGTCAATATGATCTATATTGGCCCGTAAAGGGAGTATCTCCGTATTAAATTCTGATTCTTTATTGCCCATTTTTTTTCTCCTTTTAAATAACCTCAGGGAAGCGAAATTATCATTAAACCACGGCAATTTCAAGCGAAATTGATGTTTTGCACAGAGTTATGCTTGTGAAATTCAGGGAAATGGTCTATAAAATCGCAATGGATTCTAAAATATGAATGGGTCAATAACGAGGTACACATATGGATATTCTCGATGACATTACCAAACGGGTACGTAATCTTTCCATTGAAAAACAAAAAGAACTTTTGAAAATTCTGACTGACTGGCAGGATGGAAAACAAAGGGAATATCAGCGGCTTCCCATGCCCACGGGCATTGATATCCTCATCGGGGACAAAGTCATCCAGACTGATATGAAAAATATCAGTGCCAGCGGTGTGCTCATTAAAACAAGCGAAAAAGTGGATGTGAAAAAGGAAGTCCGGGTGGTTTTTTTAGTCCCGGGTGCTCAAAAACCGTTCAAGCTTGAAGGGAAAGTGGTCCGGTGCGGCCCGGATGGCCTGGCCGTGGAGTTCACCCATATTACCCCGTATTTTAAAAAAATTCTTGATGACACCATCTGGCGTGACAAAGACAGGTCGGGTGAGGAAGATTATTAAATCTATTATACATCGACGGTTCCCCATAAGGATGGCTTGCCATTGTCGCAAAAATCATTGTTGAATGTCAAAGCTTTGCTCGGGTGCGGCTGCGTTTTTGCTTCGGCATTTTGTTTTTACCTGGCCACGGTCGTCATTAAACGGGCCAGGATGGGAGGGCTTGACATTGCGCCTTCCTTTTTTGTTTTTGCCAGATTTTTTTTAGGTTTTGTCGCGGTTTCTGTTTTAATGGCTGTGAAAAAACAACCCGTAAAAGTGAAGAAAAAAGGTTACCTGATCGGCCGGGCCGTTACCAACCTGGTGGCGGTATATTGTTTTTTTAAAGGGGTGGACCTTACATCCGTGGCCCAGGCCAATATATTAAATATGACCTATCCGCTGTTTATTGCTTTGTTTTCATGGATATTTTTTAAGGATCAGCGGGATACGGTCGCTGTCTTAATTGTCATGGTTGCCTTTGTGGGCGTCTGGCTGATCCTTTCACCGGGAAAAATGACGTTTGAACCCGCGTCTTTGTGGGGGCTGGCATCCGGGATCAGTGCAGCACTGGCGATCATGTACCTGAATTTATCAAGGCAGTACCATGACACCGAGACCACCTTGTTCTTTTTGTTTGCCATTGGAAGCGTGGTTATCTTTGCTGTATTCTTCAAGCAGATGAACATCCCGAAACCAGCCGAATTCAAATATCTTTTATGGTGTGCTTTTTTTTCCTTTGCCGGCCAGTATCTGATAACCATCGGGTTCAAGTATGTCACGGCCATTGAAGGCAGCATTATTTCTTCTACCCGGATTCTGCTTGCCGCCCTGCTGGGCCCGTTTATCGCCATGGATCCTGCCATGTCCCTTGCAGCGTGGGTGGGTGCGGTCCTGATTTTTACAGGCAATGTCTGCCTGACAATTCGCAAGGCCAGGCAATAGAACATATTGAATAAATTTAAAACCTTCTTATATTTGATGGTTAGTACAGCCAACGCATAAAATAAGGAGGAGCAAAATGAAAGATTCTGAAAATCTGCAGTTAAAAGTGCAGGAATTGTGTGACTGCTACTCAACAACAGATCCTCTTAAAGAAATGTCAGAGATCAAAAATGATGAAAACAGTCTGGACGGTGCATTAAAATGGCTGGCATTAACAGTGCTCCATGGGGTGAACAATAATGCACGCAAAATTTCAATTCATCAAGCCGGTGACGGGAGTGTCTCCGTGACTGCGGAATACCGGGACAGCGATCTGCCCAATCCCGGTCAGGCTGTGGCATCACAGATATTTGAAGTGGTCAGGCAGATCACCCATATTGAAGGTGAAAAAGGCAAAACCCAACTGGCACTGGGATTGAAAGATTCAAGCCTTGATTTAAAGGTCGGTGTAAAAGATAAAGCAGATTATAAAAAAATATCCATTAAATTTCCTTAAATAAAAAAACAGCCGGGTTTACAGGGCTGATTCCGGATGGAAAACATCTGCGTCTTTTAAATCTTTACCCAGATACTCTCTTTCGTTGGGACCTAGGATACCCAGGGACAGACAGAGTATTGTCCACAGATGAACCGTATTCCAGGCATGGCCATGGACTTCGGACAGATCATGAATCTGGGCATGACAGTTATGGCACGGGGTAATGCAGTAGGATGTTTTTGTGTCAAGGATCTGGCCGGCCTTGGTTTGTCCAAAGGCCCTGCGCTGCTCCTGAAACCCGGACTGGAGATATCCGCCGCCGCCTCCGCAGCAGAAGTTGCGGGATTTGTTGGGTGTCATATCAACAAAATTCTCTTTTCCCACAACCGCCCGGACAACATATCTTAAATCATCTGCAATTGGATCGCCAAAAGATTTCCTGACCAGTTGACACGGATCCTGAACCGTAAATTTTATCTGCCTGTCCCTGTTCCAGTCTGAAGAGGGTTTCAGGTTGCCGTCTTTTATCCATTGGGCATAGAGTTGAACAATACTTTTAATTTCAAAATTATAAGGGATATTAAATTTTTGCAGTCCGGCCCGGACTGCGAACAGTTCGTGCCCTCACTCGGTGTTGAGCCAGACTTTGCAGCCCAAGGCCTCAACCGCCTCTACCTTTTTCCTGACTATTTTTTCCCAGTTTTCATCGTCAGCGGAAAACAGGCAATAATTCTCGGCAGCCCATCCTTTGGACCCATAGGTCCAGTCTGCTCCGGCAAGATGCAGGATCTTCCACAGCGGTACCATTTCATCCGGCTCGTTTACCGGTTCCCTGGAGTTCTGATTTAAAAAATAAAAAGCTCCTTTTTTGTCAATATCCGCGTGCATCCGGGCAAATTCAGGCTGGGACTCCTGGTATTCTTCAAGGACATCTTCCACAAGAAATTGAAAATCTTCTTTCTCAGCACCCATGGCGGAACAGGTATTTGTTGTCAATGCCATATCGCAGGAGCGCGTGATCCCGGCTGGTTTATCTTTTTTTTTCCATTGGGCCCTGGCCTCAAACACAAGCCGGGGAATATCGATTTGCAGAGGGCAGACATATGTGCACCGGGCACACATGGAACACATCCACACCCAGTTTGAATTCAGAATGTCTTTATCCATTCCTTCAGCAGCCAGTCTTAAAAATTTCTTCGGGTCCATTTTTTCCAGACCGCTTGCAGGACAGCCGGTTACGCATGCCTCACAGGTCAGGCAGGCATTCAGCATGCCGTCATCCGGCAGGATTTTCGTCATTGTGTCTTTAAAAATGCTTTTAGGCGACCCTTTTATTTTATCCGTCTTATTCAATGTGCTCTTGCCTGGCATCTTGTTTATTCCTCTCATCCGGAGTTCATCATGATCTGTTTCTATTTTAAGAAGCGTTTTTCTTCTCCCTTATTCCATTATTGATGTCAATGAATAGTTTTTATCTTTCCGGCGGAGCATCCTTTTTTATTTTTTATTGACTATCCGGCCCGTGCGTATTTAGATTATAGGCAATAAGATTCGTACAAAAGGAGAAGTGCAATGGACAGTCATACCCCCCGATTACTGGACGCAATGGATGCATTTGAAGATGGTGTATATATTGTCAGCGATAATTATGTTGTCGAATATATGAATAAATATATGCGGGATCTGTTCGGTGACGGCGTTGGTAAACAATGCTACAAAGTCCTGACAGGATCTGATGAGCCCTGTTCATGGTGCGACTGTGATAAAGTTTTTCAGGAAAATGAGACCCGAAAGCGCCAGATTTATTTTGAATCTGTGGACAGGACATTCAACGTATCCGAACTGCCCGTGGTTAACCGGGACGGGACCCGGTCCAAACTTTCCATATACCGGGACATCACCCAGCGTCTGCAGCAGGAAAAACAGTTTGAATCCTCCAAGGAAAGCTATCAAAGACTGTTCAAGCATGTGGGCTGCGGTGTTTTTATCAGCAGCCGTGAGGGTCGTTTTCTGGATGTAAATCCGGCAATGCTGGAAATACTGGGCTATCAGGATAAGGATGAATTCCTGTCTCTGGATCTGGCACAGGATGTCTACTTAAAGCCGGAAGACCGCAGAAAATATACCGATATCATGGAAAAAAAAGGCAAGGTGGTGGATTATGAAGTCCGGTGGCGCCGCCGGGACGGCCACATCCTTTATCTTTTGATCACCAGCAACCTGAGGTATGATTTTAATAATAATATTCTGGGGTATGAAGGGGTTGTGGTGGATCAGACCCGGAGAAAAAAACATGAACGCCAGCTTAAAAAAGCCCATGATTTTTTAGACAATATCATTTCCTGTTCACCCAACGCCATTATGGCCGTGGACATGAAAGGCGAAATCATGCTCTGGAACCAGAGCTCTGAAGAGATTTTCGGCATTGCTGCCGATGATGCAGTGGGAAAGATAAAAATCGATCAGATTTTTTCTAAAAAACGTGCCCTTGAAGTCATGGCTATGCTGCGCAGCGATAAATATGGGGGAGCAGGGCGGCTGAATTCACATCCCTTTGAATTTAAAAGAGAAGACGGAGAGCAAATTGAAGGCAATCTTTCAGCTGCCATTATTTATGGTGAAAACAATGAAGAAGTGGCAACGGTTGCTATTTTTTCCGATTTAAAGGAGCGGCTCCAGGCGGAACGGGAACTTGAAGATGCACGGCAGCACCTGCTTCAGTCTGAAAAACTGGCAGCCATGGGACGGTTGACATCCCAACTGGCACATGAACTGAACAACCCTTTGTTTGGCATCATGAATACCCTGGAGCTGATGAAAACCGAAATTTCACCCCAGAATAAACGCCGCCGCCTGCTTGAGATGTCTTTGTCCGAAACGGTCCGTCTGGCCGACATGCTTAAAAAAATGCTTTCCTTTTCAAAACCTGACCAGGAAAAACGGCTTGAGATTGATCTGAATGTCGTCATTGATGAACTCATGCTTTTGTATGAAAAAAGATTCAGGGAAAACAGCATTAAAGTCGAGCTTGATCTGGTTGAAGATCCGGGCGTGATTGTGGCATCCAGGGACCAGCTGCGCCAGGTCTTTATCAACATGTTTTCCAATGCCATGTATGCCATGCCCGACGGAGGCAGCCTGAGTATTAAAACCAGAATAGAAGGCCGTTTTATTTTAATTGTTATCGAAGACACCGGCACCGGCATCAAACCCGATCATATTGAAAAAGTGTTTGATTCTTTCTTTACAACAAAACTGGAAAGTGTCCAGGGTGTCGGGCTGGGACTTTCGGTATGCTATGGGTTTGTCAGGGATCACGGCGGTGATATAAAGGTTGAGTCTGAAGAAGGGAAATGGACCCGGTTTACCATTACCCTGCCGGTCAGTTCATCAGGTCAGGCAAATTTATAACCGGCCACCCAACCCGTGCCGGCCTGTTCACCCTGCATTCGCTGGTGCCTGAACGATTTTTTAAAGTTCTAAAAGACCTTCCATTCAACGACGGAAACTGCGGGCAAGCTTGTCCTCAAACAGTCCGTCGTTCTGCCATTCCAGGTCTTTTGAACTTTTACAAAAATCTCAGCCAATTCGCTCAGCCAG
>JBNKNP010000322.1:0-2715 GCA_050293905.1 Desulfobacteraceae bacterium | reverse complement strand
GCAATATTCAAAATAATTAAGCGGGAATTATCATGACATTGAATAAAATTGGAGTTGTTGTATTAATTGCAGGCATGGCTTTTTTCACCAGTGTTTCGCTTAGCTGCGCAAAACAAAAGGTCTCAACGGAACTGGCCGATGCCCAGGCGCTTCTTGCAAAGGGAGAGTATGAAAAAGCATTTAAGGAGTATCAGTATTTTGCCACGGAAAAACAAAACCCTCTTGCACAGTTTACCATGGGCCTTTTTTTCAGGTTGGGGTGGGGGAGACCGGTGGATGACAAAAGAGCCTGCGAGTGGTTTGAAAAAGCAGGGAAGAACGGTATTCCCACAGCAACCCATTTTTTTGCCGACTGTCTGAGGGGCGGAACAGGAGCACAACAGGACCCTGCAAGAGCGGCAGAATGGTACAAAAAGGCGGCAGATCTTGGATACCATATTTCATTGTGTTCACTGGCCGAATTATACATGACCGGTACCGGTGTACCAAAAGATCCGGAAAAAGCATTGAAACTCTGTGGTGAAGCTGCAGAAAAGCGGGTGATTCCGGCACAGATCCGCATGGGGCGGTTTTATCTGGAAGAAACTCTGATCCGGGATTATACCAAAGCGTATGATTGGTTTTCCAGGGCAGCTGATTTGGAGGTGCCCGAAGCGCAGTATTATATTGGCGTGATGCTAAAAGACGGCCTTGGACGGCCAAAAGATCAACCCGCTGCCCGGATGTGGTTTGAAAAAGCTGCAGAAAAAGGATATACCAAGGCCTATCTCCAGGTGGGATATCTGTATTTTACCGGACCCAGAAATCCGGAAACCGGTCTGCTTCCGGCTGCATTTCTTGCGAAAAGCTATATGTGGCTGTCCGCGGCTATCCGTCAAAAAGAAAATTTTTCAAACACCCAAATGGCTGAATCACTGATGAAAAAAGTATTAAAGGAAATGCCGGAAACCTGGAAAAAAGATCTTGATTCAAAGGTGGAAGACCATTTTAGATCATTTCCCGCCAGCCCGTCGAAGTAAGGGGTGTTCAATCATATAAAAGGACAGGGCGGCAAGAGCTGCGGAAACAATAAATCCTGTGAAACCGAAAAACAGATAATGTTCACCCGCATCAATCCCTTTTTTCCGCATCTGCCACTCAAGATGTAAAAGAACCGGATAATGATACAGGTACAGGCCGTAAGAAACAGTGCCCAGCCATTTTAAGAGCGGCGTTTCCAAAATTTTCCCTGCAATTCCGGCCTGGGCGCAGGAAAGGATCATGCAGGTGAATAAAATCGGGATAATGGGGAAAGAGTAAGGGACAACAGACAGCTCAAGCGGACTTGTCCAGGCAGTGGAAAGCATCAGAGTGATAAGGGTCAAGCACGTCCAGAATACGGCCTCACTTTTTTTTTTCAAAGAACGGATACTCAGGCCATATCTAGTGTACAAGTAGCCTGCAATGATGCCTAAAATGAAATGCGGAAAACATGCGATAATGGAATGATTTACAACCGCACCGTTGGGGCGTATCCAGGTCAGCCAGGGATTGCCGGGCCAGGGAATCGTTAAGTTAAATACTTTGACAGCCATTTGGGTTTGAAGCCAGACCGATAAGACTGTCATTAGAATGAGAATAAAGAGAACATGTCGACTTCTGAAAAATCTGAAGCCAAAAAAAATAAACGGCAGCAGAAAATAGAACTGGACTTCAACTGCAATGGTCCAGAATGGCGGATTAATGCTGAAAATGCTGAACTCCGTGATATTAAAAAAAAACAGGTAGTGTGAGAGGATATCAAATCCTGATCCAGGGATTTTCCAAAGTGTGCCCAGTAAAATTAATAGGGTCAGCAGTACATAGTAGGCGGGAATAATTCTGGCCGCCCGCCGGATAAAATAATTTTTTAACGATGGAAACGGCAAACCGGTTACATATGTTTGCCAGAACGGCAGACTCAGCAGAAAACCGCTCAGGGAAAAAAACAGTGCAACGCCATGGTTTCCATTGGCCATGAAAATAGATAGATCAAATGGACCTTTGGCAGCATCAAGGCCTGCCATCTGGTTAAAATGCACACAAAAGACCCCAATGGCAGCCAAAGCCCGCAGGCCGGCCATACCTTTAACTTGCGGATGAGCTGATTTTTTTTTAAAATCATAAAGATCGGATTTGCTGAACATGGCCATCTTTACCAGATATCAGGTTGAGCAGGTCGAGTCAATTAATGTATTCAAGGCTCATGTGGGGTTTTGTTGAAGCAGTCAGGCTCATATGCTCAATGCGGATATTGGAGAAATAAATGAAAGCTTTTTTTTCTTTGGAAAAGTCTTTATGATTATGGGGTGCTGGTACCTGGCCGGGAAAATGGTTTTAGCACAACCGGCAACAATGAATATTCGTTTTGACCGGGAAACCGAATCCTTATCTGTAGAAATTAAAAATGAAAAGCTGTCTGAGGTATTAAATGAGATCGGGAAAAAGATTGATTGTAAAATCTTCGTTAAGTATCCAGGAAATATGAATGTTGAAATCTCGGAATCATTTTCCGGCGTTCCGGTGAAAACCGGCATACAACGGCTGGCCAAGAATTTTTCCCTTGCAATGATATACCGGATTTCAATTTTAGAAAAAAATTCCAGGTTCCTTCCTGAAATCGATGAAATCTGGTTGTTTGGAGGCGTCGGCCAAAAGCCGGAATCAAACAGATCAACAGGTTTGGTGCCGGAAGAG
>JBNKNP010000321.1:0-3652 GCA_050293905.1 Desulfobacteraceae bacterium | reverse complement strand
ATTGCAGTGTATGCCGGAAAATGGGTTGAAAACCCGGCCATCCGGAATCTTTTGGCATTCTTTTTATTGTTTTGTGCCATTTTAATTCTTGTAACACTGATTTCGATTCTCATCCGCAAACTGCTGAAACTTGTATTCTTAGGCTGGGTGGACCGAACGTTCGGTCTTGTATTCGGTGCCCTGAAAGGACTGATGATCGTTTCCGTCCTGTTTATCGTGATCACCACATTCCTGCCGAAGAATTCCGCTTTCCTCGGTAAGTCAAAATTTTCACCGTATATTGCCCAGGTATCCAAAGCCATGACCGTTTTTGTTTCCAAGAATACAAAACAGGATTTTTTAAAGAAACTGGAAGGTATTTTTTAGCTCTTGGAATCCATTGAAACCCTATTTGAAATTGTCCGCAGATTAAGGGGCGATCCCGGCTGCCCATGGGATAAAAAACAGACCCCTGAAACCATGTGGAAATGCCTGGTGGAAGAATCCTATGAATTGCAGGAAGCCCTGGCAAAAAAGGACCTGTCCAATACGTGTGAGGAACTTGGGGATGTGCTTTTTCAATTGGTCTTTATCATTGAAATATTCCAGGAAAACCATGACCTGACGCTTTCAGAAATCGTCTCACAGGTGGCCGGGAAAATGATCCGACGGCACCCTCATGTTTATGCTGATACAGGACCGGACACCGCTGAAACAATCTCGGAAGATGAAGTGAACCAACAATGGTTAAAAATAAAAGCGCAGGAAAAAGCAGAGCAGGGAGTAAAACCGATCTCCGCACTTGATCGCGTCCCCAAAGGGATGCCGTCTCTCATGCGGGCGTTAAGTGTGTCCAAATGTGCGGTCAAGGAAGGCTTTGACTGGGATAATATCCACCAGGTGCTGGATACGGTAAAAGATGAGATCAATGAGTTTGAGATCGCCCTGGCATCGGGGAATCCGGCAGAGGCAAACCTGGAATTCGGTGATATCCTTTTTTCCCTGGTGAATGTGGCACGGTTTGCAAAGATTTATCCTGAAACAGCACTGGCAGACTCAACTGCCAAGTTTGAAAAGCGGTTCAGGCTCATGGAAGACTTGCTGAATCAAAGAAATATCCAATTAAAAGACCTGCCCCAAAAGGAAAAGGATAAATTTTGGGAGCAGGCCAAAAAAGAGTGTGATCCCGCATCTCAGGATAAATAGTCACCCCGCTGAAATTTAAGGTATTCGGTGTGAGCGGTGATGATGGTTTTTTCAGCAATCTGTTTTAATGAGGAATCAGCATCTGTCAAGGTGTTTGCCTCTTGCTCAAGGGTGCCGGCATCTGCTTTTATCTGCTCAAGTACCGGTGCAATTGTTTTTAATGAAACAGCCGGATCTTCAAGCTTGAGTGAGTAGGCATCCAGCATGTCCAACAATTTTCCTGTTTTTCCAGATACAATATCCGATCGGCTGATAATTGCCGGTCCCATGGAAGCGATTTCTTTTAATCCGCCGGCTGTAGAAGGTTCCATTTCAGGTGCCTCCTTTGCATCAAGGGCTTTGCTGAGTGCGTTTTCAAACCCCCCTGCTTTCTGGCTCTTTCCGGTCTTGACCTGGGCTGGGCCAAAAGATTGGCCGGATTCATTTATATTATTGATATTGGTCATGTTGTCTCCTTTATCTGACAGACCTCTTTTTATTCAGGGTCATTTTTAGCTAAGACCTTTTTTTAACTAAATAAGAAGCAAAAGCCATGCCAGAATCAAAAGCCGGATGGGGTATAAAAAAATGGTATAAAATCAACTGGTTTTGTTTTTAAAGGAGGAAAAGGACAAACAAGGAGAAAAAAATGCCGGGAAAATATTTCTATTACCCGATTTCGTTCATAAAGGCACCGACAATTTTATCTGCAACCTTTTCAGCGTTGACATTATACAGATTGTTTTCAACCTGTTCCTTAATTTCTGCGACATAGTTCTGGCGTTCAACAGCATTAGAGTCCAGTGCTTTTGAAATTTTTTGCAGGTCGCGGGTTTTGCTGGACAGGTTAATGCTGTCAGTCCTGGTATCGTCTGCCGGTTTCGGGGATTTTAAGTTCTGGCCGGCATCGGCTCCATTCGCCTGACTGGTATATGTCTGATTGATGTAATTGGGAGGTGTGTTTGATATTTTCATGATTTGTTTCTCCTTATGACTCCATATTGCTGTCAGCAACTTCACGGGCCAGTTCCGTCATTCGTTTGACAACGAATTTTGAATCCTCAACAGACAGGGTATGTGTCACTTTCTCATTATTTTCATCAATCACAGTGTATGTGAACTGGTTCTTATCTTTAGTGAAATTGATTTTCTTTCCTAATTCCCGTTCAATCTGACTGGTGATTTTTTCTTCGTTCTTTTCTTTCGGCCCTTCAGTAATGATCCGGTCAACAATATTTGCAGCCACCTTGTCAATAATGGCCTTTCGTTTTCCTTCAGAGGAGAGGGTGACATTGTCCATGGACCCCTTATTGGCAGAACCAAACTTATTTCGGCTCAGAATTTTGCCCTGGCTCAACTGCCGAGAATATACTTTCAGGACATTTTGTATCTGATATGATGGTATCTGCATTTAATCTTCTCCTTAAACACACTTATCGGACGTAAAAAATTGAAACTTTAGTTTTTTTTTAATCTTCAAAATCTCCTTCAGGGCCTTTGTCTGACGTTATTTTAGAAGCTTTTTCAATGATTTTTTCCCGGGTCCAGTCGGATTCTGATTCAATTTTATTTGCCTTGGGGCCGGGATCATGGGACTGGGTATTTAAAATTTGTTCAATGACAATATCTGCTGTGTCCGTTGTGTTGAAAACATTTGTTAACAGGCCGTAGATAAAGTTTTGCACACGCTTGGTCATCCGGTCACGGATCTGTCTGGGCTGGGCCAGCAGCCTGCTTTCAAACGGAAGATTTAATTTTTTAAAATTCCCGCCCGACAGATCATTTTTCCCGGCAAAATCCAGCATCATATCCCACATATCCTCGGACATGCCCTGGCCTTGTTTTTTAATAAAGGCACCGTTGTCCAGAATGGCATTGCCGTAATCATTAACTTCAAGTCCCCAGGAGATCATTTGAAGGGCCGTGGCAACATTGGCTTTTGTGGTTCGTGTTTTAGAGGCAATGTCCCGCAGTCTCTGGGAATTGTTGCCTGAGGTTCCATGCTGGGCGCCGGAAACCTGGTAGGCAGAAAGGGCATCGTGGATCTGTTCGGTCAATTCAACGTTGATGCCTGTATCACTGGCCTCAATACCATGGGTTGTCCCATTGTTGAGTGCAATCCAGTTGGGGAAAATATTATGGGCATTCAGGCCCTGGATAAGAAAAAGGGCTTCTTCAGCCGTACTCAGCCCCAGCTTGCCTTTTATTTCTCCGACTTCTGTTTCCAGTCCGGCCCAGTCCGGAACAAACGGACATAACTCAAGATTAGCCAGCAGGTTCTGGTCATCGGGCATGTGGGAGGCGTCAATGGCAATGGAGGTGATGCCGGCGTCAAACAGCGAGACGATTTCCGTTTTTGCAGGTTCAATATCTTCCGGGCTTTTTATGCCGAAATGATCGGCATGGATGGCCACGGGAACAGTGATGCCCATTTCGTTCATAAAAGCGTCGGCCTGCCGGGCAATGTTCCAGTAATTTACTGCACAAT
>JBNKNP010000320.1:0-6874 GCA_050293905.1 Desulfobacteraceae bacterium | reverse complement strand
TGGGACGATGCCCTGGATTTTGTTGCGGATAAGCTCGGCAGCATTAAGGAAAAGAGCGGTTCAGACAGTATCGGCGTGCTGACCTCAGCAAGGATGACCAATGAGGATAATTATATTTCCCAGAAATTTACCCGGGCGGTTTTAAAGACCAATAATATTGATCATTGTGCCCGACTGTGACATTCCTCCACGGTAGCCGGTCTGGCTGCCTCTTTTGGAAGCGGTGCAATGACAAATACCATTGCAGATATACAAAAAGCCAAAGTCATCCTGGTAACAGGCTCCAATACCACTGAAAATCATCCGGTGATTTCCGCTGAAATAAAAAAAGCAGTGAAATTCAACCATGCCAGACTCATCGTCATTGATCCCCGGCGCATCAAACTTGCCCGGTATGCCGATATCTGGCTCAGCCCCGAGCCCGGGACCAATGCCGCCTGGATCAACGGCATGATCCATGTCATCATCAAAGAAAAACTTCAGGACTCAGCATTTATAAAAGACCGGACCGTCAAGTATGGCATACTTGAAAAATCGGTTGAAAAATACACCCCGGAATATGTTGAATCCATTACCGGCATTGCTGCCCGGGACCTGATTGAAACCGCAAGACTTTATGCCAAGGCAGAACCGGCTGCTATTTTATACTGCATGGGCATCACCCAGCATACCTCGGGTACGGATAATGTCAAAGCGCTTGCCAACCTTGCCATGCTTTGCGGTAATATCGGTATCAAGGGCGGGGGGCTGAATCCGCTAAGGGGACAGAACAATGTCCAGGGCGCCTGTGATATGGGCGGTCTTCCCGATGTCTATAGCGGATACCAGTCTGTGGCAGATGAAAAAATCCAGGCCAAAATGGAAGCGGCATGGAAGGTAGACAACCTTTCCAACAAGCCCGGCATGACGGCAACCGAGATGATCCCGGCTGCAGGAAAAGGTGATATCAAGGCCCTGTATATCATGGGTGAAAACCCCATGGTCTCGGATCCGGATATTGCCCATGTTGAAAAATGTCTGAATGCGATTGATTTTCTGGTGGTTCAGGATATTTTTATGACTGAAACCGCTCAGATGGCTGATGTTGTTTTGCCATCCACCTGCTTTGCTGAAAAAGACGGAACCTTTTCCAATACCGAACGCCGCGTCCAGAGAGTGAGAAAAGCGGTTGAAGCTCCCGGACAGGCCAGAGGAGACTGGCAGATTATTGCGGACCTGGCCCGGCGCATGGGGTATCCCATGAACTATGCCGGCAGTACCTTAATCATGAATGAAATCTCAAGGGTCACCCCATCCTACGGAGGCATTTCCTACGAGCGGCTTGAAACCGGCAGCCTTCAATGGCCGTGTCCTGATGCCGACCATCCGGGCACACCCATTCTCCACAAAGAACAATTTACCTGTGGCAAAGGTGTATTCCATAAGGTCGCATATAAACCTGCCACGGAAAAAAAGACCCGGACCTATCCTTTGCTGCTGACCACCGGCCGGGTGCTGTATCATTACCATACCGGGACCATGACCATGAGAACGGACGGGCTTAACGAGCTGTCTCCGGAATGTTTTATTGAAATTTCGCCGGAAGATGCACAAAAATATAAAATTGAAGATAATTCAATGATAAACATCAGTTCCAAACGCGGTTCGGTTCAGGCTGTGGCCCGGTTTTCCGCTAAAGCGGTTAAAGGAACTGTGTTTATGCCGTTCCATTTTGCCAAGGCAGCGGCCAATGTATTGACCAGCACGAAACTGGATCCGGTGTCCAAGATCCCGGAACTTAAAGTCTGTGCCGTAAAATTGACCCGGATAAAAGAAAAAGTGTCGGCTGATAAATAATGTCGGCAGCCGGATTGAAGAAGATCCGGCGGACAAAATTTGGAGAAATAAAAAATGACCTGTTTAAACAAACCGCATCACGAAGATATTACACCAAAGATGTGGGAAAAAATTGATAATACAATAAAAGCAAACAAAGATATAAAAGGGGCGGCCATTACTGTCTTAAGAGAATGCCAGGATATTGTGAATTACCTGCCGCCTGAACTGATCGACTATATTGCAGACGGCATGAACCTGCCCAGAAGCGAAGTGTTCGGTGTGGCCTCATTCTATTCTCTTTTTTCACTGGAACCCAAAGGCCGGCATACGATCAAGATATGTACCGGAACAGCCTGCTATGTCAAAGGGGTTCGTGAGGTGATCAACCGGATTGAAGGCGAATATAATGTCAAGGAAGGCGGTACCAGCGAGGACAGACGCTTTTCTTTAGAAGGCGTCCGATGTCTGGGGGCCTGCGGCCTGGCGCCGGTGATGGTTGTCGGAGACGACACCCATGGTGATGTTGCGGCTGAAACTGTGATCAAGGCTTTGGAAGATTATAAGTAAAAAAGGAAACAGACATGTCACAACTGACTATAAAAGAACTCGATAAAATAAGAGAAAAGCAAAAAGCCGTTATGGCGGACCCGGATATTATCCGCCTTCTGATCTGCGGTGGAACCGGCTGCCATGCCACCGGCAGCATCAAGGTAAAAGATACCCTGGTTGAAGAAATACAGAAAAGAGAATTATCCGACCGGGTAAAAATTGTTGAGACCGGATGCAACGGGTTTTGTGCATTGGGGCCGCTTCTGGTTGTTCAGCCCGGCGGGATTTTCTATGTTCAGCTTAAGCCCGGGGATATTGCAGAATTTGTAGAAGAGCAGATAATTAATGATAAACCGGTTAAACGTCTGTTGTTTAAAGATCCCATGACCAAGAAAAGGATCGCAAAGATCGATGATATCTCCTTTTTTGCCAATCAGATGCCAAGAGCGTTAAGAAACAAAGGATTGATCGATCCGGAAAAAATAGACGATTACATTGCCCGGGACGGCTATGTGGCCATTGTCAAGGTTCTCAAAGAGATGGAACCTGATGATATTATCGGTGAGATGATGGCATCCGGCCTGCGGGGCCGCGGCGGGGCAGGCTTTCCCACGGGCATGAAATGGGATTTTGCCAGAAAAAGCCAGGGAGAGACCAAGTTTGTTTTATGTAATGCTGACGAGGGAGATCCGGGTGCGTTTATGGATCGCAGTATCCTTGAAGCAGATCCCCATTGCGTGCTTGAAGGTATGGTGATTGCCGCCAAAGCCATTAACGCCAGAAAAGGGTATATCTACTGCCGGACTGAATATCAGCTGGCCATCAAGCGGCTGGGCCTGGCCATTGAACAGGCAAAAGCATACGGCCTTCTGGGGAAAAATATTTTGGGCACCGGATTTGATTTTGATGTGGAGATTTATCAGGGTGCCGGTGCCTTTGTCTGCGGCGAAGAAACCGCGCTGATGAGATCCATTGAGGGCAAAAGGGGCATGCCAAGACCCCGGCCGCCGTTCCCCGCTCACAAGGGACTGTGGGAAAAACCCAGTATCCTGAATAATGTGGAAACCTTTTCCAATGTGCCCCAGATCATGATCAACGGCGGTGACTGGTATGCCGGTGTGGGGACGAAAACCAGCAAGGGAACCAAAGTTTTTGCCATGTCAGGGGATGTGAATAATATCGGGCTCGTGGAAGTGCCCATGGGAACCACTCTTCGGTCGCTGGTTTTTGATATCGGCGGTGGGATTCCCAAGAAAAGAAAATTTAAAGCGGTTCAGCTGGGCGGTCCCTCCGGCGGCTGTGTACCCGAACATCTGCTGGATACCCCGGTTGATTTTGAAGAGATTGCAAAGATTGGCGCGATCATGGGATCGGGCGGTGCCATTGTCATGAATGATAGAACCTGTATGGTGGACATGGCAAGATTTTTCATGGATTTTATTCAGGATGAATCCTGCGGTAAATGCACGCCCTGCAGGGAAGGGACCTATCGAATGCTTGAGATCCTTGAAAATATATGTGACGGCAAAGGTGAACCCGGCGATATCGACAAACTGATGGAGTTGTCCCAGGTCATTCATCAGAGCGCCCTGTGCGGTCTGGGTCAGACGGCAGCCAATCCGGTGCTGTCTGCTTTGAAATATTTTAAAGAAGAATTTGATACCCACGTTAATGACAAAAAATGCCCGGCCAAACGATGTGCGGAGCTGCTTGAATTTGAGGTGGATCCCAAGCTGTGCAAAAAATGCGGTCTGTGTTTCAAAAGCTGCCCCACAGACGCCATTGCCTGGAAAAAGAAGGAGGTGGCAGTCATTGATAAGGAAAAATGTGTCAAATGCATGAGCTGTTTTGATAAATGCAATTTTGATTCAATATTTTAGACCTGATCCGGTGAGGCTCTTTTGCATCCGGCTGTAATACGATACATGTTTTTCATGCCGGCCTGCTTAAAAGGCCTCACCTTTTGCTTTCTCCTGCTCCTGTGCTGCCCATGTGACCAATGATCAGCCTGGTGCTTTACCCAAATACGATCATGGTAGCAGTCTGGTTCAGGTGTCCGAGAAATTCCTCACCATAGGTACTGAAACCGATGGTAGGGATGCTTGAAAATAGCTGACCGTATGCTTCGGCTTCCCCTTTTTGTTCAAGTTCCAGGGTTCGTAAAATACAATTAAAGTTGATGATCGCTGAAACATTCCCCATCTCTTGCTTCTTTTCGTGGATGGCCTGTTTCGTTTCCGCGACAATATCCGTAGATTTAAGCAGCGACAATTCCATTCCCTCAAGCACGTTGCAATAAAACCGGATACGGCTGTCTTCAAACTTTTGCGGACTTCTGACATAAGGTTCCCCGTCAACCATCAGACCCACGGGATTTTCCATGAATTTATCGGAAGCCTCGGCAACTGTTGTCCCAACGGCTTCCGCATAAGCCATTGCAGCCGGTTTGTTGTTAAATTCAAGGACCTCCCTTGTCGCCTCGTTGGCTTTGGTGACCATCAGCTTTGTCTGGCAGGGTGTGAAACTCTGGGTCTTGATGAAGTCAAAGGGAATCTTTGGTTTAATCAGGACCAGTACGGCCGCCTTGGTATGGGATCTTCCATTGGCGAATACTCTGGTTTCATTGAAATTCAAATCATCTCCGGCAGATGCACCGATAAAAAGGGTATTGGTTCGATCACCAATTTGATCCATGAGGTCCTCTTCGGAACCGCTGAGCCCATCCACCAGAATAATTCCCAGGTATTTCGTAAAATCCAGGTCGGCAGCCGGTGTATTGAAATGTCTTTCAAATGTGGCAAAGGCAGGATCAATATTTCTGGAATGATCCAGGTTTTCAAGGACCTGGATACAGGCATCCTCGATTATGGAAGCATCGAAACCCATGGCCACGACCGAATTTTTAAGCATCTGGCCGGAAATGATCTCACCGGCGGTGGAACAGCCGAAACTTTGTGCTTCCGGAAAGGTCTCACTGAATTTATGACTCAAAATGTCGGACTCATATTTTGATGACGCAAAGAACATGACAAGTTTGGGGACAAAGTCTCCGAATTGTGACTTGATGTCCATGACAGCCTGGTCGGCTTGATCATGTGAGCTGTGGGCAGTGACAATGTTCATTCCATCTCCTGTTGTCTATGGGGCTGCAACGCTTGCCTTATAGTTATTGTATTCCGCAATAAAAATTGCATAATTCAAGCATAAAGCTTGTCCGGAGTCAAGGAAAACCCGGTTTGATCCAGCCGCTGCCTGCTCCATGATAAATTAAAATAGATATAAATTCAGGAAAAATTCTTTGAAAGTTTTCCTCATTTTTTTACAATTCTTAGCAAATGGTACTTGCAATCTCATGTGGTTTGGTTTAACTGTTTATATTTGCGAAACATATGGAGGGTGAATTAATAAAATTTAAATTATAACTCAACGTTAACACTCAATCTCTGTAAAAGCATTGGAAACGTCAATTTTTAAGGAATTAATTGACGGTGTCGGGGATTGGGTTTTGGACTACGAAATAATTGGTTTAGCTAAAAAAGGTTAAAATGAATCTTCAAGGTGATTTTGAAGGCTTAACACTGGCAAGTATTTTCCAGTTGTTATGCAATGACCAAAAAACCGGGATATTAACCGTGTGCTATGAGGATGAACAGTCCCGGATTTTTTTTGAGCAGGGAACCATTGTTTACGCTTCAGCATCATTAAAAGAGGCCCAACTGGGTTATCTTATGAGAAATGATGGCATTGTTTCAGTTGCGCAGCTTCAAAAATGTTTTGCCTTGGCCAAAGAAAAAAAAGTGCATTTCGGCAAAATCCTGGTGGAAAAAGGATATATTTCCTTTGAGACCCTGAAAAAATACAATACCCGGCAGGTGGAAACAATCCTTTATAACCTGCTGTTCTGGAAAAAAGGCCGGTTCGGATACAGAGATGCCAAATTGAATTTAAAAGGCATGGTCGTCACCAAGCTCAGTCCCATGAAACTTATTCTTGAAGCATCCCGGAAAATTGACGAACTATCCGTAATTAAAAATTTTATTCCTACAGACCAGCTTGTTTTTCAGATGTCGCGCGGGATACACAATAAAAAAGACATACGGATCAATGTCTATGAATTGCGGATTCTGTCCTTGATTGACGGCACCCGGACTGTCCGGCAGGTCATTTCTGAAAGCGGGTATGATGACTTTGACGTATACAAAATCTTTTTCAGCGCAATTTCATCCGGCATAATTGAACAGGCAGAGACACAGCCGGAGGCACAGCCGGTCCGAAGCACCGGTAACATCAAACGCATCATTGACACCATCATCTCCCAGCGTTCCAGAGGCAACCCTGCCATTGCAAAGTCCATGAAGGCAAAATTCGCTTTAAAGGGCATCAATCCGGACAATTACACGGCAGATACACCCGATGACCCGGTTATCCTGAAAAGACTCACCGGTCTGGCAAAAATTATTGGAATCAATGTTTCTCAATCTGTTTCTTCTGCCGGTCCGGTCCGCAG
>JBNKNP010000319.1:0-1727 GCA_050293905.1 Desulfobacteraceae bacterium | reverse complement strand
CTTGGTTAAAATTTTTTCAAGCCCGGTCCCCGGATAGGCTTCCGCCCGGCAAAAATTAAAGGGATTCTCAATATGACGTTCGATAAAATCAAGATTCACCAGGATATCCTCCATGGTGGTGTAAGGCTCGAACAAAAGGATATTAAACGCCAGGTGAACATCAAAACTGTTGAGAACATCAAGAGCGGTGAGTATCTCCTTTAGACTGTTCTTCCTGTTTAAGTGCCGGAGCCCGTTTTCAGAAGCATTTTCAACGCCTAAAAACACCCTGAACAGATTGAGCCGGTCCAGTTGGGCCACAGCTTCCGGGGTAATGCTGTCCGGCCTGGCCTTCACGGCAATGGCAATGTCGCGCACCCCTTCTGTTTCAAGCCCGTCGGCCAGATCTTTAAAGCGCTGAACCGCTTTTTTCTTGTTCGGATGGAAAAAATTGTCATCCTGAAAATTAAAAATGCGAACCTGGTGGTCATGGTAAAGCATTTTCATCTCCTGGATGATATTTTCAAGAGACCGCATACGAAAATTTTTTCCGCTGCTTTTTTTATACCAGGCGTGAATGCTGCAGAAAGCACAATCCCTCCAGCATCCCCGGCTGGAAAGGATGGAAGCGATTTTTTTCCCGAAATAGGAGTGAAACCCGATGCGTTTTGGAAAGGGAAGTTTGTCCAGGTCATCCGGATTCAGGCGTTTCTTTGTCTCTTGAATTTTTCCTTTTTTATCGCGGAAAACAAGTCCGTCAACACTGCCCAGCCGGTCCAGATTCTCCGCCATCTCACAGATAAGCCATTCTCCTTCGCCCAGAGCAATGGAATCGAATTCCGGACACGTTTCCAGAAGCTGTGACGCATTAAATGCGGCAAACGGCCCGCCTGCAGCGATATGGCCCTTATATCCCATATCGCGAATTCGCGTCGCGCAGGCACAGAATTCTTTTGCACGGGCGGTAAAAACCATGGACATTCCCACGATATCCGGATTAAGCTCAATTACCTGGTTAGCCGCCCTGTTAATATCTGACGGTTCGTTAAATTCCACGACATGTGCGGTATGGCCCCTGCTTTCAAGTGCTGAAGCCATATATCGGAGTGCGAGATTTTCTTCCAGTTCCGCACCGACAAGACAGACGGTTTTTAAAGACGATTTTTTCATGAAAGCCTCTCTTTGAATTGTTTGATTTAGGAACAACCGGCCTGACGCTGTCCGGACGTACGCAAACCGGCACCCGAATTCCATATTAAACGAATATTAAAATTTCAGCCTTAACGAACTGAAGAAAAATATGCTGTATTTCCGTTCCGATTTGATTCAGGAAATACGTCCGCATGAAAATGAAAACAAGAATACTGTCGAGCACAATTGGAAAGTTAGAATTATTTGCTTATAAAAAGAAAAATTTGCTTTGTCAAGTGTCTATTGAAAAAATCTGTCAGCTGATCTGAGACAATAAAAAAGGCCCTGAACTTCGTTTTGATGAGCAGGACCTTTTGAAGAATAATCCGGCGGCAAAATATTCACTTCTCCCAAACTATCAATCATTTTTTCTAAATCCTGCTAAATATCTTCACCATTATTGTTTCAGCGTATCGGTGGATTGCTTATCATAGATGAAATTGTTTTCAAGCCTCTGAGAAAATAAAATATCCGATGCAACTATTCCTTTCACTTTTAAGGATCACCAGAGGCAATTAAATAAAATCGAATGCTTACCAGACATTTCGAAAATTCCG
>JBNKNP010000318.1:0-10837 GCA_050293905.1 Desulfobacteraceae bacterium | reverse complement strand
CTCTGCATCAGCCCGGTTATTTCAATACAGCGTTTTTAATGACCGTTTTTATTTTTTTTTCAACACTCTCTTTTTGTCATGCTGCCACCCCGACTAATCTTTCTTCTGAATATCTGAGGGTCGGCATGTATGACAACCCGCCAAAGCTGTATTTCGATGAACAGCATCAGGCCAAAGGAATTTTCCCCGGAATTATAAAACACATTGCCGGACAGGAGGGCTGGAAAATCAAATTTATTCCTGTTTCATTCAAACAGGGGCTGGAAGGTCTTGAAAACGGGACCATAGATATCATGCAGGATGTTGCCTGGTCAAAGCAACGAAGCTTGAAATACGGGTATACCGGTGAAACCGTCCTGGTCAGCTGGGGACGGATTTATAAAAGAAAAGGGATGAGTGTCAACACGCTGATTGACTTAGATGGGAAACGCATTGCCTGTATGGACGGCGGGATTTACAGCGAGGGACCGGACGGTTTAAAAAACCTGATGAAAAAATTTGAACTTACGGCAACCTTTATCCCGGTCAAGGGCTATAAAGAGGTTTTTCAGGCCATCGACCAGGGCAGAGCCGACGCCGGAATTGTCAACCGTCTTTTTGGTAAAAAGAATAAAGATAAATATGATATTGAAAACACCCCGGTACTGATTTCCCCGATATCCATCCGGTTTGCCTTCAGCAAATCCAATCCTGTTACTCCACATTTAATAAAAGTCATTGATAGTCATCTGGTGCAAATGAAAAAGGATGACAACTCCATATACTACTCTTTGATTGATGAATATATCAGAGAACCCCGCACGGTAATTCCTGAATTTTTGAAAAAATTATTACTGGCGCTGATTATGTTTACAATTTTTTTTGCTGCCCTGGGAATCATCTCAAGATGGCAGGTCAGGAAAAAAACCGCTCAATTGGAAAAAAGGGATCAGGAACTGGCAGAAAGCGAAAAAAAATTCAGGACTATTTTTGAAACCCTCCAGGATGTTTATTTCAACACCACGCTTTCAGGCCGGATAAAACTGATCAGCCCCTCTATTGAATTTTTTTCAGGCTATACTGTCCAGGAGCTTGTCGGCCAAGAAGTAAGCAATTTTTATCAGAATCCGGATGACCGCAGGGAAATGCTTGATCAAATCACGAAAACCGGACAGGTCAGAGATTACCAACTTCCGTTTAAAAAAAAGAATCAGCAATTGTGCTGGGCCTCAATGAATGCGGATGTATATTATGACAGCCAGGGAAAGCCTTCAGGAATAACCGGGATCCTTCGTGATATTACCCAGCAAAAGGAAGCTCAGGCCCAACTCATCAAAAGGGAAGAGCGATTCAGGGAAATGGCAAGATTGCTGCCCTGCGGCATCGTGGAAACCGATATTGACTTGAATATCACCTATGTCAATCAGGCAGGCCTGGATATGTTCGGTTATTGCCAGGAAGATATTGACAACGGAATTAACGGGAAAGGCATTATTCACCCTGACGACTGGGAAAGAGTACAAAAGGGCGTCACAAAACATCTTAATGGTGAATCCACATCTCCTGCCGAATATCGCATGTTTAAAAAAGACGGCTCTATCTTTATTGTTCTCTGGAACTCAACCCCCATTATCAACAATGAACAGACGACCGGTTTCCGCGGCAGTCTTGTTGACCTGACTGAAATAAAACAACTTCAAAAAAAAGTTGTCAGAAGCCAGAAGCTCGAATCAACAGGTATTCTGGCCGGCGGCATTGCCCATGATTTCAACAATATCCTTTTGGGTTTATTCGGCAATCTCTCCCTTGCCAAAAACGAGCTGTCTTCAAAGGATCCCGCCTACAAATTAATTGAAGAGGCTGAAAAATCCATGTCCAGGGCCAAAGATCTGACCACGAAGCTGTTGACTTTTTCCCAGGACGGTGATCTGAAAAAAACGGACATCACCCTGGATCAGATTGTCAGGGAGACGGCGCTTTTTCATCTGGCAGGCAGCAATATAAAAATTAACATGGAAAAACCTGAATCCCTCTGGCAGATCAATGCAGACAAAGGTCAGATCAGCCAGGTTATTTCAAACCTGGTCTTAAACGCCCGGCAGGCCATGCCAAACGGCGGAACCCTTTCCATCAGGATGGAAAATACGGTCATATCTGAAAATGATTATTCAAGCTTTGAACTCGACCGGTATGTTAAATTATCCGTTACCGACCAGGGAATCGGCATTCCTGAAAAATATCTTGAAAAAATATTTGACCCCTATTTTACCACCAAGCAGGAAGGCAGCGGCCTGGGTCTTGCCGTTGTCCATTCAATCATTTTAAGCCATCATGGATATATTCATGTTAATTCAGACCCTGGCGGCGGAACGACTTTTGTTATTTATCTGCCCATTGCATCTGGAAAGGATCTTGTCCCCCAGCGGCCGGAACTCTCGGTTGAAACAGATGAAAATATCAACCCCTGCCGGATCCTGGTTATGGATGACGATCCGCTGGTCCGGGAAGTTTCCGTGAGAATGCTGAATAAACTCGGACATACGGTTGATCTTTGCAAAGACGGACAGTCCGCTATAGATCTGTACCAACAGGAATTTGAAAACAATACAGTGTATGACCTGGTCATCCTGGATTTAACCATACCCGGCGGTATGGGTGCGAAAGACACGATTAAGCCGATACTGGCCATTGATCCAGAAGCCAGGGTCATTGTGGCCAGCGGCTATTCCAATGATCCGGTATTGTCTGATTATGCTGCGTACGGGTTTAAAGCCACGGCCGCAAAGCCATATACTGTTGACAAACTTGCCCATGCACTCGGCCAGGCTTTTGAAGCCTGACCCCATTTAACCCTCACCTGACATATCCGCAGACACATCATGACACAGATCACAACACACAATTCCACACCCATCGCCATGAACAAATACATGTCAAAACCATTGCCTGTAAAAGGTCATAAATTATCCAGCCGGGTCGTTCTGGCTCCCATGGCCGGGCTGGGGCATATCGCACTGCGCCGGCTGATATCTGAATTCGGCGGTTTCGGTCTTCTGTTTACCGGTATGTGTTCCGCCAGGGCTGTTCCCCAGGAAAATCCGAACACATCCCTGGTATTCAAGTGGCGGAAAGAAGAACTGCCCTACCTTGTCTGCCAGATCTTCGGGGCTGAGCCGACAATCATGGCCCGGGCAGCCGAACGGATTGAACAGGAAGGCTTTTTCGGCGTGGACTTAAATTTCGGCTGTTCCGTGTCAGCCATCTGTAAAAAGGGATGCGGCGCCGCGCTCTTAAAAACACCGGACCAGGCCGTGGCAATTGTAAAACGTGTTCGACAGACGGTGAATCTTCCTTTGTTCGTCAAATTCAGAACCGGATGGAAAAATGATGGCCGGTTTGCCGTGGATATGGCCAGACGGTTTGAAGATGCCGGTGCCGATGCCTTGACATTTCACCCAAGGGTAGCACCGGACCGGCGCAATCGCCCCCCCAGATGGGAACTCATTGGTGATGTCCGGCAGGCGGTATCCATCCCCGTGTTTGGCAACGGTAACATTTTCACTGCCCAGGACGGCTTGAGAATGATTGAACAGACTCAATGCCAGGGGTTGTCTGTGGGCAGAATGGCAGTGGCGCGCCCCTGGCTTTTTGCAAGCTGGCGGGATGGATTTATCCCGCCAGAAGATATATATTACTCCACTGCCATGCGATTTACCCGCATCCTTGAACGCTATTATGATGATTCGTATAGCGTTAAGCTCTTTAAAAAATTTTTACCCTATTTTTGTGCCAATTTCAAATTCGGTCATTCAATCCTGAAAAAGCTGGCCCGGGGCCGGACAATTGAAGAGATCAGGCAGATTCTTGATGCTGTTTTTGAATCAGAGCCGGATACTCTCCTGCGCCCCAACCAGCATCTTTTTTTATGACCGGCTGGAAATCAGGTTACAGTCCAAGGATCTGCAGGCCCTCTTCCAGTTCAAAATAAGGTTTGAGATCATATTGATACCCGGGAACACCAAAATAAATGGCCAGGCTTTCTCCAATGACCCTCAATCCTTCTGCCAACCGGTTATTTTCCAGTTCATAAAAGGTGATTGAATTCATCCCCCCGTCTTTGCTCGAAGAGATATAAGGACCTTTTTTGTTTAAAAAATCCGGCAGTACCGGGGCTTTTAAGTATCGTTTTGCAATTTCTTTTGTACTTTCAGGCGGATATGTAACATTTGAGATAATAACCATTTTTTTCTCCTTTAATTATTGTTTACAAAATAATCATCAATTATTTTCTGCTGTTTGAGTTTGCTGCCAAAGGCAGCCGCGCTTTTCTTGTCTTCAAATTGCGAGACCTGTACAACATACCAGGTTTTCCCGCCGCCGCCCACTTTTTTCACACGGGCATCAAGCCCTTTTTCAGTCAGCGCCTGAACATACCGGTCTGCA
The DNA here is from genome assembly GCA_050293905.1 of Desulfobacteraceae bacterium. Classification (GTDB taxonomy): domain Bacteria; phylum Desulfobacterota; class Desulfobacteria; order Desulfobacterales; family Desulfobacteraceae; genus Desulfobacula. The sequence continues at coordinate 6,415 of JBNKNP010000318.1, read as the reverse complement.
AAAGATTGTTTTAAATAGGCTGCCACCTGTATGGTAAAGGGTTTGGCAATCTGTTCGACAACGGGCTGGTTTTTCTTTTCAACGGATTCAGATGTGAACAGATGGGAAACCGTCCCGGCCATGAAATACAACAGCCACCCTGCAACAACCGCCAGCAGACCTGTTTTCAAATAGAACCAGGCCCTTTCATTCTCTCTGATATACCTGATCATTCCGGTAAAAAAAACAAGCACTGAACCGATCACCCGGCCTGACCATTTTAAAGCAGCCGCCAGGCGGGCTGCCATGGATTTGAGCTTTTCCACGGGGTCCGGGCTGCTGAATCCTTTTTTCAGCCGGGAGAGCCATGCAACACCGGGCAGCGGCCCGCGCCGGATTTCGCGATCTGCCATGGGACGGAGGGATTCTGTTTTTGATGGTACATCCAGGGTCCCCATGACAGATTCTATTTTCTCCGCATATTGTCCATTTGGAACTGGATGCCTGAGCAATCTGGTATAGAGCGTCTGTGCCGCGAAATCTTTCCGCTCCAGGCCCAGGAAAATATCTGCAATCAACCCGGATAAATCAGGATCATTGCCATGGACGTCTGCCATGACAGATAAAATTTCCTGTTCAACTGATGACACAAATTGGGATTGGCTCAGTTTTGCAAGCCAAAGCCGGGAAATATCCTTGTCCGCCGGGTTCAATTTTAAATACACCTGGGCTGCCAGCTTAAAGTTTTCGTTTTCCACACCGCTATTCAGGTAAAATCCGGCAAGAACCCTTGTAATATGCTTCTCGGTTTTTCTATTGCCAAACGGCTGCAATATAAAGGAATCATAGAGTCTTATGGCCCGGTTATATTTTCTTGCCGCCTTTTGACTGATACCGGCTCTTTCCCATGCCTGACCTTCCCGGATCAATGCGTTAAGCACTTTTTTTGCCGCAAAATTCATTGCCGTACCGGTTGCGCAACCAATAAAAAGACCAATGATAAGACCCGCAGCCATTGGATTGATCCAAGGGAAAAACCGCAGGAACAGCGGCAGGATATAAAAACAGGCCGGGATGGCAACAAGGCAGCAGATCCAGAGATGAATACCGGTATTTCTTAATACCCGGATCATGGTTCTTCATCCTCGCATAACACCTGATCCTTTTTTAACGCCACTTTAACCAAAGGATTCACAGAAGATGTCAATTCCGGATCTGCTTCACCGGCCGGATCAGGCGGACAGCCGCTGACACTGTCAACATTTTCAAACCGGATGTCGTCGGGTATGGGGAAATCTCTTTCAGGCTCTGATGCCAGCGCATTTTTCATGAATTCCGCCCAGATAGGCGCAGCCCCCCTGCCACCTGTAATTCCGTTTTTATTCTTATCAATCAATCGTTTTTCTCTGTCAAACCCGGTCCATACCGATGTGCTCAGGGTCGGCGTGAATCCGGTGAACCAGGCATCGTGATATGAATCCGAGGTGCCGGTTTTCCCGGCAGCCGGCCGCGTGAATCCCAGAGCCCGGACAGATCTGCCGGATCCGGTGTCAATAACGGATTCCATCATGTTTACAACCTGATAAGCTGTGGGAGGTTCCAGCACTCTTTGTTCTTTCACTATCTGTTCAAATATAATCCGGCCATAGGCATCCTCAACCCGCCAGATAAAAAACGGATCATGCCGGACCCCCAGGGTTGAAAAAACCGAATAGGCAGATGCCATTTCAAGCACGGTAACACCGGACGTACCCAAAGCCACTGAAAAAACATCTGTCAGCCGGCTGTCTATCCCGCACAGTTTTGCTACCTGATTGACGGCATTCGGCCCTGTTTTTTCAACCAGCTGGGCTGCAATGGTATTCACCGACCGGGTCAGGGCCTGCTTGAGGATCATATCTCCTGAATAGGTTTTTTCAAAATTACGCGGTTCCCAGTCTGCGGCACCCTTCACCGGGATAATAACGGGCTGGTCCGTCATGACTGTTGCCGGATGCAGCCCTAAATTTTTAAATGCCGCATAATAGAGAAAAGGTTTGAATCCGGATCCGGGCTGGCGCCTGCTTTTTACAGCCCGGTTAAATTCACTGGCATAATAATCCTTGCCCCCCACCAGGGCTTTGACTGCGCCTGATCCGGAATCAACCGCCACCAGTGCCGCCTGGGGATGATCCGTGTCTTCACTTGACAGTCCCATCAGGTTATCCAGATTCTCAAGGCCGTTCTGAACAGCCTGTACAGCATAGGACTGCAGCCGGCTGTCCAGGGTGGAATAAACCTTTATACCCCCATGGTAAACCACATCCTCACCATATTTTTCAATTAACCTGGCGATCAATGCATCCAGAAAATAGCTGCCTGTTCTGGAGTCTATTGTTGTTTTGTTCAGTTCCGGCCGGGTCAGCATGGCCTGCCGGGCGTCTGGCTCTGATATAAAACCCGTGGCAACCATCCGCCTTAACACCAGGTTCCGCCGGTTCACTGCCCTGTCATAATAGCGGAAAGGATTATAATTTGTGGGAGACTTGGGCAGACCGGCAAGGAGGGCGGCTTCGGAAAGTGTCAGTTCAGAGGCACTCTTTCCAAAAAACGTACGGGCAGCTTTCTCTATCCCCTGGGCACCGGCACCAAAATGAATTTGATTGATATAGGCATGTAAAATCTCAGATTTTGTATTTGAGGCTTCAATCTGCAATGCAACCAGCAATTCTTTAAATTTACGTGTATAGGTTTTCTCAAAGGTGAAAAATAAATTCTTTGCCAGCTGCTGGGTAATGGTGGACGCGCCCTGGATCTTTCCGGGTCTGAAAAGGGTCACATACAAGGCTTTTATCGTCCGCAGCTTGTTGATACCCCGATGGTCAAAAAACCGGTGGTCTTCGGTTGCAAGAATCGCATTAATAAAGTTTTTTGAAACCATGCTCAGCGGAACGGTTTCCCGTTCTCCAAGGGAAATCAGCATCTGCCCGTCTGCAGCATAAATCCGTGTCTGGGGGGTTTCAATAATCCGGCTCAACGGAAAGGGCAGCCTTGGAAGATCCCTTGCCGTATAAAGGATTAAACCCGTCCCCAGAACCGCTCCGACGGCAGCCATGATCAAACCGGTGTACAGGCAAACCCGGAACAGCCGGATTAATTTTAACAAAAACGTCACTCTTCCTGGCCTTTCAGGTTCAAACTCAGCTGCCAGACTGCCCATTCGCGGCCTTTGAGAAAAATAATCTCAGTTTCAGAGCCCTGTTTAAATTCAAATCCGAGAATAATATACCCGTTCCGGGCTTCATTCCAGATCCCCACCCGGGTCATCCGGCCGTCGGCCCTGAGCAGCGCTTCGGGATTCTGCATCAAATCCGGGATACTGTCTTTGGGCAGAGTGAAAACAGCCTGGAAAAAATCCCTGGCCGAATAAATTCTACCGGTAAACTCTTCCATATCGGAAAGGCTGCCGGCAACCGCTTTTTCACTCTTTTCTATCTTAAGAATCTGCTCTTTTTTAAGATCCAGCTGCCGGATCACCCGGTTCTGGGAATCAATAAAATAAAATTTAATTCCATCAATCACCCCTTCGCAAAAAATTCTTTCCAGGTCCCGGCCGTTGAGCAGCCAGACCAGTTCGGCCGGGTCGATAATTTCCGAAGCAGCCGTATTTTCCAACCCCAGGTAAATGTCTTTGAACTGTTGTTTTTCAAGGGTCACCCACTGCCCCGGCAACAGGCGCGAGACAAGGCCGGAAAGGGAATCTGCCTGGGCAATATTCTGCCGGACATCCTGCTGTTCACTGATGATTTTATTCAGATACTGCTGGGCGTTGGACATCTGTTTCCCGGTCTCCCAGATGGTGCCGGTCTCAGGACGGGATTCATTGGTAGCAGCAAGATAGCTTCCCACTGCTTTTTCCAGCCAGTCAAACCTGAATTCACTGAAAACCAGGAATGCCGTCACCACAAATACGGCAATATTGACGATTGAAAACGCTCTTTTCAGCCATTCGGAAAAATTTACAGGGTCATACCAATGCCGGATCATGGCCTTCTTTCAGACAATATCAGCAATTTTATGCTTTCCCGAGAAGTTTCAAGGATTCATTATAGACCGTATACAGATGATTATGCTCGGATAATGTATTTTTCAAAAAAGCTTCAACATGACCGATATCACCGATGTTAAGAATATTGTTCACACTGGCGTGCAGCGTGGCCATATTGTCATTGCTTTGAAAGGTTGTGCTCAATAAAACCAGGCACATCCGCCGCCTTAAAGACATGTCAATGGTGTTCATTTTATCCATGATGGCTGCCATGCCCCGGCCCTGGTCAAACATCTCATCAAGAACGACCAGGTGATAAATATGATACGCCATCCTGTTTATAGCGGTTTTACTGTCCTTTACCGCATTGACCTCAAATCCCATCTGACTGACACTGTGATACACTATTTTCTGTGAATTGGGCTCCCCTACACAGATAAGCGCATTGCGCCTGTCTTCGAAAGAAAGACGGGAAGCAGGCGTTTTATTCTCTTCCCCGTGCCGGGGTGATCCGGCCGCTTGAACCGCAATTTTTGCCTTGCATTTGGGACAGGTGACACTGGCTTCTTTTCCCGCTGGAATTTTATGATCCGGTATATTGAGCTGGGTCTTGCAACTACGGCAAATTACGTTCATAATTAATTTCCTTGATATCCATGGTCTATTTCCAGTGAATCAATCTGAGTGGTTGTCTCGCCCCGGGAACTTTTAATTGAATCAAGCCCTCTTCCCACAATATCCTTTCTAGAGGCATAGGATACGGCAATCTCTTCGCTGATCTGCCCCTTTTCATACAGCGCGACGATAAACTCGTCAAAGGTCACCATTTCCTGGGCCTTTCCTGCTGTAATGATATCATTAAAGGTCTTGCCTTCGCTTTCACCGTTCAGAATGGAATCTTTCACCCTCAGGTTGGACCCCATGATTTCAAAGGCAGCCACCCGCCCGCCGCCGTTTTTGGGTAAAAGCCTCTGGGAAACGACCCACCTGAGCGTATCTGCCAGGCGGATTCGGATCTGTTTTTCCTCTTCAGTATTAAACATACCCAGAATACGGTTAATGGTCTGTCCGGCATCCACCGTATGCAGGGTGGAAAGCACCAGATGGCCGGTCTCAGCCGCGGTCAAACCGATTTCAACCGTCTCCCTGTCTCTCATTTCACCCACAAGAATCACCTTGGGCGCCTGTCGCAGGGCTGCCCGAAGGCCATTGGCAAAGGTATCGAAATCCGCACCCAGCTCCCGCTGGTTAAAGGTGGATTTTTTCTGGGAATGCTGGTATTCAATCGGGTCTTCAAGGGTGATCACATGGACCGATTTGGTCTCATTGATTTTATCAAGGAGCGCAGCCAGGGAGGTTGATTTACCGGACCCTGTGGCACCGGTTACAAAAATAATACCGTTCCTGACCTCTGCCATGGTATGAAATGCCTTTGGCAGATTCAACTCCTCTATGGTGGGAATTTTTGTTTCAAGCTTTCTTAACACAATGGAATATTTCCCGGACCGCGAAAAAATATTCACCCTGAACCGGGCTTTATCCGCCAGCTGGTATGACAGATCGCACGACCCTTCCCGGATCAGTGTTTCAATCAGTTTTCGATTGTTATTGATCAGGTTCAAAGAAAAAATCTCTGTCTGGAACGGGGTCAGTTCATTGAAATCCGGATCAAGCGTCACCGGCACAAGCTGACCTGAACTTTCAACCTGGAGCGGTTTTCCCGGGGTAAAATTCAGGTCGGATACATTATCATGGGAATCCAGCATTTTGGAAAGGATATGGTCAATCTGTTGTTTTTTCATGCCGCCTTCCTTGAGTCGTTATGTTACTGCAGGTTATGCCTCGGTAAAATCCGCCGGCGGATTTTTCAGAAAAGGCCTGAACAAGGATTTATTATTGGCCTTTCCATAAGCTTCGTCCGGGCTGATCCATCCTTTATTGTACAATTGCATGATCGCATCATCCAGCAATTGCATTCCATACTGCTTACCGGTCTGGATCATGGACGGTACCTGGTGGGTTTTTGCCTCCCGGATCAGGTTGCGCACCGCAGGCGTGGCCACCAGGATTTCAAGGGCGGCACACCGGCCTCTTTTGTCTATCCGCTTAAACAGGGTCTGGGCAACCACGGCACGCAGGCCGTCGGACAAGGTTGACCGGATCTGGGCCTGTTCAGTGGAGGGAAAAACCTCGATGATCCTGTCCACGGTCTTGGCCGCACTGGATGTATGCAGGGTGCCGAAGACCAGATGCCCTGTGGAGGCAGCTTCAATGGCAAGGGAAATCGTTTCAAGGTCCCTTAATTCCCCTACAAGAATGATATCCGGATCTTCACGAAGCGCCCCTCTCAAGGCCGCGGAAAACGTCTGGGTATGCAGCCCCACTTCCCTGTGATTCACAATGCAGTTC
>JBNKNP010000317.1:0-30223 GCA_050293905.1 Desulfobacteraceae bacterium | reverse complement strand
CTCGTTATGGATACCATTGCCCGGATGGGGATCAGGGATCTTACCCTGGCCCCGTCATCGCTGTATTCGGTCCACGAACCCCTGATTGATCATATCAAAAATGGTGTTGTTACACGGATTGAAGGCGGCAGTGCCCGGGGCAAGGTCGGGCGCGCCATTTCCAGGGGATTGATGGAGCATCCCATTATTATCAGATCCCATGGCGGACGGGTCCGTGCCATTGAATGGGGAGACCTGCACATTGATGCCGCCTTTATCGGGGCGCCCTGTGCCGATGCCATCGGCAACTGCAACGGTGTCAAAGGCCCTTCGGCCTGCGGCCCCCTTGCTTATTCCCTGGCAGATGCCATTTACAGTGAAAAGACCGTGGCCGTCACCAACTATATGGAAGATACCCCGGTCATTCCCATCAGCATTTCCCAGGAATACGTTGGCACCGTGGTCAAGGTGGACGACATTGGTGATCCTTCCATGATCGCTTCCAATACGCTGAAAATCACACGTGATCCGGTAAAACTCAACATTGCCAAAAACGCGGTTAAAGTGATTGAAGCGTCCCAGGCCTTTAAAAACGGAATCCGGTTTCAAACCGGTGCCGGAGGAATTTCCCTGGCCGTGACACAGTTTCTGGGGGACCGGATGAGGAAAAAGGGCATCCGGGCCAGTTTCGGCATGGGCGGGACAACGGAGCAGATGGTTAAGCTGCTTGAAGAAGGCATCCTTGACAAGATCCTGACCATCCAGGCCTTTGACCAGTATGCAATTGAATCCCTGATGAAGGATTACAACCATATTGAGGTCAGTGCCGGATTCTACGCCAATCCCCATAACCGGGGCACAGCCGTCAATCTGCTTGACGTTGTGGTGCTGGGTGCCACCGAAGTGGACTTAAATTTTAATGTTAATGTTAATACCCATTCTGACGGGATATTGCAGTATCCCACGGGCGGGCATTCAGACACGGCAGCCGGTGCCAGGCTGACCATCATCACGGCACCTCTGATCCGGGGCCGTATTCCCGTGGTGGTGGATGAGGTGGTGGTGGTCTCTACGCCGGGTGAGACCGTTGATGTCCTGGTAACGGATCACGGCATTGCCGTCAACCCCCTTCGTGAGGACCTCATTGAACGGCTAAAGCATGCAAAGATCCCAACAAAGAGCATAGAAGAACTCAAAGATATTGCATACGGAATTACCGGGAAACCGGAAAAACCCGTGTTCAAGGATAATATTGTGGCTGCAATTGAATACCGGGATGGTACCCTGATCGATGTTCTAAGAGAAGTGGACGTCTGATTAAAAAAAATGGAATCCAGGCCGTTATTTTACAATAACGGCCTGGCCCAGTATCTGTCCGGGAATATTTAATTTTAGTTTTTCAGCCTGGGTGATGTTGATAAAAACCAAAGGTTTTTTCAGGAATGCAATGGGCATTTTTCCCGGGCTCATGCCATTATTTAAAACCTTTTCAGCCATTGGCATTACAAGCTTATCCACCATTAGATTGTAATCGCTGGACAAAGCGGCAAGTGCCCCGTTTTTCACACCGTTTTTATTGAACGACAGGACCGGAATATACGACTGGTCACAGATATGGATAATCGCTGAAATATTATCATACAGCAGATCACTTGTTCCGATTGAGATGGCCTGTGCCCCTTCTTTGATCAGTCCGGCAGCAGCATCTTTCAATTCGTCTTTGCTGGAAACCACTTCAATGGCATAGGAGAGCCCTATTTTTTTACAAGTTCTTCTGGCTTCAGGCAGTTCGACCTTTTTAGATTTATTGAGCTGATCAAAAACAAATCCGATTTTAGACAGGCCGGGTAATATTTTTTTATAAAACATCAATTGCTCTTCAACCGGTATATAATACGACGCACCGGATATCATTCCACCGGGCGGCCCCAGGCTTTGAAAGCCTAAAGAGAGCGGGTTGTTTACATTGGTAAACAGGGTGGGTGTCTTTTTAATGATATGATTGGCAATGATCAGGGCATCGGATGTGATGGTAATGAGCAGATCATAATGATGATTGTCCAGCTGCCTGAGCAGCTTAATTGAAAAAGCCGTGTTTTTTTTTCCGGAAAACTGATCCACCTGAATGTTATCGTTTTGCTGCTTGAGTCTTTTTTCTATGTATTTTGCCGTTGTAAGCGGCTGCTCAAGTCTGTCGTCAAAATCGAAAACAGCAACCTTAAAAGCGTACAGCGGGGAGTGCATAAAAAAAATGATCAAACCGGCTAATAGATAGCATGTTCTGGTCATATACCCCTCTCGTCTTTGCGATCTTTTCTTTTTATATGCTTGATTTGATAGAAAAAAGCAATTCAAATTCCATAAATTATCTGCCTTGCCGCAGTTGGACGTATTTTTTCTGAAATTATCAGACAGGCGTCTGATAATTTCGGAAAATTGTCTGATTTTTTCAGAATCACAGCCTGAATCCGGCAGGTTTCAATATTTATTATTTTAATCCTGCAGGCAGGCCAGAACGGGTTTTTACTGCTCATCCCCGCTTACCTGTCTCTTTGGCATATTATTCGCAACCTATGATTTGCATGGAAGTCAGGTAACACTTAACCCTATCACTTTAGGAGGTCGTTTATTATGAAAAAATTATGGATATCTTTTTTCGTCATTTTCAGTTTAATCAGTTTTATAGGGATTAACCCTGCCATGTCAGGTGAGCAAAAACCGTCACACTGTGAATGCCTTGCACCGGCAGGCGCCGGCGGGGGCTGGGATTTCACCTGCCGTGTTCCGGCAGCCCAGTTAATGCCCAAGCTGGGATTGGTAGACGGCGGAATAAAGGTTGTCAACATGTCAGGCTCCGGGGGCGGAAAAGCATTTTCCCATGTGGTCACTACCCGGAACAATGATGAAAATCTGATTGTTGCGGCAAGTGCTGCAACAGCCACCCGGCTTGCCCAGAAGGTATACGGGGACTTTAAAGCCGATGATGTGAAATGGGTCGGTGCCCTGGGCATGGATTACGGAGTGATTGTTGTGGGCAAAAATTCACCCTATAAAACTTTGGATGATCTGATGTCAAAATTGAAAACAGCACCCCAGAGAGCCCCCATTGTCGGTGCAAGTTCCGTTGGCGGCTGGGATCATCTGAAAATGCTACTGGTTGCAAAAGAAGCCGGGATTAAAAACTTAAGAACAGTGAATTATATTCCCTTTGATAATGGCGGAAAAGCCCTTCTGGAAGTTATCAGCGGCCGGGCAGCAGCATTTACAGGGGATACATCTGAAATTATCGGACAGCTTGAAGCCGGTGAAGTTCGTGTACTGGCCGTACTCTCGGATAGGCGTGTTCCGATACTGGGAGATACGAAAACCGCAAAAGAACAGGGATATGATGTCGTCGGAGGGAACTGGCGTGCCTTTTATGCTCCTGCCGGGATTTCCAATGCAGCATATGATTACTGGGTAAAGGCAGTGAAAACAGTTGCCCTTTCTCCGGAATGGACTGAACTCAGAGCGAAAAACGGTCTGGCGGAATTTACTTCCTTTGGCAGCGATTTTGATACTTTTGTCAGAAAGCAGATCGAAAATGTGGCAACCCTGTCCAAAGAACTGAATATCATTAAATGAGCAATATCATGAAACTCATCAATGATAGAATAGATGCAATAGCCATGCTGATTATCAGCATGGTCTATTGCTATAGTGCTTTTTCACTGGACGCGGATTTTAATCCGACACAGGAAAAATATTATCCCTTTGCCCTGTCCGTGATCATGGTTGTTCTGTCCCTGGCACTGCTGATATGGCCTGCGCTGAAGGCTGTCTCCTGGCCAAAGGGAAGAAATCTGATGAAAATCGGAATCACTTTTTGCGGCATTTTAGCATACAGCCTGCTGCTGCATAAAATCGGCTTTTTAATCTCCGCCAGTGTTTTAATGGGGATATGCATGTGGGTATTTGAAGCCGAGCGCAAATGGATCGTTCCAGTATCCGTTATAACAGCCATCAGTTTCTATATTATTTTTGATCGTCTTCTGGGGTTAAATCTCCCGGCCGGCATATTAAACTTTTTTTAAAAAAGGGTAATTATGTTTGACTTATTATGGAATGGTTTTTCAGTCGCTTTCAGCGGGATAAATCCGGTACTGGTCGTTATCGGGTGTTTTCTGGGAACGGTCATCGGCATGCTGCCCGGCATCGGCCCCATCAATGCCATTGCGATTCTCTTTCCCATTGTGCTTACATTTGAGCTGCCGCCGTCTTCAGCTTTGATCTTTTTTGCCGGGATCTTTTACGGGTCACAGTACGGCAATTCGATTTCAAGCATACTGCTCAATGTTCCGGGAACCTCTTCTGCTGCAGTGACCTGTATAGACGGGAACCCTCTGGCAAAGCAGGGCCGGGCCGGCCCTGCCCTTGCCATGAGTGCCGTGGCCTCCTTTATCGGGGGCACCCTGTCCATCTTTTTGCTCATCTTTTTTGCGCCGTACCTGTCCAAGCTGGCCATTGACTTCGGCCCTTCCGAATATTTTGTATTGATGGTCTGTGCCTTTACCGCCCTGACCAGTTTTTCCGAAGGCAGCTTTATCAAGGCCATGTTTTCCGCTTTCCTGGGACTGGCCATTGCAACGGTGGGTATTGATGAACTGAGTTTTGAAGGAATGCGCCGCTTTACCTTCGGTATTGAAGAACTGGGTGACGGTATTGATTTTATTGTTGTGGTAATCGGTCTTTTTGCTGTTGGAGAGCTTTTCGGGTTTTTATCGGATATGAGCAAAGATACCAGACAGCGCGTCATCCCGCTGGATAAGGTCCTTCTTACGTTTAAAGAAATTAAGGACTCCATCGGCGGTATTCTGCGCAGCTGCGTTACAGGATTCCTTGTGGGGGTACTGCCGGGTGCCGGCGCTACCATTGCCAGTTTTCTGGCATACAATACGGAAAAAAAACTGGCCGGCAGCAAGGGGAATTTCGGTAAAGGAGACCTGCGCGGGGTGGCTGCACCGGAATCTGCCAATAATTCATCTGCTGTGGGCTCTTTTATCCCTCTGCTGGTTCTTGGCGTTCCAGGAAGCGAAACAACGGCTGTCATGCTTGCCGCGCTTATCACCCTGGGAGTAACGCCCGGGCCGACCATGCTGGTGGATTCGCCGGATATGTTCTGGGGGGTGGCAGCTTCTATGTTCATGGGTAACCTGGTACTCATTATCCTCAACCTGCCCATGGTCCGGCTGCTGGCCAAAATACTGCTGGTGCCCCGCTGGATTCTCATGCCCCTGATCGCCATTTTAAGTATTGTCGGTGTCTATGTGATCAACGGCAGTGAATTTGACCTGATACTGATGCTGATATTTGGTCTGGTGGGCTTTTTCATGCGGAAAACAGGATTCCCCCTGGCCCCCATGGTTCTGGGATTGGTGCTGGGCGGTTTGATCGAGGTGAATTTCCGGCGGGCATTAACATACAGCTATGGAGAATTTTCAACTTTTTACGAATCTCCTATTTCCATAGGTTTATGGGTGATCACGTTTGCAAGCCTGGTGGCCCCGTTCATTTTCCGGTTTGTTAAAAAACGATTCCGGCAATAAACAGAACCAGGATACCGGTTTTTTCTTTTTCCCCTGTCAGGGAGCCGACTGCAGACTGCAGTTGCTCCCTGATGCCTGTGACCTTTGCGGGTTAACAGCCCTTCTATCCGGTGGCCGCATAAAATTTAATGCCGGATCACCTTGACAGAAAAAGAGTTTTGGTTAACGATTGGAGATTATTAATCATGGAAACATGAAAGGGGTGTTTAAAGGAACCGATGTCCGATATATTCAAGACTCCTTCCAGATCGATTTCAAAAGAAGTTTCCATGGGTCTTATCATCACGATTATCCTTGTTTCAACCCTGTCCTTTTTTATCGCACATGAAGTGGCACAGAAAAAGGCACAGGACCATCTCAATTCAAAAGCAGATGAATATATTTCATATTTAAAGGAGCTGCTTATTTTTCCCCTCTGGGATTATGATTATCAGGCCATTGAGGTGATTGGGAATGCTTATTTGCAAAATGATTATATCGCCGGCATCAGGATCATTGACAGCAGAGGCGAAACCAGATTTTCAGTGTCCAAATCCGGCCTTGTTCCCCTTGTGAGGCGGAACGCACAAATTGACCATCTGGGCCAACGCCTGGGAGCGGTAGATATCGCTCTTTCTTCCGGGTATTTTAATATATGGAATCGTCAGTTTTTCTGGTATTTTGGATTTATTATCCTGATCAATCTCTTATCATTGATTATCATGACCGGATTTTTACTGCGGTGGTCATTAAATAAACCATTGCAACTTTTGAAACGAATAGTGGCATCGTATGATTCCAGAGATAAAATCGTAATCAGTGAAGACGTGCCCTATTCGGAATTCCTGCCCCTTGTGAATACACTTGAAGGGATGGGCAATGAAATCCAGCTGAGAATGACGGAGCTGCGAAAAGCTGAAAAAAAATACCGAAGTATATTTGAGAACGCCACAGAGGGAATTTTTCAAGCCACCCTGGATGGAAAAATACTCAATGCCAATCCGGCATTTGCAAGGATACTCGGGTATAAAGATTCAGATGAGGTCGTCGCTTGTGTCAGCGATATGGCCGGGCAGCACTATGTAAATCCTGAACAAAGACAAGAATTTCTGCTTTATCTGGAAAAAGAAAAAGAAATCAAGTCCTATGAAGTTCAGTTTAAAAGAACAGATCATACCATTATATGGGTTTCTGTTAACGCAATACTGATTTATGATGCCATGGGTAAATTGCAGTATATAGAAGGGCTTGTCCAGGACATTACCATAAGGAAAAAAGCTGCAATCCAGCTTCAGAGGCTGTCCACCGCAGTGGAGCAGATTGCGGAAAATATAATTATTACGGATGCTGAAGGGATAATAAAATATGTCAATCCGGCTTTTGAGAAGAGCACGGGTTTTTCCCTGGATGATATCGTCAACACAAAACACCGGTTGCTCGGGTCAGATGACACAGAGAAAAAAATATATGATTCAATCCTGCAGCAGGTTAAAAATAAAAAGGTCTGGACCGGCAGAATTACAAGCAGGAGAAAGGGCGCAGACCCACTCATTGAAGAAGCCATTGTCTCACCGATCAAAAGCCCTGAAGGACGTTTTTTAGGCTATGTCTCCATAAACAGGGACGTAACCATTAAGGCTAAATATGAAGTGCAGCTCCGGCAGTCCCAGAAAATGGAGGCAATCGGTACCCTGGCCGGCGGTATTGCCCATGATTTTAACAATATCCTGGGTGTGATTATCGGCTGCAGCGAACTGATCAAAAAAGATTTAAACCATAATGATAAAGCGCAGAAAGATATTGAACAGGTTTTGACGGCAGGCATGCGGGCAAAAAAACTGGTCAGCCAGATTTTAACGTTCAGCCGCCAGGAATCCAGTAAAAAAATTCCATTGATGCTCCGTCCCTTTATCAAAGAGGTGATTAATTTTTTAAAAGCCACGCTGCCCAAATATATAAAACTCAATCTGATCTTCCATGCGGATTCCGGTGTTGTCCTGGCTGATCCCATACAATTGCAGCAAATTCTGATGAATTTATGTGCAAATGCTTCACAGGCAATTGGATCACACAGGGGAACCATTGAGGTCATCCTGTCACAGGTCGATTATTCTCTATCTGATGATCTTCCCCCCGGTATTAAACCCGGCGGATACGTCGTGATTGAAGTAAAGGATGACGGTCCGGGTATCAGTGAAAAAATAAAGCATAAAATTTTTGACCCATTTTTTACAACCAAGGATGTCGGTGAAGGTACAGGGCTTGGACTTTCAGTGGTTCACGGCATTGTCCAAAAACATGACGGCGCCATTCTCGTTGAAAGCGAAGCGGGAAAAGGCACTTGTTTTTCCGTTCTGCTGCCCCGGATTGAACATGAAGATATCCGGATTGATGCAGAACAGATTGTTGACCTGCCCGAGGGAACGGAAACCATTCTGCTGGTGGATGATGAAACCGTGCTCCTGGACATCCTTGACAGAATTTTGAGCAACCTGGGCTATGATGTCCGTGCCTATGACAGCAGCAGAAAGGCGCTTGATGCATTTTTGCACAATCCGGGCGGGTTTGATCTGATCATTACCGATCAAATCATGCCGGATATCACAGGAACCAGGCTGATTAAAGATATCCGGCCGGTCAACCCTGATGTTCCCGTCATTTTATTCACCGGCTTTAATGAGGCAGAGTTGGACAAATACAGCCCGGACCAAATCGGATATAACCGGATCGTAAAAAAACCGTTGCGGAATGCAGATCTTGCATTCATTATCAGGAAGGTGCTGGATGAACGAAACTCAACCTGAAATTGAATCAAAAACAGATCGTCAAATCTTAATTATTGATGACGATGAAGGCATGTCATATACCATATCCCGTATGGTGGAAGAGGCTGGATATCTTGCTGATACGGCCTTTTTGCTTGAGGCCGGACTAAAAAAGGCATTGACCGGGAAATATGACGTGGTGTTTCTGGATGTCCGGCTGCCGGACGGGAACGGGCTTGAAATTATTCCAAAGATCAGATCCATTGCCTTTGCCCCTGAGATTATCATTATCACGGCCTATGATGAACAGGGCGGTGCGGACCTGGCACTGAAGAGCGGGGCCTGGGATTATCTTCAGAAACCGGCCGACATCAGAACCATGGAATTGTCCCTGACCCGGGCACTTGAATATCGAAGCCAGAAAAAGGTTCTGTCCACACCGGCCCGGATCGACCGGAAAGGCATTATCGGCAGCAGTCCCGGGCTTTTAATGTGCCTTACACTCATGGGCCATGCTGCGGAAACCAGTGCCAATGTCCTGATATACGGGGAAACCGGAACCGGAAAAGAGCTGTTTGCCCGGGCCATCCATCTGAACAGTTCAAGAAAATCAAAACCCTTTGTTATTGTCGACTGCGCATCTCTTCCGGATACGCTTGCGGAAAGTATTCTTTTCGGTCATGTAAAAGGAGCGTTTACCGGGGCAGACCAGACCCACGACGGACTGATTAAACAGGCGGATCAGGGAACGTTGTTTTTAGATGAAATCGGCGAGCTGGAGTTGAATCTTCAAAAAAAACTGCTCAGGGTTCTTCAGGAAAAACAGTTCAGGCCGGTGGGAAGTAAAAAAGAAGTTAAAAGTGATTTCAGGCTGGTATCTGCAACCAATAAAGACCTGGATGAACAGGTGTTATCAAAAAAATTCAGGGAAGATCTGCTTTTCCGGTTGAGAACGTTCATCATTGAACTTCCCCCCATCCGGAACAGGAAAAAGGATATTAAAGAGCTTGCCGAGCACTATGTGCAGCATTTTTGCAGACAATATGATTTTTCCTTGAAAAAAATATCAGAGGATTTTTTTGAAGTGATCCAGGCATACCAGTGGCCCGGCAACATCAGGGAATTTGTCAGTTCAATTGAAAGTGCCGTGGCTGTCGATCCGTTCAGCAAGGTGCTTTTTTCAAAACACCTGCCCAGTTACATCCGGATAAAATCACTGCAGCCGCAGCAGATACCATCACCGGGATCAGATCAGTGCAGCGGTGATATGCTTTTTCATCCTGTTGAAAGCCTGAAAGATTTCCGCCAGCGCATGGTTGCTGAAGCTGAAAAAAAATATCTGAAGAATTTAATGACATCCACCCAGTGGGACATGAAGGCGGCCTGCTCAATTTCCAAATTAAAACGGGCCCGGTTGTATCAGCTGTTAAAAACCTATGAATTGTCCAAGTAGATTGCTTATCACCTATGCCTGTTCTCCGGTCAGTATTTCCGGCTGCAAGCCCACGATGATTCCGCCCCAATGACGGCCGTTCACGGTAATCGGCATTGAAAGATCGTTCATCACTTCGCCGGTATCCCGCATATAGGTCTGGAACAGCATGGGGGCTGTACTGGTAACCCGGCGTTTATCGCACCGGGTGGCAAAAAAGAACCGCAGGTTGCGGCTCTCCAGGAGATCCACTTCGTAGTTGCCGGTTACGGGTTTTGAAACATGGGAGTGATGGACGGGCAAAAAGCCTTTGCGATCCACAGGGATGCAGTATACACCGCCGGGAATTTCTTTCAGGACTTTATCCACGTATTGCTGCAATTCCTGGATCATGGCATCGGAAAATGCTGTTGTGAATTTCTGCGGGTTTGTATTTGGGATAGGTTTGTAATTTTCATCAAAAACATTGATCCCCCGGTTGCTGATATTATGCAGGACATCCTGTATATGATCCCTGTAGCTTTGGACCTTGGGAATGATCTGATCCAGCACACCCCGGCCTGTTCGATACTGGGCAACGGTTTCCTGCATTTTTTCCGCAATATCGTTGAGTTGATTAACCGTATCGATAGAATCCTTCATATCGGAGAAAACTTCAGTTGACCGGGTGTTGATATTCCCCACTTTTTCATTGACCTCGTTGTTGGTGATGGATAACTCTTTAATCGCCCCGGCAATTTTGAGCAGTTGTTCGTTGGTTTCCTCGAAATCGCCGATCATGGATTTAAAGTTGGCTGCTGTTTCACCGATGAAGGTATTGACTTCCATACTGGCCTGGATAATGGAATTGCTTTCACTTTTGGTTTTATCCACTGTTGCGATCATGGTGTTGATTTTTTGAGATATATCTTCCGTAGCCGGTTTGATCTGTCTGGCCAGGTTGCGAACCTCTTCTGCTACAACGGCAAATCCCTTTCCGTGTTTACCGGCTCTGGCTGCCTCTATGGTGGCATTGAGAGAGAGAAGATTGGTTTGGTCGGACATGTCATTGATCAGGGCAATGATATCCATAATGCTGGCCGAGCTGCGATTCAGCTCGTCTATGGTGTCGCCGAAATTTGAAACTGTTTTATTGATGGATTCCACCTTCTGAGCAACAGCTTCCAGTTCTTCAAAAGAGTTGCGCACTTTTTCAAGGTTGCCGCCGGTATTTTCAGAGACATAATGGGCGTTCTCCGAGATTTCATTGATGGCCACATTGCCGTCGGCGCTGGATACACTCACCTGTTCGGAAAGTTCTTTTTGTTCACTGGTTTTTTCCCCTGCCACTTCCACGGTTTTCAGCACATGGGCGCTGCCTATCGCAATGCGGATGCCTGCCTTTCTTATATCTTCAATAATTTTTCTCAGGTTTGCCATAAATAAGTTATAGCCGATGGAGACATGTTTGAGTTCTTCATAGGGAAGCGCTTTGATATCCTCTGACCAATCCACATGACCTTCAGAGAGACTTTTGAATATTGCATCTATCATATCCAAGGGTTTTACTGTCAGATAAGCAAGCATTTTCCAGACAAAAATGCAAAACAGGGTAAAAATCAGAAAACCTGCACCAATGGTCGCTATACACCACCGGGCATTGGAGATGATGACTGCCGAATCCATGGCGCTGCCTGATGTGCCAAGGATGTTGAAAAGAAAAAAAAGCGCCAGGCCGGATACGAAAAATTGAACAATAATGACAATACTTACCGAGGCAACGGCTCGTTTTAGACGGGACTGAAATACTGAAGATTCAAGAAAATTCCAAAGTGTCTGGCTTGCTTTCATGGCGGCTCCTCACTGATCGGGTATTTCTTTATATTTAAATTTGTAGCAAAGATGATCCTTTTTTTGACTATACAATTTGGGATAACGGGTTTAAAGGTAAAATAGAAGATGTTTTTTGTCAAGAAAAGTGGACAAAAGTCAGCCATCAATCCATCATCCGGAGGGTTATGCATTGTCAATGATTTTTCGGATCATGGTAAGGATTTCTTCTCTTTTCAGCGGGTTGGATGCAAATTCCCGGACGCCGATGCCCTTTGCCTTTATTGCGTTGCGTATACGACGCTGTCACTTTATTATTGACGTCTGGCATGATAGGCTGGGAAAAAACTTTTTGTCAAGAGAAGTAAGAAAAAACAGGCATTCCCCAGCCATCAAGCACCATTAAGAATTCAGGAACATTGTCGTCTTTCAGGCGTTTCCCAGTCTTCTATTTTTGTGGTTTCACAGATTTCTTCCCATCCGGTTATCATGCCGGTAATATGGCCGAGCAGGGTATGCCCGGTGGTACTCATATAAATATGGATGATCAGAAAATTTAGAAGCAGCAAAGCAACCAGGGTATGGATACCGGCCAGCACTGTCAGCGGTATCCATGCCGGTATGGTATTGTACAGGTAGTACAGAAGCCCGGTTGCCATCTGAACGGGCAGCAGGAGGGCCGAGATACCGAGATAGGCAAGTCGCTGCAATGGGTTGTGTTTGGCCCCGATTGATTTCCGGACCGGGTGGGGCCGCCCCAGGAAAATATCTTTACAATAATAGCAGGCAACAGCGTAGCATTTTTTCGTGGTGGGAATATATTGTTTCCATTCTCCGGTGGTAAACAGCCAGAAGACAAAAAAGGCGAACAATATCAGCCAGGAGAGCCCGACAAAATTATGAAGGTTGACCGCGGTCTGGAAACCCAGAAGGGTAAAGGACCCGTGGATTTCAAGCCCTGTCACGATTAAAAAGATGATCATTAAAGCCTGCATCCAGTGCCACAGCCGTTCAAACCGGGTATACAGATAGATTTTTATTGTTTTTTCAGAGTTCATTATAGTTCTCCTGGGGATTGTTTTCTGCCGTTCCTGGAAAATATCCGGCCCAGTCCGTGGAGACTTACTCCGGCAAGTGCGCCCATGACCGACAGCCATCCAATGGTATCCAGCAGGCCCGTTCGATCCTTGCCGGGCAGGTAGATGCCGGCAATGCCGGCCAGCCTGGAGTTTTCCCGGGTATGGCACTGGATGCATGCCAGCGCTTTTTCCTTGGGCGCCACCATGTGGGTGATGGGGTAGGCAAAACTGGTGGAAACATAATCGAACCGGCCGGAATAGGTCAGTTCCATGGTCTGCTGACCCAGGGAAATGGCATCGTTCATATCCAGTGTGCCCCAGAAACCCTTGTTTCCGGAAAGAAGCGGTGCCACCAGCTTTTTGTTTATTTTATCATAGGGCTGCACACCCCGGTGAATTTTAAACGGATATATCCGGGATTCCGGATCAGACCGCTCACCCATCGGATGGCTGACCCGTACAGTCCGGGCAGGGTCGATCATCTGGTCAAGGATGGTACTTTTAATGGAGCCGTTAAACCAGAAATATTCAGGCACGACATTTTTCTCCCACTTGAATTCACCCTTAATGGTTTTGTAGACAGGTTTTCCAAAGGCGCCTTTTTCAACGTATGCTTTCCCGTTCTTTTTTTTGCCTGCTTTGGACCAGTCCCACCAGGTTTTCGTGGGATTGACCCGGGCAAATTCCGGGATGTGGCAGGCCTGGCAGGAAACCACATCGGTGTGGTCGTTCATTTTTGCATCACGCTTATGCGGTTCGGCACTATGGCAGGAAACACAGGTGATTTTTGGTGCCATGTCATCCTCGATCAGGCTTTTCCGGGTTTCCACGGCCGGGTTGGTGTAAATCCTGCCCGCAATATGATGCTCCACCGTGGTATGGCACCGGGTGCATGAAAAATTTTTTCCGTCTACGCCCATATGGACATCCAGTTCCCGGTTCGGGTTGGTCAGAGAAGTATCCAGGTCCCCGTGCTTGACTCCGTCGCCGCCGCCGCCCAGAAAATGGCAGTCACCACAGCTTTTCCTGGACGGCAGGCTGATCTGCACCAGAGCGTCTTTGACTTCATTTTGAATGTCGGCAACGATTTCTTTGATTTCAGGATCTTCCATATCTGTGGCAAACCCCTGGATATCGGTCATGGCTTCCTCAAAATTGAATCCTGAAGAATTGTGGCAGACCAGGCAGTTGACCTCACCCTTTGTCCCTTTTTTATTCCAGGCCGGGTGGCAGGACAGGCAGCTTTTGTCCTGCATGGCATTGGCAGATATGCAGAAATTGTTGACCGAATGCCCGGCTTTTCCGTATCGCAGATCCTTTTTACTGCCCGACGCCAGCCAGGTCCAGTGGATGGATTGGTGAAACTGATCTGCTGCTTCTGAATGACAGGATAAACAGGCATTGGTAATTTGTTCTCCAGATAAAAAGTCCTGTTTCAGCTGGGCGGTTTTGGAGTGGTCAACCGTTGTCCAGCGCCCGCTGCTTTTAACAGCCTGTCTGGCAAGCGTCCGGCCCGGCGCTTCATCCTGATCAGCAGGCCCGGCCGCATAAACGGCCGGCAGCACGGTAAAGGACGGAACCAGTAAAAGCAGTGTTAAAAAGAACCGGCCGGGCTTAATTAAAAAACGGGGTGTCATGCGTATCTCCCTGGGATTGGTTTGATTTATGGCAAAAGAAAAGCGGACCTGGAAAGGGATCTGCCAGGCCCGATTGTTTGCTCTTTATTTGCAGGTGGCAGGGGTTGGGGAGTCTGCTGCAAAGTTGTAAAAATAGGAGTAAATGTCCGTGATATCTTTGTCAGCCAGGGCTGTCCAGTGATCGAGGCATCCGAATTCATCGAATTTTTTGTTTTCAAAAATATCTTTCCATTCCGCCTTTTTTTTATCCGAGGGACTGACTGTTGGGGTGGCGGATTCAATTTCTCCTGCCTCAGCACAGGCTTTAATCACTTTCCGGTAGGTATATTTGCCTTTTCTTTTGTTGCCGCCGGGACCGTCATCAGCCAGAGCCTGGGCAAAAGGTGCCAGTAAAATTATCATGGCAATGAACAGCGATATATTTTTTTTAATCATGGGTTTCTCCTATAGTCTCTTCAGTTTATTGGTTTTTTGTGATTTTATATGTTCCGTCTGCGTTAAAATCGATCTGGGCTTCCACGTAATAGACATCTTTTAAGGATTCTTTGACTTCACGGGTCATGTAAAAGGCTTCGCCACTTCTGGCACCGGTGGAGCAGACATATACAATGGGTTTATCCGTTGGGAGATCCTTTATTTTCGCTTCAAGATTTTCCACCGGAATATTGGCGGCTGTTTTAATGTGGCCTTTTGCAAATTCATCAGCATCCCGGACATCAATCAGGGTGATGGATTCCGGCTTTTTTGCCAGTATTTCCTTGAATTTTTCCAGGTCAATTGAACCTTCAATCTCACCGGCCTTGACTGCAATGGATTCTCCGGATGCCCCAAATTGTTTTTTCCAGTCCGGGTATCCTTTTGCATATACTTTTACATTGGTATACCCCAGTTTTTCCGCTTTTTGGGCGGATTTATGGCTCAGCTTGCACTTGAGTCCCTGGCAGTAATAGATCAGCAGGGTGTTTTTGTCTTTGGGCAGCAGATCTGTTTTTTTATCAAAATCAGTGTCAGGGATACTGACCGCACCGGGAATGTGGCCCTTGATGTATTTGCCTTTGTACGGCCTGGCATCTATAAGCATGACGTTGTCCGGCATGGGAACGGAAATATGCGCCTTTACAAAAGCTGCATCCACAATGGAATGAAACTGCCATGCTGCTGATGTTTCCGGGGCTGTTTTTGTCTGGGCAGAGGATGCACCTGACATGACCACCAGGCCGGTGAGTATAATTAAAAGAAAAATTTTAATGTTAGGGTTTTTCATTGGGTCTCCTTTGTTCATCAGTATTAACGGTTCAGGACTGACTCTAGATAGAGCAAATCAGGTGCCAGAGGGTTGAATGTCCGGGTAATTATTTAATAATGAACTGATATTATAGATAATAATTAGTTTTCAGACATTGAGGGGGGCAGTGGAAAATCAGGAATGAATTGAATGATCGTTAATGATGTGTTAACTTAATGTTAATGGTGTTAACGGTGCAGGAGATAATATGGATATTGAAAAATTCTGGCGGGAGATTATCGATTCGGTTCAGGACGGAATCATACTGGTGGATGAGAAGGGACGCTTTATTGCGGCAAATGAAACCGCCCAGCTGATGACCGGTTATACCGAAGATCAGTTAAAGGGGCAGTCATGCAGAATACTGAACTGCACCGGCTGTAAAATTATTGGAAAAGGCCTGGGTGAAAACTGGTGCGGCCTGTTTGAGGAAAAATTTATCCGGGAAAAAAAATGCATGATTACCACCATCCGCAATCAGCACATTCCCATTATCAAGCGGGCCAGGGTCCTGTATGATGAAAACGGCAATGTTGCAGGGGCAGTGGAGACCCTGAAGGACATCTCTGAAAATATTCATTATAAAAATGAACTGAATACAATCAGGCGGCTCTATGAAATCGAGGACGGCTTTCACGGAATTATCGGCCGGACGCCGGTGATGCAGAATCTTTATGAGCATATCCAAAGCGTGGCTTCTCTGGATACGCCGGTCATGATCCTGGGACCCAGCGGGTCCGGCAAGGAGATGGTGGCCAAAGCTCTGCATGAAACCGGGGAGCGGGCGTCCCGGCCGTTTGTCAAAGTCAATTGTGCCGCCTTGAGTGAACATGTTCTGGAAAGCGAGTTGTTCGGCCATGTGAAGGGGGCGTATACCGGCGCTCAAAATGACAGGATCGGACGGTTTGAAGCCGCCCATAAAGGGACCATATTTTTAGATGAGATAGGCGACATTTCTTTGCCGGTCCAGGTCAAGCTGCTCCGGGTGCTTGAGGATAAAACCATCCAGCGGGTGGGGAGCAATACCAGTATTCCCATCGATGCCAGGATCATCACTGCCACCCATAAAAATCTTGAACAGCTTATTGAAGACGGTAAATTCAGAGAGGACCTGTTTTTCCGGATCAATGTGTTTCCCATGACCTGTCCGCCTTTAAAGGATCGGAAAGATGATATCCCTTTGCTGATTGAGCACTTTATTTATATTCATGCGGAAAAAACCCATAAGAATATCCTGGGATTTACACCGGAAGCCATGCGGCTGATGCTGGCTTATTCCTGGCCGGGCAATATCCGGGAGCTGCGAAACAGCGTGGAATATGCCTTTGTCCTTTCCCGGGGAAAAAGTATCGGTCCGGAGCATCTTCCTGACAAAATTACCCAGGGCGCGGTCCAAAGCATACCTGATCCGAATGCCCGGAAAACTACGGACAAGGTAAACCGGGGACAAAGCGAAAAAGAAGCCCTTATCCACGCCCTTGAGCGGGCAGACGGTAATCAGACCCAGGCAGCACAAATATTAGGTGTCAGCCGGGTAACGGTCTGGAAGCGTATTAAAAAGTATGGGATAGCCGTTCAATAATTTTTTTTAAAAGGACTGGTTATTGATTTTCCGGATCAGTCTTTTTTTTCATTCTTATATACCATGGTTTGTCACCATATATTTCGTCTAAACAGTCAGGGCACAGACCGTGACTGAAAGCCGCATCTGAGTGCTGTTCGATATAAGATTCAATCTGGTTCCAGTATCCTTTGTCATCCCGAATTTTTTTACAGGAGGCACAAATCGGTATTAAGCCTTTGAGCATTTTGACTTCATCCAATGCGCGCTTAAGACTCTGGATTACTTTTTCACGTTCTTTTTCTGCTATTTTCCTTGCTTCAATGAGCCGGGACATCTGGTTGATTTCACGCAGCCTTTTCAGGCCGGCTTCCTGTGCCCTTTTTTTGTAATAGTCTATTTCTTTCTGTTTCTCTGCCAGCGCCGAGTCCAGTTGTGAGACAGCTTTACGATATTTTTCAATATCAGAGCCGGTCATGTTAATCCTCCGTTAAAACGAACAGTACGCCTGTCCAGTCAAGGCCCATGCTCCTGCCGCCAAACGGAGCAACCTCAATACCGGAGTAGATTCCCAGCAGCGGAATATTGTATTTATTCATAAGTTTTTGAACTTCCTCAGCTTCCTCATTTAAACTGTTGCAGAAATCTGAAGCCCTGCCTGCACAGTCAATGTAAACGGCAAAACAGGGCTTTTTGTTTTCAGCCTCAATTGTGTCTATCAGGGATTGTGTCCCTTCTCTGGCGGTTTCAACCATTTTGTTATTGTCTCTTAACATGAACTGGATCTCATCCCCTTCCTTAAAAGAGGATTCCATGAGCATGATGCCTTTCCCATCCGGGGTGATGCCTGAGATAAGTCTGTTGATGTAACTGGTTTCTATAAAATCACCAAATTTATCTCCTTTATTAATACCGAGTGTCAGGAATTTAAGGGGATGTTCATTTCGCCAGTTTTGATCTTGATGAAACTCGTCAATCATTTCAACAATAGGTGCGCCGTCTAATTCTACAATAATGCCGTCTGTCATTTTGGTGATGGTATGATAGAGCCCGTCCAAAGGCGTGCAGCCGTGAAAGATCTTGCAATACGGTTTGACCGGCCCGCCAAGCATAAGAGCCACTGCGGTATCTCTTTGAATTGAGTCTCCGCAGAACTGCCATGTTTTGTAAAAATTGTAATTGTCGGTTAATCCCCCTCCGGCCATCAATATACTTTCCGGCATCTTTTTATAAATTCCATTGCAAAACATGGTTGGCTCGTAAAATATAGGAGGGCTCGTTTCTGTGGATTCGATCCTTGTGGATTCGAAAAAAAGGAGAGCTGCTTTATCATTGTTTTCAACCCGGATCTTACGGATTAAATTTTCGCCTGACTCTGCTTCTTTTTTGTCAATTATCCGTGTGGTCCCATACCGGAAAGTGTAATCATTGCCCTGAATCAACATGGCGCCGGCTGCAGGATTCCGATATTCATAGTTCTCATTGGTTATCACCCCAATCACACCACCGCCGATAACTGCTGTTTCTCCAAATGCCCGGCGCAAATTAATAAAAAAATCGGTTTGGCTGATCCCGGAATTGCAAAAGGCAAGGAGTACATCATTCGGGCCGGGTTGGACGGAAGCCGGTTTGATTTGGCTTACTAATTCCAAAACACTTTTCGAGGCTTCATCGGCGGTACTGAATCCAATACTGATTTGCATCGCTGTTCCCCTATATACGGCATTTGACTTTAATGATACGTTTTAGGCATCAATGGACATCATTTAATCGTATCTTTTTATTTTGAATTATGATCCTTACTCCTGATACCAACACTACAGATTGTACCTGTAGCAAGTTTATGCAAGTTAAGGCAATAAAAAAATTAAGAACTTGAAAACATTCATTTTGATAGGGGAAAAAGGTGGTTCAGCTGGTTTTTATTATCGGCTCACCGTGCCAGCATGCCCTGGGTCTCGATAAAGGAGATGATTTCGTCGCAGCCCCGGCCGGATTTAAGATTGGAGAAGACAAAGGGTTTTTCTCCCCTCATTTTAAGGGTGTCTGCTTCCATCACGTCCAGGGAGGCGCCCACGAGCGGTGCCAGGTCAATTTTATTGATAACCAGAAGGTCGGAGCGGGTGATCCCGGGACCGCCTTTCCTGGGGATTTTTTCACCGGCTGCCACATCAATGACATAAATCATCAAATCAGCCAGTTCCGGGCTGAATGTCGCACTCAGGTTGTCTCCGCCGCTTTCCACAAATACGATCTGCAGGTCGGCAAAGCGGGTGCATAGATCTTCCACTGCGGCCAGATTCATGGACGCGTCCTCCCTGATGGCTGTGTGGGGGCATCCCCCGGTTTCAACGCCGGTAATCCGGTCTTTGGGCAGAACACCGCTTTGCATGAGAAACCGGGCATCTTCCTGGGTATAAATGTCATTGGTGACCACGGCAATGGAATATCTGTCCGTCATTTTTCTGCACAGCATTTCCAGCAAAGCGGTTTTACCTGACCCGACCGGGCCGCCAATGCCTACTCTGAGAACGGATATATCGGAATTCATAGTTTTTCTCCTTATGGTGTTTTATGACCGGAACAACCGGGTATACTGGGTTTCATGGCGGCTGGAGCCAATGGCAACTGCCGGCAGGGATGCACCGATGTCAGCCTCATTCAGGGCCAGGCCATGATCTGCTGCCTGAAAGATTGTATGATCCAGTGAAAAAATTAATTCATGCCCCTGGGACTGGCCAAGGGGAATCAGTTTGATTCCTGCAGTGACCTGGTTTTCCAGCCAGGACCAGAGGTAAGCACAGGCCAGTTCTTTTAAAGGGATGTTCCAGCGGCTTGCGGCAAAGGCATAGCCGGCAAGCTGGCTGGTCCTAAGCAGGTCTGCCCATTTGTCAAAGCCATCCGGATGAAACCGGGCCAGAATGGCGCAAAGCGCCCGGCCCCGGGTCTGTTCTTCCTCAAACAGTTCACGGGTTTCCCGCAGAGCCAGCAGCGTGTCAATCCAGAAACCGGCATCATTCAGGCTGTCCGTTCGGCAGGCGGCATGGATCTGTTTTAGAATCGGTATATCCGTATAGGCCATGCCGTGGTGAAGAATTTGGGTCAGCCAGTGTTCAAAGGACAGCATGTCTGTAACCCAGCCTGCTTCCACCGCCCATTCAAGGCCCTGGGAATAGGCAAAGCTGCCCGTGGGAAGGGACGGACTCATCAGGTGCATCAATCTTAGCTGGTATCCGGTTCCGGAGGCTGTGTGGTCCGGCTCATTTCCTGGGACCGGCTGCGTTCTGTCTGCAGTTTCAATGGGCATGTGTGCCCCCATGGTGGTGGGCGGAAGCCTGGTAAGCACCGGATTCAGGTGAAAACGGTGCATGTTCGTGGATCACGTTCAACCCCAGGTGACGGACCATTTCGTCAAGGACATGGTCCTGCCGGTACCTGAGATATGAATCTGTGATTTCCAGGGAAACATGGCGGTTTCCCAGATGATAACAGGCCAGAAGCAGGTCGTTGAAATGACAGGCTGTAACGGTTGAAACCGCCTCATCGCAGGCAATCACCCGAACCCGTTCCCCGGTTTGGGCGCTTAAGATATCCCCGTGTTTCAATACTTTGCCGCGGCTGATAAAGATACCTGCTTCCTGTCCGTTATCCAGGGTGACTCTCAAACGGCCCCGGGTTCTGGCATCATAATCAAGCGTAACCGATGTCTGAGCCGGCTGGGGGCTTTTGTCTATCTGTGTCAATTCTATCATCAGAATAAAAAATACCGCTGCGCCATGGGCAGGGTTTTGGCAGGTTCACAGATGAGCGGTTCCCCGTCTGCTGTTACCTGATAGGTCTGGGGATCCACTTTTATATCGGGCAGATACCGGTTGTGCATCATGTCTGATTTTTTAACGTCCCGGCAGTTTTTCGCAACGGCAATTTGGGTTACAAGGCCGATCTGCCTTGGGATCTGCATTTCAAAAGCTGCCTGGGAAATAAAGGTCAGGCAGGTATCATGCCGGGCATGGCCGTAAGCGCCGAACATGGGTCTGTAGTGAACCGGCTGGGGAGAGGGAATGGATGCATTGGGATCTCCCATGGGCGCTGAAGCAATCATGCCGCCTTTAATGATTAACGAGGGTTTGACACCGAAAAAGGCAGGTTTCCACAAAACAAGATCAGCCAGTTTTCCCTTTTCCACAGATCCGACTTCATGGCTGATGCCATGGGAAATCGCCGGATTCAGCGTGTATTTGGCCAGGTAGCGCTGGACCCTGAAATTGTCATTTTCTTTTGAGTCTTCCTTGAGTGGGCCGCGCTGAACCTTCATTTTATGGGCGGTCTGCCAGGTCCGGGTGATGACTTCGCCCACGCGTCCCATGGCCTGGGAATCTGATGCAATCATGGAAAAAGCGCCCATGTCGTGAAGGATATCTTCGGCAGCAATGGTTTCACGCCGGATACGGGATTCGGCAAAGGCAATGTCTTCGGCAATATTCGGGTCCAGATGATGACAGACCATGAGCATATCCAGGTGTTCGTCAACCGTATTGACCGTATACGGCCGGGTGGGATTGGTGGATGACGGCAGGATATTGCGCCGGCCGCAGGCTTTTATGATATCCGGGGCGTGCCCGCCGCCGGCACCTTCAGTGTGATAGGTATGGATGGTCCGGTTTTTGATGGCAGCCAGGGTGTCTTCCACAAACCCGGATTCATTTAAGGTATCTGTATGGATGGCCACCTGGACGTCATATTCATCTGCCACACTCAGGCAGGTGTCAATGGCTGAGGGGGTGGTACCCCAGTCTTCATGCAGTTTCAGCCCCATGGCCCCGGCTTCGATCTGTTCTTCCAAAGCCGTGCCCTGACTGGCATTGCCTTTTCCTAAGAAACCCAGGTTCATGGGAAATGCGTCCGCTGCCTGGAGCATTCTGTGGATATGCCAGACACCAGGGGTGCAGGTGGTGGCATTGGTGCCGGTGGCCGGGCCGGTTCCGCCGCCGAGCATGGTTGTGATACCTGAATTTAAGGCCTCTTCGATCTGTTGGGGACAGATAAAATGAATATGGGCATCAATACCGCCGGCAGTAATAATGGACCCTTCTCCGGCAATGGCTTCAGTGCCCGGCCCCACTATGATATCCACCCCTTCCTGGACATCGGGATTTCCTGCTTTTCCGATCCCTGCGATGCGGCCGTTTTTTATGCCGATATCCGCTTTTACGATCCCCCAGAAATCAATGATCAGGGCGTTGGTGATCACGGTATCCATGGCCACGGAGCAGGAGCGCTGGCTCTGGCCCATGCCGTCCCGGATGACTTTCCCTCCGCCGAATTTTATCTCGTCGCCGTAAACGGTCAGGTCTTTTTCCACCTGGATCCACAGTTCCGTATCTGCCAGGCGGACCCGGTCTCCGGTTGTGGGGCCGAACATTTCGCAATATGCTTTTTTGTCAATTGATGCCATGGTTAATCCTCCAGCACTCCCATAATTTTTGAATTAAAGCCGAAAATTCTTTTTTTCCCGGCATAGCTGACCAGTTCCACTGCGCGCGACAGTCCCGGTTCAAAACGGACTGCCGTACCTGCCGGAATGTTGAGCCGGAATCCTTTTGTCCGGGCTCTTTCAAAGGCCAGGGCCTCATTTGTTTCATAAAAATGGTAGTGTGAGCCGACCTGTATGGGCCGGTCGCCGGTATTGGCCACTGTTACGGTCAGGGTTTTCCTGCCCGTGTTGATCTCAATTTCACCGTCTGCGGTGATGATTTCTCCGGGAATCATTGTTCATACTCCTTTCATGCTCAGATAATGGGCTGATGCACCGTGACCAGTTTGGTGCCGTCCGGGAAGGTGGCCTCCACCTGGATGTCATTCACCATGGCAGCCACACCGTCCATAACATCTTCAGTTGTAAGCAGTGTCCGGCCGTAGTCCATTAACTGGGTGACGGTTTTCCCTTCCCGTGCCCCTTCCAGAATAGCTGCGCTGATATAGGCGACGGCTTCCGGATAGTTGAGCAAAAGACCTTTTTCTTTTCGGCGCTCAGCTAAAAGACCGGCGGTAAACAGCATGAGTTTGTCCTTTTCCCTTGCAGTCAGTTCCATGATTTATCCTCTCATTTTCAAGTTAATTTTTATTGTTCGGTTTTGTTTCAGGTCCGGATGTGTCAGGTCATGTGGCCCATATTCGCGGCAGACAGACCGGTTTGCCGAGAACAGCCGGGCGGAGGTGCTGCCAGATGGATATAAAAAACTGCCTGGCCTGTTCCGGATCATTTCCCAGATACCGGGCAATGAGCAGTTCCCTGATCCGGGTGACAGCGATCAGGCAATTTTTTTGATCAGCTGCAGGTTGAATTTCCGGCTTGAGCGCGTCATGTATGGCATCAGTAACAGCATTGGCAACAAAACAGCCAACCACAGGAAACCCCTGGAGCCCGGCGATGCTGTTGATCAGGCATCCGGTTTCCCTCTGTGGATCCAGACGGAGCCTGTCCATAAACAGCGGTCGTTTATTTTCAAAAATGGAAAGCCTGTTTTCAAGTCGGCCCGAATGAAACGCATGGCCGCCTGCAGGCCGTCCCAGGCAGGTGATATCCCAGCCTATAAACCGGGCACCGGTTTCAAGATAAACCGTGGTCTGGATATCTGCTTTTGCCAGGTTAAATAAAATGGTTTCCTGGGGAAACCATTCCAGCACACTGTTTTTTTCCACAAAGAATGTCTGATACTGCTGTGCCACAGGACCGACGGATCTGTAGAATTTTGTGGCTCCCGGTGTGGTAAACAGGCCGTGTGCTTTGGGAAGCATTCGGATATCCAGCTCGATCCGGTCTCCGCCGACGATCCCGCCGGGCGGATGGAGCAGGTAGAGATGGCAGACATCCTTTTCCGGATAAAAAGGCCTTTGAAAGGTCAACGGCCCTTTCCGGGAACAATTCATGGGTACGGACCGGTCTGAGCGGTATTGCATATCCATGCTCAGTCGGGCCTGCCATCCTGTTTGTTCTTTCATCTGTGTTTCTGGTGGTGTGCCGGTCATGATTACACCGTTAAATATTGTTTAACCATGGTCTCGTCAAGGTCGGTCATCCTGCCGGATGCAACATCCCGGCCACGGTCCAGAATGGCAAAATGTTTGCCGTAGGTCTTTGCAAAGGGCAGTTTTTGTTCAACCAGAAGCACGGTAATACCCATGTCTGAAATCAGCCGCCGGATGATTTCCCCGATTTCCCGTACAATGTTGGGCTGGATGCCTTCAGTGGGTTCGTCAAGGATTAAAAGCTGCGGTTCCAGGACCAGTGCCCGGCCGATGGCAAGCTGCTGCTGCTGGCCGCCGGACAGATCTCCGCCCATCCTTGCGTGCATCTCTTTTAGTATGGGAAACAAGTCATAAATCAGATCCGGAATCTGTTTTTGTCTTTTTTTGCCGGTGGTAAGGCCGATTTCCAGGTTTTCCTGCACGCTTAAAAGCGGGAAAATCTGCCGTCCCTGGGGGACATATCCGATCCCCAGTCCGGCACGGAATTCAGGATCTTTTTTTTCAATGGGCTGGTCACAGTAGCCAATCCTGCCGGATCTGGGCTTGAGCAGGCCCATGATGCATTTGAGCAGCGTGGTTTTGCCGACACCGTTTCGGCCCATCAGGCACGTGCATTCCCCCTGTTTCAGGGTCAGGTTTAAATCACGCAGGGTGTGGCTCTCGCCATAGTAAAAGTTCAGGTTTTCAATGGTCAGCATACTTTTTCAGGCTCCCAGGTAGACTTCAATGACTTTGGGGTCATTTTGAATTTTATCCATGGATCCTTCGGCCAGGACGCTTCCCTGGTGAAGGACGGTAACGTTTTTTGCAATGGACCGGACAAAATCCATATCATGCTCAACCACAATCACCGAACGCTCACCTGCCAGGGATGTCAGTAATTGTGCTGTTTTATCCATTTCCTGGTGGGTCATGCCGGCCACGGGTTCATCCACCAGCAGCAGTGCCGGATTCTGCATGAGCAGCATGCCGATTTCCAGCCATTGTTTCTGACCGTGGGAGAGAATTCCTGCCTGGCAGGTATGGAGGTCGGTTAATCCGATCAGTTCCAGCGTCTGATCGATCTGTTCTTTCTGGGCAGGGGCAAGGGATGACAGCAGGGTGGGAAAAACCCGTTTGTCGCAGGCCATGGCCAGTTCCAGGTTTTCAAAAACCGTATGGTTTTCAAAGACCGTTGGTTTCTGGAATTTGCGTCCAATACCGGCCTGGGCAATCTGGGGCTCATTGAGTTTGAGCAGGTTGATCTCCTGTCCGAACCAGGCTTTTCCGCTGTCCGGCCGGGTTTTGCCGGTGATAATGTCCATCATGGTGGTTTTGCCGGCGCCATTGGGGCCGATAATGCATCGAAGCTCTCCTTTCTCCACGTAGAGATTGAGATTGTCAATGGCTTTGAATCCGTCAAAAGAAACCGAAATATCTTCCAGGTAGAGGATAATCCCTTTGTCCGTGTTAACCTGCGGGGGAAGATCAGGGATCAGAAATTCAAATACCCGGTCTCTTCGCATGAAATTGTCAAAGGCTTCGCGGCTGATCATTCTGCCTCCATTTGGGGTTGGGGTGTTGGCTGCTGGTTTGCTTTTTCTTCATTGGTCCGGGGTCCGGCCGGTTGTTTCTGATGCCTCTTTGTATTGAAAAAACCCGCGATTCCATCCGGCAGGAACAGGGTGACGAAAATAAAGAGCGCACCCAGGGCAAAGAGCCAGATTTCCGGCATGGCAGCGGTTAAAAAACTTTTTGCATAATTAACGGTTAAGGCCCCGATGACCGCACCGAACAATGTTGCCCGGCCGCCGACAGCCACCCAGACCACGATTTCAATACCGTTAAGCGGTGAAAATTCAGACGGGTTGATGATCCCCACCTGGGGGACATAAAGGATACCGGCCACAGCGGCCAGGGCAGCTGAAAAAGCAAAAACAGCCAGTTGAACACGGGCCACCCCATAGCCGATGAACAAGGTTCGGTCTTCCGAGTCCCGGATGGCACGGCAGACCCTTCCCAGCTTGGAGTTTACAATAAAATGACAGGACAGATATCCGATTCCCAGGGCTGCCCCGGAAAGGGCAAAAAGTGCGGCCCGGGTGGTGTCGGACTGGAGAGAAAACCCCAGGATATCCTTAAAATCGGTCAGGCCGTTGTTGCCGCCGAAACCCATTTCATTTCTGAAAAACGCCAGCATCAAAGAATAGGTCAAAGCCTGGGTAATGATGGATAAATACACGCCGGACACCCTGGATTTAAATGCAAACCATCCGAAAACCATGGCCAGCAGCACAGGTATCAATACCGCCATGACCATGGCGAACCCGAACCAGTTAAACCCGTGCCAGAACCATGGCAGCTCGTGCCAGTTTAAAAAAACCATGAAGTCGGGCAGGATGGGATGACCATATTCTCCCCGGGTGCCGATCTGACGCATCAGGTACATGCCCATGCCATAACCGCCAAGGGCGAAAAAGGCACTGTGCCCCAGGCTTAAAATACCCATGTACCCCCATATCAGATCCACTGAAATCGCCAGGAGCGCATAGGTCAGGTATTTCCCGAATATGGCCATGGTATAGGTGGAAACGTGAAAGGCGCTTTCCTGGGGCACCATCAGATTCAGGCATGGCACGGCAATGGTAAACAGACTCAACAAAGAAAGAAACAGCATGCCGGATCGGTCATTGATTATTTTTTTTAAAAACATGGGATTATCCTGTCGCTGCCCGGCCTTTTGCCGGAAAAAGGCCCTGGGGCCGTTTTTGAATAAAAAGAATGATGAAAACCAGAATGATAATTTTTGCCAGAACCGCCCCGGAAACAGGTTCGATAAACTTGTTGGCCGTTCCCAGGCACAACCCGCCTAAAAGTGTCCCCCACAGGTTGCCGGCACCGCCGAACACAACCACCATGAAAGAATCAATAATATAGGATTGTCCCAGGTTCGGACCGACATTGGTCAGCTGGCTCAGTGCGACCCCGGCAATACCGGCAATACCCGAACCCAGTCCGAAGGTCAGTGCATCGACCCTGGCTGCACGGATGCCCATGGCTCTTGCCATCTGTCGGTTCTGGGCAACGGCCCTGACCCGCAGTCCCAGAACGGTTTTTTTCATGATTAAAAACAGGCCGGCAAATACCAGCATGCAGAAAAATAAAATAACCACCCGGTTCAGTGTCAGGGAAAAGAAATCATTAACGGCAAAGGAGCCGCTCATCCATGACGGTGTTTCAACCGAACGGTTCAAAGGGGAAAAAATGGACCGGACCGATTGCTGCAGTACCAGGCTGATACCGAATGTAGCCAGCAGGGTTTCCAGAGGCCGGCCGTATAAAAAACGGATCACCGCGCGTTCAATCAGAATACCGATACTGCCGGAGACTAAAAAAGCAGCCGGAATTGCCAGGCAGACGGACAAGCCAATGGCATCCGGCATCAATAATTGGATGACATAGGTGGTGTAAGCGCCGATCATGATCAGTTCACCATGGGCCATATTAATAACGCCGATGACGCCGAATGTGATGGCCAGACCAATGGATGCAAGGACCAGTATCGATCCCTGGCTGAGCCCGAAAAAGAGGGTCTCTAAAAAGGAGTAAACAGAACGGCGCCGCTCAATTCCGGCAAGAACATCTGCGGCCTTTTTTTTAACAAAGGTGTCGGTTTCCGCGTTCAGCATCTGTGTTAACCGCCGGTGAACCACCGGATTTAAGCTTCCGGATACCGTTGACAGTGCGCTAACCCGGTCTTCAGGATTGTCGCTGCCCAGATTGCCGACAGCCTGCGCCAGCAGCAGCAGGGTTCGTGTCTTTTTGTCTGTTTCAACTTCCAGGCGTTCTTTCACAATATCGAGCGCTGACGGATTCAATTGCTCCAGGATCTGTTTTGCCGCAGTCTCCCGGATCTCTTTGTCCGGATGACTCAAGTCAATGCGGGTGATGATCTGTTTGAGTTTTATCCGGATCTTGTTGTTTGTGTTTATTTTTTTTAGTTTTCTTTTTTTAACCGATCCCAGTGATTCTCCGGTCCGGGCGGCGATAATGTCAATTTTACCCTCCTGGGCAGGTGTCCCGATAACAAGCTGTTTTGAATTTTTCCGGTAGTAGAGGGTGCCCTGGGACAAGGCTTTTAAAACAATAATGTGATAATCGGTCAAATCCCGGGCCAGCAGGTCGACCCCCTGTTCCTTTTCCCTGTAATTTTTTTTTACAAGAAGAGCCGGCCCGTCCTTGTCCACAGTTTTGGCCATCCCCGGAGACGTCGAGAGGAGCAATATCTCTGCTGCCATCAATATGAAGCAGATAATGTGCCGGTTCAGATGATGAACGATTGTCCGGAAAGTTCGTGTGTTCATGGTCAGTCACTTAATCCTGTTAACGGTTTTTTTAAAGTCCTGTGGTCTACCGGGGGACACAGCCGTGCTGTGGTTTTCCCCCGGTTATTGGCTATTATGCCCCGCGTAATTATTTTCCGGAGCATTTGCCTGTATTGACGTTAAAGTTGCCGCAGTTCAGCGGATAGCGCCAGTCGGAAATCAGGTCTTTTGATCCGGGTAGAAAGTCAGACCAGGCATCACCGACTACCAGTCCGGATGTCTGCCAGACAACTTCAAACTGGCCGTCGTCCTGGATTTCGCCGATTAATACCGGTTTTGTGATGTGGTGGTTGGGCATCATGGCTGCATATCCGCCGGACAGGTTGGGGACGGTAATTCCGATGATGGCTTTCTGAACGGCATCAGGATCAGTGGTGCCTGCTTTTTCAACGGCTTTTACCCACATGTTAAAGCCGATATAATGCGCTTCCATAGGGTCATTGGTCACCCGTTTTTCATTTTTGATAAATCCATGCCAGTTTTCAATAAATTCATCATTGATTTCATTGTCCACGCTCATGAAATAATTCCATGCAGCCAGGTGGCCGACCAGCGGTTTTGTGTCAATGCCGGATAATTCTTCTTCGCCCACTGAAAAGGCAACAACCGGAATGCTTTCAGATGAGATGCCCTGGTTGCCCAGCTCCTTGTAAAACGGCACGTTGGCATCACCGTTGATGGTTGATACAACCGCAGTTTTTTTGCCGGCAGTACCGAATTTTTTTATATCTGCAACAATGGACTGCCAGTCTGAATGACCAAAGGGAGTATAATTGATCATGATATCTTTTTGGGCCACACCTTTTGCTTTCAGGTACGCCTCAAGGATTTTATTGGTTGTCCGCGGATAAACATAATCTGTCCCGGCCAGGACCCATCGTTTTACACCCATTTCGTTCATGAGGTAATCAACTGCAGGAATGGCCTGCTGGTTGGGGGCTGCGCCTGTATAGAAAACGTTTTTGCTTGATTCTTCACCCTCATATTGTACCGGATAAAATAAAAGACTGTTGAGCTCTTCAAATACGGGCAGGACTGATTTTCTGGATACGGAAGTCCAGCAGCCGAATACGGAAGCCACCTTTTCTTTTTGAATCAGTTCCCTGGCCTTTTCTGCAAACAGGGGCCAGTTTGATGCCGGGTCAACAACCACTGCTTCCAGTTTTTTTCCCAAAAGGCCACCTTTTTTGTTTTGTTGTTCAATCAACATCAGCATGGTGTCTTTCAGTGTTGTCTCACTGATGGCCATTGTGCCTGATAAAGAATGCAGAACACCGACTTTAATGGTATCTGCGGCAAATACAGGGGCCGTCAACAGTGAGATCCCTATGATACAAAGAACAGCGATTGATCTGGTTCGTTTAAATTTCATCTTTTCTCCTTTTAAATTTCATTGTTACTTAAGCTGTTAAAATTTCCTTTTTTTTTATCCGGCAGGCAAATTAATCGGAATCCGGAATCTGCGCCTGCTGAAAATGTTGCTCCTTTAAATTGCAAATGGCAGGCCAGGTTTTTAGAAAAAAACACAGATGTTTATAACTATCTGATATGAGACAGATAATTTGTTTTTGGCGGGAGGTATGGAGTTAGAGTCTAATTGTTTTTATAAACAAAAACGTAATATAATGTATAACAAAATCGTTATAAATATATTATATTTTGATGATTTTTCATGAATAATACTATTTGAATCAAGGTTTTAAACATAGGGTTTCATAT
>JBNKNP010000316.1:0-17066 GCA_050293905.1 Desulfobacteraceae bacterium | reverse complement strand
ATAAACGCCCTTATTTTACAGGGAAAAATTATGTCATTACATGATATAGGTACAACATTTTTTTTTTAAAATCAACTCACGCTGCCGTTCTTCTTTGGAGGACAATAGGCGCCGGCACTATGCTGCGCAGGATCCATGGCTCCGGTCATAATGGCCACTGCATCGGACATGGTATGGGTTCTTGGATTGATAACAGCAATTCTTTTGCCCAGCCGATGGATATGGATCCGATCAGCGACTTCAAATACATGCGGCATGTTGTGGCTGATCAATACAACAGACATTCCACGATCCCGAACATCCCTGATCAGATTCAGAACCCGGCTGGATTCTTTAACACCTAAGGCTGCGGTGGGTTCATCCATGATAACCACTTTACTGCCAAAGACAGCCGCCCTGGCCACGGCCACACCCTGACGCTGCCCGCCCGACAGTGTTTCAACCGCCTGACCGATATTTTGTATGGTCAGCAGGCCAAGCTCTGTCAATTTCTTGCGGGCACTTTGCCGCATTGCCTGTTTATCCAGCATACGGAATACTGTTCCCATGATCCCGGGCTTGCGTATTTCACGGCCTAAAAACAGGTTGCTGGCAATATCCAGGGCAGGAGAAACTGCCAGATTTTGATAAACCGTTTCAATACCGGCATTACGGGCATCCATCGGGTTTTTAAACTGGACAGGTTTTTGATTCAGGCGGATTTCCCCTTCACTGACTTCAATGGCCCCGGACAGTGCTTTAATCAACGTGGATTTTCCGGCGCCATTGTCTCCGATAACTGCAAGAATTTCTCCGGGATAGAGTTCAAAATCAGCTCTATCCAATGCAGTGACCCGTCCATAGCGTTTCACAAGTCCAATGGCCTGCATGATGGGCTGTTGATTTAAATCACTCATGATCCCACCTTTCTGATCCATTGATCAATGGCAACCGCAATAATAATCAGAACACCGACAGTGAATTCCTGCCACACCACATCGACGCCGGACAGGGCCAGCCCGTTTCGAAAAACCCCGACAATCAGGGCGCCGATCAGGGTTCCGAAAATGGACCCCCGCCCGCCAAACAGGCTTGTCCCGCCAATAACAACAGCGGTAATGCTGTCCAGGTTTGCGGACTGGCCGGCAATGGGTGTGACCGAACCGATCCGCCCGATGAGCACCCATCCGCCGATTGAACAGATAATTCCGGCAACAATATAGACCGACAGGAGTATCCATTTGGTTGAAATACCCACCAGTTCCGCTGCTTCCGGATTATCACCGGTTGCATAAACATGCTTTCCCCAGGCAGTATAATTCAGTGCATACCAGACTAAAATAAAAATCAGCACCATAATAATGGAGCCAAATGTTAAGCGTGCCCCGAAAAAGTCAAAGGACTGACCCGTCCATTTCAAAAAAGGGGCAGATGTATTGAGAACCTGGGACCCAATGGTTTCACTTCCCGAATACCACAGGTTTAATGCCCAGAAAATACTCAGGGTTCCCAGGGTGGCAATAAAGGGCGGCAATTTAAACCGGGTGACCAGGACACCGTTTATACCGCCGGCCAAAGCGCCGATCATGATGCCTATCAAAATTGCTATGGCCGGATGGAGTCCGAAATCCACACACATCCGGCCCATAACAACAGATGACAGAACCATGATTGCACCAACGGACAAGTCGATACCGGCGGTTAAAATAATAAGTGTCTGGGCAATTCCGATCGTTCCGATGATTGTGACCTGCTGAAGGATAAGGGATAAATTAAACGGGTGAAAGAAACGGCCGCCGACAGCAATACTGAATATGGCAATTGCGATGATAAATACAATCATTGGTGCTGCAACCGGCTGGCTGTGCAGGAATCGATGAATCCATTTCCAGCAGGATACGGGCTCGGTAAACCGGGCCACCTCTTCACCAGCGGATATGTTTACTTCAATGGAACCTGACATCTTATAACCCCTTTTATATTTAATCCAACCGTCTTATTTTCCCCAGCACAGGTTTAATCCTTCATCTGCTCTTACTGAAGGCACGCCGGGAACAGGATCATTGGTGATCAGTTGAACACCGGTATTAAAAAAGTCCAGCCCCGGTGTCGCACCCGGTTTGACACCGGTCTGTGCATATTTAACAATCGATTCCACGCCATAGGAAGCCATTCGCAGGGGGAACTGCATGGATGTTGCACCAATAATATTTTCATTGATATTTCTAACACCGGCACACCCGCCATCCACAGAAACAATCAATACGTTTTTTTCGCGGCCGGCAGCCTTCAATGCCTCGTATGCACCGGCAGCAGCCGGTTCGTTGATGGTATAGACCAGGTTGATTTCAGGATCTTTTTGGAGCAGATTTTCCATGGCTGACCGTCCGCCTTCTGCGGCTCCTTTGGTCATGGCATGGCCGACAATGCGGGGATCGGTTTCATCACCAATATCTTCCGGATTTTTAATATCAATTCCAAATCCTTTTAAAAATCCCTGATCCCGCTGTACATCAACGGATATCTCACTGACATTCAAGTCGAGCATGGCAATTTTAGCCGCTTTATTTCCCATTTTTGCTTTTGCCCATTTCCCAATGGCCAGCCCGGCTTCAAAATTGTCAGTTGCAAAAGTTGCATCTGCCGCACTGGGCGGATCCAACGGTGTATCCAGTGCAATAACCACCAGCCCTGCTTTTCGTGCAGTCTGTATAACAGGAACCATGGCTCTTGAATCATTGGGTGTTATCAATATCCCTTTGGCACCTGCTGAAATCAGATTTTCAACCGCCTGCACCTGGCTGTTAACATCTCCATCATATTTGCCTGCAAATGTACGGAGTTCAACACCAAGTTCTTTTGCTTTTTCCATGGCACCTTTCCGCATTTCCACAAAAAAAGGATTGGTATTTGTTTTAGTGATCAGGCCGATAATGACCTTGTCGGATGCTGCAGCCCCGGATATCCCCACCAGGGTTAAAAAAAAACCTGCCAAAAGCACAAGCGTTACGCATGTAATTAAGCGTTTCATCAGTGTTCTCCTTTGATTGTTGGTTAAAAATTGCCGTTTTTAAATAACATTCAGTACGGGAAGGGTTTAATTGTTTTTAAACCTCCCGGTTGAAAACAGATTAACGAACAAATGTTAATGGAAAATTTCAGAACGGATAAAAAGTGTGTAATAATTGTAACATGGGTGAAAAATTCTAAAAAATATGACGTGTCATGATTTATGAATCAACAATTGGTTTAATATGGAAAAAGAAATCGGTTTGGCAATAACCCGGTCCTCAGATTTCAAGCCATATTGTTTCTCAAGATTTTCCCTGGGCAGACCGGATGTCATGACCACCCTGATTTCCGGCCGCTTTCCGTAAAGCCTGTTTTTCAAATCAACGCCGCTTAACGGGCCGGACAGACTGATGTCGGTCAATACCATGGCAATATCGTCCGGGCGATCCTGGAACATGTCCAGAGCTAATTCGGCATTTTTTACAGGAAGCGTTGAGAAACCCAATGACTCGATCTGTTCAGACACAGCCTGACAGACTTGGAAATTATCTTCCACCAATAATATTTTTTTCCCTTCAGGGATTAAACACGGTTCAACCGGCTGGTCTTTCTGATGGATTTGGATGACCTGATTTTGTTCCATGATCGGCAGCAGCAGAGTGATCTTAGTCCCATTCCCCGGAGTGGACCGGATAATCATTTCACCGCCGGACTGTTTTACAAATCCATAAACCATGCTCAACCCCATGCCACTGCCCTGCCCTGCCGGCTTGGTTGTAAAAAAGGGCTCCAGCACCCGTTTTTCTATTTCCAGGGGAATACCGGCACCGGTATCTTCCACAATTACAGCAATGCATTCTTTTTGACTTTCCGGCATGATCTGATGTTCGGTGATAAAGGTTAACGTGCCGCCATCCGGCATTGCAGCACTGCTGTTAACCGCCAAATTAAGCAGTGCGTTTTCCAGTTGGGACGGATCCACAAACACCATCTCATCCGATGTAAACTGCGTTAAAATCCGTATTCCCGGCCCCATGCTGTACTCCACCAGATCCAGCATGGCAGAAATGAGTTCGTTCACATTCAGCGGTTCCGGATAAAGCTGCTGTATCCGGCTGAATGCCAGAAGCCGCTGGACCAGATTGACACCCTTTTCAGAGACCATCAACGCTCTGTCCGTATATTTTTTTTGTTTTTCATCCAACCCGGTGGTGGCACTCAACAACTGGAGATTGCCAAGAATTGCAGCAAGCAAATTATTAAAATCATGGGCCACCCCGCCGGTTAGCTGACCCATCATTTCCATTTTCTGTGCCTGGTGCAGCTGAGCCTCAACCGCCCGCCGCCGGGTCAAATCGCTGTAAAGGGTAACAAACCCGCCATTGGGCATGGGCTGGCTGCGAAATTCAACAATTTTCCCGGTATGATAATGCAGTTCAAATGTCTGGGACTGGTTGTGGCGAAGTTCGTTCATCGCTGATATATCAACGGGATCATTAGTAATGGAACGGTATTCATGGGGTTTTTTTATGGTGAGTGCATGCAGTTCACTTAACGGGCGGTTGATAAAGACTTCGTTTTCAGACAGATCAAATATCTCCAGATATCTTTTATTCCATGATATCAGTTTATTGTCAGGTGAAAACACGCTCAGGCCGTCGTTCATCTGGTTGAAAACGGTTTCCAGCATGGTTTTCTGCCGGGAAAGATGATCGCTGAATTCTTTTATCTTTATGGAATCATCCCGGAATATATTATAGGCCCGGGCCAGTTCACCAATTTCGTCTTCTCTTAAAATTCCTATCTTTCTGGTATCGGTATGTCCGTTTGCAAGGTTCAGCATATCCTGGGTGACCAGGGACAAATCTCTTGTCATCCGGTAGGTGTAACGGTAATGATACAGCATGCCCAGTATCAGCAGCACAGCCATGACCACCATTAACATATATGCATTCCGGACCTGTGACTGGACCTGGCGGCGTTTCAGGAGGACCTCGTTTTGTATCTGTGCAACAAACTGGTTGACCTGTTGAGCAAGCAGCCCGGACTGTGCCCGTAAAGAAGCCAGTAAAAATAATTTTCGCTGGTTGATTTTCTGCTTCCGGGTATGGATGTTAATGGTTTCAACGATCAGATTTTCAATCGCCCGGGTCAATTGGATGTCATAATGTTCTGATTTAATGGATTCAAGCGCAGCTTCCAATATGCGGCGCTGCGATTCCAGGGGTTCATTTTCCTGATCAAGCAAAAAATAAAGCATGGAAAAAAAATCAAACGGCTCTTTGGATGGTTTGATTTGAGATATCTGTCCCTGCCGGTTGAGTTCATTTAAGGCAAATTTTTCGGCAAGCAGATCTTCTCTTAAAAACAGTTCTTCTTCTATCTGCTCAATCAGCTCATCTAAATACATGCGAAATTTTACCAGCCGCGATGATAAATTAAGCTTAAAATCTGAATCTTTAAGGTTGTCCGCCACTTTTTTCAATTCTGCAAACTGTTGTTCCAGGTGATTACGCTCCGTCTGAAGCTGAAAGGGTTTCGCAGAACCGGACACATAGGGAGCCAGTGCGGCAAGGTGGGCGACATTTTCCGACAGATTAAGCGCTGCACTGATTTCAGGAAGTGTGCGGGCTTCAAAATCAAGGACGGTCTGACTGGCCTGGTGCAATCCGTACCATCCGGTCAGACCAAGCCCCAATGTCAATAGGGCCACAATCTTGATGGTTAAAAAAGCTTGTCGTTGAATCTGCCGCATTATTTTCTGATAACAGGACCGGCCAAAAAATAGCCCATCCCCCGTTCAGTCAGAATCAGGGCCGGTTTTTTAGGATTGGGCTCTATCTTGCGCCGAAGTCGTAAGATTAATACATCAATTGTTCGGTCAAACACATCGTTTTCACAGGATCTGGTGCTTTCAAGAAGCTGGTCCCTGGAAAAAACCCTGTCAGGTGCTTTAAGCAGTACTTCCAAAAGTGTATATTCACCAAAGGTCAAATCAACCCGTTTTCCGGAACGATCCTTGAGTTCCCGTATGGTCAGGTCTAAAATCCAGTTGCCAAATAAAAGATATTCATGGTCATCTGCCTTGGAAAAATGAATTGGCTGGTTAAGTGTCGTACACCGGCGGATAAGGGCATGGACCCGTGCCAGCAATTCCCGGACATTAAACGGTTTCATTAAAAAATCATCTGCCGCCACTTCCAGGCCCAGGATTCGATCGGTTTCGTCTCCCTTTCCGGTCAGCATGATTATCGGCATTGTACTGCCCTGTCTGACCTCACGGGCCAGCTGCAGCCCGCTTTCTTTATTCAGATAAAGATCCATGATCAACAGGTCACATTTTTCATTTTTCAACAGGCGCCACATTGAACGCCCATCAGCTACGGCGGAAGCTCGATACCCATTTTCCATCAGAGCATCCAAAAGGACATCACAAATATTGGGATCATCGTCCACAACCACCACATGGTATTTTTCCGGTCGGTCCACTCAGTGAATCCTTTATCCATGAAACAGGATCTTGTATCCTTTACTGTCTTTTTCACTAAATCAGATCAATGCCTGAAAATCAATAACACAAAAAATTAAATATGGAGGGGCTGATTATTAATCACGGGTGTCCAGGAAGGACCTGGGCTTTATCTGTTGAAAGGGAGCGTACCATTGTAAAATATCCGCCGCCGATAACGGGAGGGTCAACGTCTAAAAATAAAGAGTGGGATCAGGCAGTCCTGCTTCCTTAAAGCCCTTGATCCGGTGAAGGCACGAATCGCAGCGGCCGCAGGAGCGGCCTCTGCTGTCCGGGTCATAACAGGACAGGGTCATGCTGTAATTTACGCCCAGGGAATGGCCGGTTTTAATAATGTCTGATTTGGACATATCAATCAACGGGGTTTCGATCTTTAAAACGGTTTTTGAGGTTACCCCGGCCCGGGTGGCAAGGTTGGCCATTTTTTCAAATGCTTCAATAAAAACAGGGCGGCAGTCAGGATATCCGGAATAATCCACTGCCGTCACCCCGATATAGATGGATGATGCGCCGATCACTTCAGCCCATGCCATGGCATAGGAAAGAAAGATGGTATTTCTGGCCGGCACATAGGTGATGGGGATATCCGTATCATCGAGCTGGTCTACTGAATCATGCTTGGGTACGTCAATATCGTCGGTCAACGCAGATGCCCCGAATTGTCTTAAATCAATGTCAATGAT
Source organism: Desulfobacteraceae bacterium (assembly GCA_050293905.1). Lineage (GTDB taxonomy): Bacteria > Desulfobacterota > Desulfobacteria > Desulfobacterales > Desulfobacteraceae > Desulfobacula. The sequence continues at coordinate 9,863 of JBNKNP010000316.1, read as the reverse complement.
TCTATGCGCCTTTGCCCCAAGCGCCCTGGCCACCTTTTTGGCTGCTTCAAGTTCAAGCGCGTGACGCTGGCCATACCTGAAACTTAAAGAATAAATCTGTTTTCCTTTTGATTTTGCAATGGCCATGGCTGTAGTGGAATCAATACCGCCGCTGGAAAGAACAATCGCTTTATCTGACACGAGCCTTAAACTCCTTTCTTGTCCGGTCCCCAGATGATTTTGTGATACTGGAATGACAGCCGGGCGCCCAGCCGGTCCTTTAACATCCAGGAAGCCAGGTCTTCCATGTTTATCTGGCCGTACACCGGGGAAATGTGAATTTTTTTATCCCGGATATGGCCAAGTTTTGACCGGATAACGGATCTGGCATAGTTGTAATCTTTTTTAGTGGCCACAACAAATTTAATTTCATCTTTTTCACCCAGAAAGTCCAGGTTTTCCCATAGCGTGCTGCCTGATTCCCTGCTGGACGGGCATTTAATATCCATAATTTTAATGCATTCTTTCGGAAGGGCCTGAATGCTTTTGCTGCCGTTGGTTTCAATCAGCACCTGGTAGCCTTTTTGAACCAGCCGGTTGATCAGATCAAAGGTATTTTCCTGGAGCAAAGGCTCGCCGCCGGTCACTTCAACCAGGGAACAGTCAATCGCGGCCGCTTTTTCAAGAATGCCTTCAATGCTCATGGGTGTGCAGGTTTCATTTGCATAGGTGGTGTCGCACCAGGAGCAGCTCAGGTTGCAGCCGGACAGCCGGATGAAAATACAGGGCAGGCCGGCAAAGGTGGATTCCCCCTGCAGGCTGTAAAAAATCTCGCAGACATCCAGGAGCAATCAGACCTCCTGGTAGGACGACCCGCATCCGGGGCTTTCCATGACCATAACCTTGCTGACTGCAATATGCTCGGTATTTAAGCGTCTGGACATTTCCTTATACAGGAACTTGGATATATTTTCAGATGTCGGGTTGATATGACTGAATTCAGCCACGTCATTCAAGGTTGTATGGTCCAGTTTGGCCAGGATGTCGGTGATGACGGCCTTTACATCCATAAAGTCAAGGCCGAAACCAAGCTTGTTCAGTCTGGTGCACCGGATATAGGCTTCCACCATCCAGTTATGGCCGTGCATGTTTGAACAATTGCCGTCATATCCTTTCAGGACATGGGCCGCTGCAAAATGATCCTTTACATATATTTCATAAACGCCCGGCATAATTTCTCCTTACATTTTTTCCATCCCATGGATTTGACGCAACAATACTAAAAAGGAAGTATATCAAAATATTGTGCAGATTTCATCTTAATATTTTTTAGGATCCTCCATTTTAAAGGCGCCGCTTGTCTTTAAGAATCTGGTTTGATATCACGACCCGCTGGATTTCGCTGGTCCCTTCGTAGATGGTAAAAACCCGGGCATCCCGGTAATATCTTTCCACGGGATAATCTTTGGTAAAGCCGTATCCGCCGTGAAGCTGGATGGCCCTTGCCGTGATCTCATTGACCATTTCCGAAGCAAAGAGTTTGGCCATGGAAGCCTGCAGGGTATATTTTTCCTTTCTGTCTTTCATGGAAGCTGCAGAGAAGACCAACTGCTTTGCCGCTTCAATCTGGGTGGCCATATCGGCAACCTGGAACCGGATGGCCTGGTGCTTTGAAACCGGCTGTCCGAACTGTTTGCGTTTTTTAATGTATTTCACAGCAGCATCAAAGGCGGCCTGGGCCACGCCGCAGGACTGGGCTGCAATGCCGATCCTGCCGCTGTCCAGACCTGCCATGGCAATTTTGAATCCGTCGCCTTCCTTTCCCAGGATCAGATTTTGAGGAATTCTGCAGTTCTCAAAAACCAGGTCTGTGGTGTCGGACGCCCTTAAGCCCATTTTGTCTTCCTCATGCCCCACCACCAGGCCGGGTGAATTCTTGGGCACAATAAAACAGGAGATCCCTTTATGGGCTTTTGTTTCGTCTGTTTTGGCCGTGACCAGCACCACCTGCGAATTTTTTCCCGACGTGATAAAGCGCTTGGTTCCGTTCAGGACATAATATTCCCCGTCTTTTTTAGCCGTGGTTTTCTGGCTGACCGGATCAGAACCGGCATCAGGCTCAGTCAGGGCAAAGGCGCCGATCATTTCCCCCTGTGCCAGGGGAATTAAAAATTCTTCCTTCTGGGCTTTGGTTCCGTAATGATACAGGCTTTCGCAGACAATGGAATTCTGGACCGACATGACAACCGACGTGGATGCGCAGGAATAGGCAATTTCAGACAATGCCAGGACATAAGAGACCGTGTCTGCAGATTCCCCCCCGTATTTTTCGGGAATCATCATGCCCATCAGCCCGAGTTCGCCCATCTGCTCAAAGTTTTTTGCCGGAAACGCCTTGGTTCTGTCCCGCTCGGATGCTGTGGGGCCGACCACTTTTCTGGAAAATTCCCTGACCATATTCCGGATCATCAATTGTTCATCCGTCAATTTGAACAGCACAATTTCCCCCTTTTTTTACGGCAGATCCTGATCCGGCTCCCTGTTTATTGCCCGGACAGCGGATCAGGGTGCATAGACCACAACAATCAATTTAGCATCGGTTTTTCCGATATTGCGCAAATCATGTTTTATTCCGGAATTAAAATGAAGTGAATCACCTTTTTTCAGCACATTGACATGGTCGCCCACACGGATTTCCACTTTGCCCGAAAGAACATAGACAAATTCTTCTCCGTCGTGCTTAAACCCGACGCCGTCATGTTTTTTCAAGGCCGGCACAAGAATTTCAAATGCCTTGAGATGCCTGTTTTCCGCGTTTTCAGAAAGCGGAGTATAGGCATAGTTGTCCGTTCGTTTGGTATAGGCCCTGGATCGTTTTTCAGCCTGGTCTTCGGATTCCTTTAACAGGACACTTGAATCCACATGCAGGGTTCTTGAAATCTGCAGCAGTGTGCCCACGGACGGTCTTTTTTTCCCGGATTCAATGTTTTTGATAGCTTCCTTGGACAACCCGGTTTCATTGGCCATCCGGTCCAGGCTGATCTTTCCGGCCAGCCTGGACTTTCGTATCCGTCTGCCAATGGGCTGAATCTCTTTTTTCTTTGCCATAATCACTCCATTCGCGGATATTAAAAACAAAGAAGGGCATTATTAATTTACAACGTCAATCCAGTTTTCCGTATCTTTAATTTTTCCGTACTGGATACCGGTCAGGGCATCGTAAAATTTCATGGCTGTTTTGCCGGGGGTGCCGTCGCCGATTGGAATCACCCGGTCACCATACCGGATTTCCCCCACAGGAGAAATGACGGCTGCCGTTCCGGAGCCGAATGCTTCAAGCAGCGTCCCTGCGTCATGGGCAGCAAAGACTTCGTCAATGCTGATTCTTCTTTCAGATATTTTCATTCCCCATTTTTTGGCAAGGGCAATGACTGAATACCGTGTGATGCCGGCCAGGATACTGCCGTTGAGTTCCGGGGTGACAATTTCATCATTGATCAGAAAGAAGATATTCATGGCCCCGACTTCTTCAATATATTTCCGTTCAATGGCATCCAGCCACAGAACCTGAACATATCCTTCCTTTTTTGCCTTTTCCGATGCGATCAGGCTGGCAGCATAGTTGCCTGCGGTTTTATACTCTCCCACGCCACCCTTGACAGACCGGACGTGATCTTTTGCCACCCAGATTTTCACAGGGTTAAGGCCTTCTGCATAATACGCCCCGACAGAACACAGAATAATAAAAAATTTGTATGTATATGAAGCCCGTACGCCTAAAAACGGATCCGTTGCAATGATGGTGGGCCGGATATATAAAGAGGTTCCCAAAGTTTCAGGGATCCATTTTTCTTCAATGAGAAGCAGTTTTTTCAAGGCGGTCATGACAAGATCAATATCGATTTCAGGAATACACATCCCCCTGGCAGACCGGTTCATCCGCTGGAAATTATCCCTTGGCCGGAACAGGTGAATCTTTTTTTCATCAGTCTTATAGGCTTTGAGTCCTTCAAAAATGGCCTGACCGTAATGGAGCACCATGGATGACGGAGGGAGTGAAAAATCGGCATAGGGTCTAATTTCCGGATCATGCCAGCCTTTTTCCTTTGAATAGTCCATAACAAACATATGGTCGGTAAATACCGTGCCAAACCCCAGAGCCGAATCTTCGGGTCTTGTTCTGTCTGTCTCAGCCAGGGTGACTTTAATTTCCATTCCATCCTCCATCAATTGAATTATATTAACGGCTTACCCAAAAGACTATGCACACCGCATTTTTGTTTTGTCAAGTAAAGGGTGTTCATTGTCCGGTTGACCGGTTTATTTATAACAGTATAACAAATTATCTATCTACCTAAAACAGAGAAATAACGCAATGCTTTGGCAATTTTTTTAAGCATGCGTGGTTTTTCATTTGAAGAGGTGGTATACTTGTCTTATCCGATATCAATCGTTTTTTCTTCACACCATACGATAAAGGCGGCTGCCATGACGACCATGAAAGCACTTGTCAAAGCCAAACCTGAAAAAGGGCTCTGGCTTGAAGATGTCCCCATCCCCGACATCCAATTTAATGAAGTCTTGATAAAAATCATTAAAACCGCGATCTGCGGCACAGACATCCATATATACAACTGGGATGAATGGGCCCAAAAAACCATTCCCGTGCCCATGCATGTGGGGCATGAATTTGTCGGACGGATCGAAAAAACCGGTTCTCATGTCTTTGACTTCAAACCCGGGGACCTGGTATCGGGTGAAGGCCACCTGGTCTGCGGTCACTGCAGGAACTGTCTGGCCGGCCGTCGGCATCTGTGCATGGACACCCGGGGTGTCGGTGTCAACCGGCCCGGCGCCTATGCCCAGTATCTTGCCATACCGGTGACCAATGTCTGGGTCTGCGACAAAAAAATCCCCCTGGATATTCTGGCCTGCTTTGATCCCCTTGGGAATGCCACTCACACGGCCCACTCTTTCGACGTCCTGGGCGAAGATGTCCTGATCACCGGCGCCGGCCCCATCGGCTGTATGGCTGCGGCCATTGCCAAACATTCCGGTGCCAGATATGTCGTTGTCACGGACATCAATCCCTTTCGCCTGAATCTTGCGAAGAAAGCAGGAGCCACCCTGACCATTGATGTCACAAAACAGACCATTGAACAGGCCCAAAAGGATCTTGGCATGAAAGAAGGCTTTGATGTGGGCATGGAAATGTCGGGTAACCCTGCTGCCCTGGCATCCATGATCGACAATATGTGCCATGGCGGAAAAATCGCCATCCTGGGCATCATGCCCGGGAAAACCGAGATAGACTGGAACAAAGTGGTTTTTAACATGCTCACCATTAAAGGCATTTACGGCAGGGAAATGTATGAAACCTGGTATAAAATGACCAGCATGATCCAGACAGGACTTGATATCTCGCCGCTGATCACTCACAAATTTCACTACACCGATTATGAGAAAGCATTTGAGATCATGCGATCCGGAGAATCCGGCAAGGTTATTCTTGACTGGGAATAGAAAATCGCATGTCCCGGGATAAAAACACAGGAATGGACACAACACTAAATTTCGGAGAAAAAAATGAGTACAGACAGACTGGATCTTTCACTGTCAAAGGAATTAAAACTGCTGGAAAAAGAAGGCAGGAGCAAACCTGAAGAACGGATTATTGAACAATATATCCCCCCTGGCGGGAAAAAAGGCCCGCGGTATAAAATGGCCGGCAGCAGCAATGAATTTATCCGGCTCAATTCCAATTCGTATCTATCCCTTTCCAACCACCCCAAACTGATCGCGGCAGCAGACAGAGCCACCCATGATTTCGGCGTCGGCCCGGGTGCGGTTCGCTTCATTGACGGCACCTATTCCTTCCACCATGATCTGGAAAAACGAATTGCCCGGTTTACAGATAAGCCCGCAGCAAAGATCTTTAACTCCGCGTACACTTCAAACTGCGGCCTTGCCCTGACAATTTCAAACAGCAAAACCCACTGGATCGGAGACCAGCTCAACCATAACAGCATCATCCGGGCCATGCGCATTAGCAATATCCCAAGCGGGAACAAAGGGATTTTCAAACACAACGACATGACGGATCTTGCCCGCTGCCTGGACGAGGTCAGACCGGATATTGAGCGGGTGGTGGTGATTTTTGACGGCATCTTTTCCATGCGGGGCGACTGCGCTCCCATAGACGAGATACAGGCTGTTTGCCAACAGTATAACGACAAATTTAAAGACGGCGTCATCACGGTGGTGGATGATTCACACGGCATTGGCGCATACGGGGACACGGGCAGGGGAACACCGGAACACTGTCATGCCCAACCTGATATTATTGTGGGCACCTTTGGCAAGGCATTTGGCGTTAACGGCGGCTTTATCGCTGCCGGCAAAACCATTATTGAGGCGGTCCGGCAAAAGGCAGATACCTATATATACACCAATCCTTTAAGTGTGGCCGATTGTGCCGCAGCCATACAGGCCGTTGATATCTGTGACAGCAGCGAAGGACTGGATCTGCTTAAGAACTTAAAACAAAGGACACTTCAGTTCCGGCAGGGACTTGCCCGCTTGAAAAAAGAAACCATTGACGGTCCCCACCCCGTGGTACCGCTGCTGGTCCGGGATACGCCCACAACCCATGCCCTTGTAAAATATCTGTTCGACAACGGGGTGCTGGTGGTGGGACTGACTTTTCCGGTGGTTCCCAGGGGGGATGAAACCATCCGGTTCCAGATTAATGCCTGTCACACATCCCATGATATAGAATATACTATTGAATTATTAGATCGTTTTAAATAGAATGCTTTTGAAAAAGCATTCTATTTACTTGACTGAACCGTTAACCCGGAGATGACATGGATAAAGAAAGCATTCTTGAGGATCGGCGTATTCTTGCTGTGGATGATGAACCGGATATTCTGGAAACAATAGAAGAACTGCTTCCCACCAGCAATGTTGATACCGCACTGACATTTGAAGATGCCATAGCCCTGCTGAAAGAAAACACCTATGACGTCGCCATTCTTGACATCATGGGGGTCAACGGGTATGAGCTTTTAAAAGTCACCCGGAAACTGGACACCCTGTCCATGATGCTGACGGCCCATGCACTGACGCCCGAGCACTTAAAAGCATCTGTGGAACAGGAGGCAGACGCCTATGTTCCCAAGGATATGCTTGCAGACGTCCCTTTGTACGTGGCTGACCTGCTGCATGCAAAAGAACAGGGGAAAAAAGTCCATATCAAATGGTTTTCTTTGCTAAAACCGGTTTTTGACAAATTATTCGGAGAAAACTGGAGAAAAAAAGACAAAGAATTTTGGGATGAGTTTGATGCCAAACACCTGTCCAGCCGGGATGATATTCAAAAAATGGATTAAAGAACCGTCCGGTAAAAATAGGCATTGTGGTTTATGTCGTGGTTGTGCAGCCCCCGGATGTTTTCCTCAGTCACCATGGCTTCCCAGCATTGGCTAAAAGAGATTTGATAAAGGAAATAGGGATTGAAAAATTCAAAAGTAATGACCGTCTTGAGATATTCCAGGGAAACGGGCCAATGGATGATTTTTTTTGAATAGCTCGAAAATTTCTGCAAATAGCAGCATGTGTACTTGATTTTCCAGTCCTGACCAGGGAATCGACCTAAAAATTCAGCCATCATACAATCATTGCGGTCTACTGAAAAATTTAAATTGGCAGGAATCGAAAAGCCCGTGATACACGTAATATTGCTCGCTGGCTTGATGATTTAAAAAGTGTAAAAACAGGATAGTCCGGGGTTGTTTACTCCCAAAAAACGAGCAAGCCTCGGACGTAATTCTTGCTACTTGATAGTTCTAAATTCCTGAGCCTTTCTTTTAAAAAATGTGTCTTTCCAAAAAACATTTTTTCCAGTCAACGGTGATTAGGAATTGACTATCATGCGCATAGTGTGTATAAAAAAATATGAACAGTAGGCAGATTATAAAAGAGCTAAAAAAAGCTGGATTTGTATTAGTTAAAGTGTCTGGTGACCATCACAAGTTCAAGCATGAAAATGGTAAAATAGTAATTGTTCCCCATCCTCAAAAAGATCTGCCGATTGGGACAGCCAGGAATATTTATAAAATGGCAGGATTAATTTGGAGAAAGTAAAATGAAATATCCGGTAATTATTCATAAGGACGATAACACCGGTTACGGGGTGACCCTACCTGATATACCAGGATGTTTTGCATATGGCGACACTCAGGAAGAGGCTATCCTCAACATACAAGAAGCGGTCGAATTATATTATAATGGAGAAGATATATCCGAACCTCCAATTCCCTCTAAATTGGAAGACCTTTTAGATTCAGATCTGTACACGAAAGACAGCTTTTTATATCTTGCTGATATTGATTTCGCTTTCATAGCTCCTAAGACCCAGAGGGTCAATATCACGGTGCCTGAGTATAAACTTATTAGGATCGACAGAGCTGCAAAAGCAAGAGGGCTTTCCCGGTCTGCTTTTTTTGTGGATTCTGCTGAACAATATATCAGGAATTTAGGTATTACAAAAACTGATAGAGGAGGGCAAAAAAAGACTGCGCTCCCCCATCAAATGAAACACCATTCAGAAAGATCCGGCCAGCACCCTGCAGATTAAACCAAAAGATAATAATTTGTCTTGAATCACGGGGAAAGCCTGGGGTGCTCATTCAAATGAAAATGGAACTTGTCCTGCAAATAGTCCACGCCTCAAGCACCTCGTTTGTTCTGCCAAATTTTATATATCAGGCTTCTAAATAACAAACGTAGTCAACGCCTTTATTGGCAATGGTTTCGGTCAGAGCTTATAGACACATTGAACAGGTGAACGTGCGCTTCACCTGCCGGGCGCAAGGAAGCAATGAATTATTAAATTACCGTCAATTTCGCTTTCCAACAAGGCTTGTAAGTCACCGCTGGATAGCCCGGTCAGAGTGAAAGCGATGGTTCTGTGCTCAAGGTCTAATTTCAATGGGAGTTCCAGCACTTACGGCCTTCCAAATTTCATCCATGGCGCTGTTTGAAACGGCTATACACCCATCTGTCCAATTGAAGTTTTGAGTAATCCATGAAAGCCAGCCAAGTCGATTTTTCTGTCCATGTATCATTATAAAACCACCTGGGTTTACGCCGGCTTCCTTAGCCCGCTTTTTATCAGCTTCATTTGGGTATGAAATATGAATAGCTTTGTAAAAAGCGCTATCATCCTTTTTATAATCAAGGATGTATTTCCCTTCTGGAGTTCGTTCATCACCTTCTTGTTGTTTATGTCCTTTCGGATTTGCGCCGAATGCTACTTTATACTCACTTAAAACCTTTTGATTTTTCAACAGGTAAAGCTTTGATTCTGATTTTACGACCAATACCATATCGGCCTTTTCAATTCCAAAAGCCCAGTTGGGCATCAGAAGAAAAAATATAATGATGAATATTCTCATTTATGTACACAGAACGTTACGGGTAACCTGACCGCGCCAACTTCATTTACCGCGTAGCGCCGCCAACGTTCCCGCGGTCAGGTTGACCCGCTGGTTAGCCAAAATTTTTTAATTTTTGACAACATACTTTCGTTTTTCATTGTCAAAATAGAGATTGTTTTTGTTCTTGCTGTACCAGCTTCGGATATCATCGTTGCTACCTGACGCGTATGTGTATTGAAGTATATGTTTTCGTGGGTACCTGACGGCGTTATGGTCATTGGGAGGACTATCTATAGACTCAATTATGATTGATAGGGCATCACCCTGACCATGTGCCAATGCGATTGGGGCAAATGAGTTTCTTGACCATTTATCTCGTTTTGCATTTTCCCAAGCTTCCTTAACGGCATTGTCTATCTCTATACCCGGAAGTAGCTTTATGGC
>JBNKNP010000315.1:0-2566 GCA_050293905.1 Desulfobacteraceae bacterium | reverse complement strand
GCTGATCTCAGACAACGCGACACCCAATCCTTCAAACACATTTGTCAGTTGAGCCTGAACCGGGTTGGAGGTCTCCAGCATCCCACCAAATAATGCGCGCAGTTCCACAAACTCAGAACTCCCTGAGCTCAATCCCAGCTTTATCCCTGCATCCACTATATTCTGCGCTTCCGAATCAATCATCCTGGCACTTTCAGCTGTTACAGCGACCAGATAACGATCAAGCACCTCTTTTGACAGCCTGGGATAATCAACCGGAAGTATATGGCCCGGCGTCAGGTGAAAATGGTCCAGTAAAATTTTTGGCTCTGCGTCTTTGGGGTATTCGAGCAGCATACCGACAAAGATGTCAAAAGCACTGATTTCAATAGTGGAAGAGCTGCCATTGCCCTCGGCCGTCCTTATCTTTGCAATGGCAGATGCCCACAATAAGGTCTGTTTTGACGAAATGGACAGAAGGTCCCACATTTTGGAATCCATTATTTTTTTCTCCTGCTAACAGATAAAAAACGTTTAATTCAAAACCGGAACCAGATGAACAACCGGCAAAGTCTTATAACTCATCTTTCCATCCCTCTTTATATTCCTTGAATTCAGTCGTTTTGATATTCGGGACATTATTTTCAACAGCCAGGAGATATACTTGATGGAAAAATGCCTGTATAAAGATCTAAGCAATAAGCCCTTCACTATAAGTTCCATTGCTGTAAGACAATGTTCGCATTCGGTTTTTATCATCATCTTTGGTCAGACTGACATGAACCCATCCGGAATTCGGTACACCAGGGTGATAGCATTCCAGAATAACCTGATCATATTTAAGGTTATCCCGAATCCAAACTGCCAGATCGTAATTGCTCACCCCTGCAATTTCAATATCTACAGCTTCAGCTTTGCAGTGCTGGGATGAGGGTGCCCCCCCGATCTCTTGATTCAACTCAGGACTTCTATACCCGCTGTTTGGCCTGAAAGGCCGGCCAAAATGTTTTCTTACTGGTTCAAGTATGTTTTCACAAAGATATGCCAACCTATCAATTAATTGCTTCGGCGGAATATTGTCTATTCCTTTTCTCTCTGCTGTTTCCGATCTGATAAGTTCACCAAATGTAAAGTTCTCCGACAATCTATGGGTTTTATCCATTGTAACCCTCCATTATTATTAAAAAAAAGCAACCGATTTGAAATTCACCAGAAAGGTGGCCATATCAATTTGAGAACGGGTGAAAAACAAAAATATCCAAGTATTCATCCATAAGCGATTTGAACCGGAATTTCATACGATTGAGCTTGACCAGGCCAAAGACCAGGCCAAAGTATCCGGTCCAGCTTTTTTTCACCAATTCCGCAAGTATCGAAACAATGGTCCCGATGATACGGCAGCCAAAAGTGAACTTGCGCATCTCATAATTTAGAATACGGGTGCACTTCCGGATGTTTTGGCCATGCGACGACTGGTTGATAAATACCCTGGAATCAAAATCACGGTCCCTTATGAACAAGACATGATCGGGATCTGAACCCGGCATCTGAGGATCTGCAATAACCTTAATCGTGGCGCCGATGCTCTTTAAAACATTAGACACGACGGTAAATGAGCCCAGGGCAACGTTGTGGACAATGCGGGAGATGTTCAACCCTATTTTTTGAACTTTATCAATAACGCCGGTCACCAGACGTTTGAACCATCCCCATGCCCGCCGGATTCCGTCCCAGATCCTTGCTCCAAACTGTCTTACATTCTTCCATATGGAGGGAAGCTGTTCTTTTTTATCACTGATAAATGCTTCGATTTTATCCTGAGCATCAACCGAATCCAATGCTTCTCTGCTGCTGACCCCTTTATCCACGATGTTAAAAAATGCTTGAAAATGAGTTAAAAAATTGACACTCAATCCATCTGCTTCATCATCATCCCTGCCATGTTCCATCCAAAATTTATGGAGTTCACGATACAGTTTAATTGATTTTTTCACTTTAAACTGCTGGGAAAGAGTTTTTGACTTCTTTATGATATCCCAGCCGGTCAAGTCGGAATTATCTGCAGGCTTTACCACAGTTTTTAAATCATACCCATTTGGTTTTACCTGATATCCCATAAGCCACAGCTCAATTTTGGCTGCATTCAGAATAAGGCTGTGGCTGAGTTTTAATGTTTGTTTGCTCAGATCAGGATCGACCTTTGATAGATTCCCGGAAATCCTGTCCATATCAAACAGTCGTTCGATCCATTTCGGATTCATCCCGGCCGGGAGTGCGGATCCTTTGAATTCAAGTTGATTCCAAATTTCCCCAAAGGCCTTCATGCCGGTTTCGATATCATCATCTGCCGATGCAGGCCGGGTTTCTTTTAACCCCAGGACAAAGAGTCTCAGGGCAATTGCCCGGCGCAGTGCGGGTCTTGGATTGGCCGAGTTAAACCATTTATTCAGATCAATCTGTGTTTCAAAACTGACCAGTTCCTGAAGCGCCGGCCAGGTCTCTTTTTCACCAATCCATCCGTCAACGGTAAGACCCGCCTCCTTTTGAAAGGCCCTGATCCCGTTTCGTCATGCATCATCCAGATGCC
>JBNKNP010000314.1:0-1953 GCA_050293905.1 Desulfobacteraceae bacterium | reverse complement strand
AGCGGTGCCGTTGCCGGCAGGGAAACAAAAACATCCACGGGTTTATCCAAAAACTGCATCTGGGTGATGGCGTGCTGCCAGGAAAGCCATTCAGGCGATTGATCGGTTGCCAGTTCCCGGGGCCGCATAAAGGGAATCATTGCACCGGCGTCTGATGCAATTTTTGCAATTTTTTCATCATCTGTAGACACAACGACCTGATGAATAAAACGGCTTGAGAAACCAGCCGAAATAGCATAGTTGATCAATGGTTTGCCTGCTATTTTTTTAATATTCTTGCCCGGCACCCCTTTTGAGCCACCCCGGGCAAAGATAAATCCGACTATATTGAGCTGTTTTTTATCCATATCATTTTTTGCGAAGCCTCTTGTGCGGCCTCAATTAGCTCAAGAACCGCATGACCTTGTTCAAATGAGCAAGTATGATTAAAATCCGAATTTAGTATGGCCTGATGCTGATCAAAATAGGTTTGATCGGCATTGGGAAGGAAATCTTCCCTTCCTGACCCGCCATCAAGAGACTGCCACTCTATCGATCCGTTTAATAAATCTGCTGCCAGCGATAATCCGTGTGCATTTAAAATGATCTGTCTTCTCGGTTCAAGATCCAAATAATTCACCTGAAGACTGATGATCGGACATTTTTCTGTCTCAATCAAAAAACAAAACAGATCGTCACTGTCAATGTCAAGGTTGCTGAATTTTCCTCCCTTTGCGGAAATATTCCGCCATTGCCCTCCAATAAGCATGATATAATCGAGCTCATGGCTTAGATCCTTTAACACACCACCGCCTTTTTTTTTTGAAGACGAGTAACATGACGTATAGGCCCTGTCCTTTCGCCAGGTTGGCAGGTATTGGCCACAATAGACATGCATGGAATAAAGAGGAATGTCTTTTACAAGTTCTTCTATGCGACGGATGACTGGATGGTATCTTAAATTATACCCGATAAAAATATCGAACGGCCAAACTTGACGTGGGTAAATCCTGTCAAACAGCGGTTTTTCCACCAATACCCGACCGACAAACCCGTTTCTTTCTAAATCTTTCAAGGTTTGATAATGACGGGCTGTTTCATCACAGACGACCACATAATCAATAGGTTTGGACCTAAGAGCAGATCCTATCTCAATAAAGGCATTAAATGGTGTTTTTTTTTGCTGGGTGACAAGGCTGACATCCATCTTCAGTTCATGAAGAAACCTGGCATGCCGCTGACCAATGGAGCCATAACCAATAACCATTGCATGTCTATTCCTGCCTGCCACGGCCTTCCTTTCTGTTCATGTAAACAATTTTACCGCTTTTTTATATTCGTCCCACTGGCCAATATCAATATAATCATTTTCATTGACCGGATATGTGGCCACTTTTTTATTATCCGCCATCAGGGCCTCAATTAGATGGGTCATATGAAACATTTTTCCGTCAGGGATATATTTAAGACATTCCTGATTTACCACATACACACCCGTGTTGATCACAACCGTTTTTTCAGGTTTTTCACTAATACCGGTTACAATGCCGTCTTCCTTGAACTCAATCACGCCATAGGGAATCCGATGTCGCTGGAATGCCGACAGCATGGTCAAACTTGCTTTATTTTTCTGATGAATCTGTAAAACATCCGCATAATCAGCATTCACAAGGATGTCACAATTGGAGACAATAAATGTCTTTGGCAGATCGCTCTCAATCAGTTTCAAACTGCCCGCCGTGCCATAAAAATCCTTTTCAAACACATAGTTGAGTTTATTTTTTTGATCGATATTGTTCAAATAGGCCCTGATCATCTCCCCCAGATAATTAAGCGTAAAGTAAAATTCATGAACCCCGTTGTTCATAAATCGTTCCATAATATGTTCAACAATGGTTTTAGGACCAACGGGGATCAATGGTTTGGGGATAATGGTGGTGACCGGTTCCAACCGGGTTCCTTTACCGCCTGCCA
>JBNKNP010000313.1:0-2046 GCA_050293905.1 Desulfobacteraceae bacterium | reverse complement strand
TTCAACTGTGCACTTGCGTCGGCCCAGTTTGTTTTCCCGAACGTCACGCAGAACGTCAGCAAGTTCCAAAGAGTTTGTCAGTAGACCCTACGGTAAAAGTCAATAACTGATTAAAATGTCAGCGCCTTAAACAATAATAATTCTTATTAACTTGAATTCAAAGAGACAAATATGATGGCAGAGCGCCAGACATGGTCAGGGTCAGTGGGGGGATGGGCGTTCATGTTGCGCGGAATTCCAACTGCTTCGCTTAGTATTGGGCCGGAATATCTTGAAATACAAATTCCATTTCATGAGCCCAAACAATTTTCTCCAGGACTTGTACAAGCAATAGTAAGATGCACTGCTGTCCGGTTAACTTTTTTTGATACGATATAACATATTATAATTATGATATAAAAAAACATTTAAGCAGTATTCGATTAAAAATTTGGCCAAGATCGTGTTTTTAGGCTCACAATAGGCTAACCCAGCTAAAACTTATAAAAAAATGAAAACTATGAACGAACTGGGCACAACGTTGAATGATTGCTATAGCTATGGTATTTTTTCGAATTCCGTAATTTTTACCGGACAGCAAGATAGCCAATCAAAAATCAACGCTATTTGCAATCAGAAAATAGATATGCCCAGTCCTCCATACGTCTTCTCCCAGTTTTTAGACCTACTGCCAAGATTTGAGTTCCAAAGCATTGTCAATAAATACCGCGGAGACCATCGTACCAAAGAATTCAAGTGCTGGAACCAACTGGCCTGCATGGTATTCGCACAGATCCGTCAAGAAGACAGCCTCCGAGATATCGACATTGCGCTGAACGCCCATGCGAGCAAGCTTTATCATATCGGCATCAAACAGTGCCCAAGATCCACATTGGCAGATGCCAATGAACGAAGGGACTATCGAATCTATGAGGAATTTGCCAGATTGCTGATGTTGAGAGCCCGCCGCGCCTATGCCAATACACAACTCTCGATGGATATCGACAACGCCGTTTATGCCTTGGATGCTTCCACCATCGATTTAACCCTGTCACTCTTTCCATGGGCGAAATTCCGCGCCACCAAAGGTGCCATCAAATTGCACGCCATGATCGATCTGAGAGGCAATATTCCGGCCTTTTTATCTATCACGGACGGAAAGGTCCACGATGTCAAGGCAGCGCCTCAAATCCGCATCGAGCCACAAGGCATTTACGTGGTCGACCGGGGGTATGTCGATTTCGGATGGCTTTGGTCCATCGAGCAAAGCCATGCCTTCTTTGTCACTCGTTTAAAGACTTCCATCAAATGGACCCGTGTCGTTTCCCGTCCCGTGGACAAATCCGTGGGGCTTCGCAGCGATCAGGATATACTACTGTTTAGCAAACAAACCCGAGAAAAGTATCCCAGCCGTTTGAGACGGATATCATTCCGGGATGAAACTCAAAACCGAACGCTTGTGTTTCTGACCAACAATTTTTCACTTTCTGCCGAAACCATCGCGGCTCTTTACAAAGCGAGATGGCAAATTGAACTTTTCTTCAAATGGATCAAACAAAACCTCATGGTGAAAAGCTTCTATGGAACCTCAGCCAATGCGGTTAAGACTCAGATCTGGATTTCAATGATCGTTTATCTCATTCTAGCAATAATGAAAGAGCGATTTCAGCTCGAAAATCAACTTTCTCAGCTATTACACTTTTTGGAAGTAAATCTTTTCGAGCGTAAATCACTGGTGTCTATCTTTAAATTTAATGATCGCAAGGTCGATTCCAAAAGCGATATTGGGCATATCCAGTTAAAACTATTTGAATATTGAAATTCTTTGAGCAAAAGCAGCCAAACCACCGTCGAAGAATTTTTTGAAGTGAACTTTTTGCCAAAATTGCAAGTTCAAGGGGTAGTACAACCGTAACCATTTGATATTATGTAACAGTTAACCGGACAGCAGTGACTAACAATAAAATCAAAACTCTTCAAAAGCAGGCATATGGATTCAGGGATATGATGTTTTTCAAACTGAAAATTTACGCCTTACATGAGGCAAAATACGCTTTAGTCGGATGA
>JBNKNP010000312.1:0-2690 GCA_050293905.1 Desulfobacteraceae bacterium | reverse complement strand
CTGATTATTTTTTTTTAACAATTACCCACAGGGCATGGACACAACCCGGCAGAAAAAAACAAAGCGTTAAAAGCAGATTGATCCAGAAATGCATGCCAAAGCCTACCTGCAGGAAAACAGCCACCGGCGGCAGAATAAGCGCAATGATAATTTTTAATATATCCATTTGATTTCCTCGTTTATCAATTTCAATTTAATAAAAAAGTTTATACCATTTTTTTTAAAGGGCACAAAGAAAAAATAATTTTCAGTGGACATTTGCTATCAGTGCCTTATATATTGCCTTTATATTTTTTTACCAGGAAAAGGGGGCAGCCCCGGAAGGATCATGAAAAATGACACAGACAATCAAAGCCGGGGATACTATTTCGGTTAATTATACAGGAAAATTGGAAAACGGTGAAGTGTTCGATTCCTCTGAAGGAAAAGAACCATTAAAATTTACCGTTGGAGCCGGCATGCTCATCAAGGGATTTGATGATGCGGTCATTGGAATGGCGGCCGGAGAGTCAACCACGGTTAGCATACCGCCGGCCATGGGATATGGCCACAGGAAAGATGATCAGTTTGTGGATATTCCAAAATCCCAGTTCCCTGATGAAATAACCCTGACCGAAGGACTTGCACTGGAACTGATGGATCCCAACGGCACACCGGTCCATGCGACTGTCGACAAAATACTGGAGGATTCCGTCCGGATGGATATCAACCATTTTCTGGCAGGAAAAACCCTTGAATTTGATATCACCGTTGTTGAAACCGGGCTTGAACCGGACCCTGCCCCTGCTCAATGCGGGACGGGCTGTAACTGCGGATCAACCTGTGGTGACGGGTCTCCCTGCGAACCCGGTGCCTGCGGCTGATCATCATAACGCCATGGTATTCCCGTTTTTCGGGGATACCATGGGATTAAAATTTTATGTCTGCCCGGAGAGCCGGTGCCAATCACAGGATCTTCTATGGATGTTCTGATTTTTGGCGGCTGTTTTTTAATTATAGCCATTGCATCAAAACAGATCGGTGCAAGTTTATTAAAAACAGGCCTGCCCCTGATCAGTGGTTTCCTTTTCACCGGTATCGTAACCGGACCATATGTTCTTGACCTGATTACCCGTGAAGCTGCCCTGCACTTAAGGGCGGTGGATGAAATTGCACTTGGGTTCATTGCATTTTCAGCCGGGGGAGAACTCTATTTAAAAGAGCTTAAAAACCGGTTTAAAAGTATTGCCTGGGTGACCGCAGGGCTCGTGGTATCCACTTTTACCCTGTGCAGTCTCGCCTTGTTTTTCTTTTCCGGGTATATTCCGTTTATGCAGTCCATGCCCGTGGTTACACGGGTGGCTGTTTCCATCCTTGCCGGGGCGATTCTCGTGGCCCGGTCCCCATCTTCAGCCATTGCCATTGTAAACGAACTCCGGGCCAGGGGAGCATTTACCCAGACGGTTCTGGGGGTGACAATTGTCATGGACGTGGTGGTAATTGTTTTGTTTTCCATTAACGCCTCCATTGCCGATGCACTGCTGTCCGGCATTATCGTCAGTTTCAGGTTTGTCTTTTTACTCGCATTTGAGATCAGCCTTTCAATACTGATTGGTTATCTTGTATCAAGAATGATTCTGGGTGTACTGCTGCTTCCGGTTCAGAAAACATTCAAGACCATTCTGATTCTGTCGGCCGGTTACCTGGTCTTTTTTTTTACCGATTGGTTCCGTCATGTCTCTCTTGATCTCATCGGTGTGGAGGTCCTTTTTGAACCTCTTTTGACCTGTATGACAGCCGGATTTTTAGTCGCAAATATTCAGCGGTTCAGAGATGAATTTTTAAAGATATTGTTTGACATCAGTCTGCCCGTCTATATTGCTTTTTTTACTTTAACAGGCGCTTCATTGTCCCTGGATGTGCTGGCCACAACCTGGCCCATTGCCGGACTTTTATTTTTTACCCGCATGGGCGCCATTTTTTTAGGATCGTTTACCGGCGGAACACTTGCAAAAAATCCTGTGCTTCACAACCGTGTCGGCTGGATGGCCTATATCACCCAGGCAGGGGTCGGACTGGGGCTTGCCAAAGAAGTGGCAGTGGAATTCCCTGATTGGGGAAATCCGTTTTCCACCATCATTATTTCTGTTATCGTCTTAAACCAGGTCGTGGGCCCGCCATTGTTTAAATATGCGGTTAAACTGTGCCGGGAAGATCATCCAAAAGCGGATAATACAGAACTTGAAGGGATCCGGGATGCGGTGATTTTCGGCAATGACGGACAGGCTTCCGCCCTTGCCCTGTCCCTGGTATCCAGAGGATGGCAGATCCGCCTGGCCATGCTTGAGCCCGGCAGTCATCCCGAGCAGGACGGCAATATTCAAATTCACCGGCTGACAGGTCTTGATTCGGAACAGCTGCGCAGCATCGGCTGTCAGAGAGCCGGGGCCATCGTGGCCATGCTCTCGGATGAAGAAAATTATACCATCTGTGAAACAGCTTATGAACAATTCGGCACCCAGACCCTGATTGCCCGGCTCAATAACCGGGAAAATTTTGTCCGGTTTCAGGATCTGGGAGTTCTGATCGTTGATCCGTCCACGGCAATTGTCAGCCTTCTGGATCATTTTGTCCGGTCTCCTGCAGCAGCCTCTCTCCTGATGGGGTTGCATGAAGACCGCAATATAGTCGATATCCGGCTGAAAAACCCG
>JBNKNP010000311.1:0-23912 GCA_050293905.1 Desulfobacteraceae bacterium | reverse complement strand
TTACCTATTGTAGAAAAAAGTTCCATTAAACTGGATTTAGCACGACGGGATTTTACAATAAATACACTGGCAATCAGCCTGAATCCAGATGATTTCGGGACCATGATTGATTACTTTGGTGCCAATCGTGATCTTAAGGATAAAACCATCCGAACTATTCATAACTTGAGCTTTGTAGAGGATCCAACCCGGATATTTCGTGCAATTAAATTCTCGAACCGGTTCGGATTTAAAATCGGTAAAGTAACGGCCGGTTTAATTCACAATGCCATTAAAATTGATTGTTTTAAAAATTTAAGCGGGCTGCGGGTGCTCAATGAACTCAAACAGATCTTTGAGGAAGACAATCCAATTCCCGCCATAAAAATCCTGGAATCTTACGGGCTTGAAAAAGTAATTCATCCGGAACTTGCCATCATTCCAAAAACATATGAAATGCTTGAATCCGTGAATAAAATTCTGTCCTGGCATGATCTGTTATACATGAACGATCCCTATTGCCGGTGGGCAGTATATTTTATGGCATTATTGAACCGATCCTCATACCGGGTGGCCGAACAAATCAGCAAACGTTTGAATGTTCCTGCAAAGGAGCTGGAATTTTTTCTTAAAAAAAGATATCAGGCAGAAAAAAAATTGCGCCTGATTGAGTCCTCGCCCTCATATACAAAGCAGGATCTGTACTGGTTTCTTATTACTTTTAAAACTGAATATATCTTATACATGATGGCATTAACCCAGGATGAAAAAATCCGTAAAGACATGTCAAATTTTTATACCCATCAGAGAAAAATCAAACCCTTGATAAAAGGCAAGGAGCTTCTCAAGATCGGGTTAAAACCCGGACCTGTTTTTATGGAAATTTTAAACCGGATTATTGATGCCAAACTGGACAGAAAGCTGAAAACCAAAAAAGAAGAAATCGAATTTGCCACCCAATATGCCCGAAACCATAAACTTATTGATTAAGGTATCATTTTTATGATACTCCCCTTTATTCAACACCAACACAACGATTTTTGGAATAATGGATTATGAAAAACGCAGATTTTTTAACCGGAATTACCACCAGCGGAACCCCTCATCTGGGAAACTATGTCGGTGCCATTCGCCCGGCTGTTGAAACAAGTAAAAATAAAGACTTAACCTCTTATTATTTTCTTGCTGACTATCATTCTCTGATCAAAAACCACGATCCCAAGTTAAGAAAACAGTCTTCACTTGAAATTGCGGCTGCCTGGATAGCCCTGGGGCTTGACTATGATAACTGTGTGTTTTACCGGCAGTCTGATATTCCTGAAATCCCTGAACTGGCATGGATTTTAACCTGTCTGACCGCTAAAGGCCTGATGAACAGGGCCCATGCGTATAAAGCCTGTGTTGCCCAGAATGAAGAAGACGGCAACAAAGATCCGGACAAGGGGATCACCATGGGGCTGTTTTCATACCCGGTTCTCATGGCAGCAGACATTCTCATGTTCAATGCCAGAAAAGTTCCAGTGGGAAAAGATCAGGTCCAGCACCTTGAAATGACAAGGGATATTGCAGCCAGATTTAATCATATCTACAAAAAATTATTCATCCTTCCGGACGTTGTTGTGGATGAAGACACAGCAGTTCTTTCAGGACTTGACGGCCGGAAAATGAGCAAAAGTTATAACAATTACATCCCCTTGTTCGACACGCAGAAACGCTTTCGAAAAATGATCATGAAAATAAAAACCAATTCACTGGGGCCGGATGAGCCCAAAGATCCGGATACCTGTACCCTGTTTTCCATTTATAGAGCCTTTGCCACAAAAAATGAGACCCAGGACCTTGCCCGGCGCTACAGGGAAGGAATCTCCTGGGGAGCGGCAAAACAGGAGCTGTTTGAATACATTGATGCCATTTTAAATGAGCCCCGGACCCGGTATGACGAGTTGGTGAAAAATCCGTCGGATATAGAAGATATTCTTAAAAAAGGGGCATTGAAGGCCAGGGAATTTTCAGTCCCCTTCCTGGATAAAATAAAAAAATCAATCGGAATTGCCTCCCTTTGTTAATCCATTGATTTCATTGGCGGTAAGGTAGCGCCACTGCCCCTCTTTAAGATGGCCGAGCCGGACATTGGCCATCCGGATTCTTTTTAAGACCGCAACCGAATTCCCGGTCTTGGAAACCATTTTCCGGATCTGGCGGTTTAATCCCTGTTTTAAGACAATCCGGAATTTATTTTTAGACAATTGTGTCACCTTTGCCCTGCGGGTCAGGGTCCTGTCAATCATCATCCCCTGTGCCATCTGGGCCAATGCTTTTTGACTTAACGGCAGTGTGGTTGTCACTTCGTATTCCTTTTCATGATTAAACGACGGGTGTGACATCCGGTTATGCAGCTGCCCGTCATTGGTCAGCAGCAAAAGTCCGGTGGAATCCTTATCCAGCCGTCCCACAGGATAAATACGGCTGTCAATATCAATCAGATCAAGCACAATGCTGGCATTTTTCTGGGAACAGGATGTCACATATCCCTTTGGCTTGTTCATGGCAATATAGATCTTATTTTCCTGTTTTTTAAACTCAATTTTTTTGTCCCTGTAAAATACCGTATCCGTTTGAGGGTCAACCTGGGAGCCCAGTTGCGTGATCACCTCTCCATTGACACGGACCAGGCCGGCTGTGATGTATTCCTCGGCCTTTCTCCTTGAGCACAGGCCGGCGTGGGCCAGAAATTTTTGAAGCCGCATATTCAGGACCGGTAATCTGCATTAATTTTTACATAGTTTTCACTGAAGTCGCAGAAATAATAATACTCTTCATACTGTCCCATATTCAGATCCAGTAAAATTGATATCTCTTTATTCCTCATGATTTGAGCCGCCTTTTTTTCCGCTTCCATACCCAGCCAGTTCCCGTTTGAAACAAGAGGAATCGCATCAAAGAACAAATCCATTTTTTCCGGATCAAGCGTGGCACCGGACCGGCCGGCTGCGGCCATGATTCTTCCCCAATTGGGGTCCTGGCCGTAAATCGCAGTTTTAACCAGGTTTGAATGGGCAACGGCATCACATGCCTTGTAGGCATCTTCCTGTGAAACTGCGCCTTTTACGGTGATCTTCACAAGCTTGGTGGCCCCCTCCCCGTCCATGACTATTTTCTTTGCCAGTTCAAGGCAGACCTCTTCCAGGATGCTGCCAAATGCCGCGTCAGCCTGGTCTGTGTCAATACAGACACCCGAGGCGCCGCCGGCAAGTGCCAGAATGGTATCATTGGTACTGGTATCCCCGTCTACGGTAATACGGTTAAATGATTTTTCATTGGCCGTTTCAAGGGCCTTGTGCAGTTTTTGGCTTGAAATTTTCACATCCGTACAGATATAGGCAAGCATGGTGGCCATGTCCGGGCGAATCATGCCGGACCCTTTGGCTATACCGGTGACGGAAAATTTATTACCGTTGATCTGACCGATCCGGGTAACCATTTTTCTGCAGGTGTCTGTTGTAAGAATGGCATCGGAAAAGTCTTCTATCTTATCCTCACCCAGCGCTTTGAACATATTTGGAATTCCGGTTGTAAACTTATCCATGGGCAGAAAAGCGCCAATGACACCGGTGGAAGACACCATCACCAGATGTTCCGGGATGTCAAAAGTCTGGGCCACAAGACCGGCACATTGCCGGGCATCATCAAGTCCCTGCTCTCCTGTATAGCAGTTGGCATTACCGGAATTGACCAGAACGGCCTGGCAGCTGCCCTGTTTAATTCTTTCTTTTCCAATAATAACAGGTGCGGCAATGACTTTGTTTTTTGTGAAAAGGGCTGCTGCTGTGCAGGGGGTATCGCAAAAGATGATACCTAAATCCTTTTTATTGTTTTTTTTAATCCCGGCAGAGATTCCGGCGAACTTAAACCCTTTCATGATTCTGTCTCCATAAAAAAAGTAATTAATGCATAAACGGGTATTATACGATTTCAATTAACTTGTGTAAACGACTTTCCAATTGAAAAAAGACAATGGAACCGGTATAAGCAGAAAAAAACTTATTAATAAAATTAAGACATAAAAAGGAGTCGCCATGACAGACATCAGATCCATTGGGACAGGCACACAATTTTGTACCGTTATTGGAGATCCCATATCCCACAGTCTCTCCCCTGCCATACATAATGCCGGATATGCCAAGCTGGGTCTCGATTTTGTCTATGTGGCAAACAGGGTTAAAGACGTAAAAAACTGTCTTTCCGGTATGCGGGCACTTGAAAATTTCAGGGGAATGAGTATTACCATCCCCCATAAAATAGAGGCCATTCAATATGTTGATACAATTTCAGAAAAAGATTTAGCTATTGGATCCATCAATACGGTTGTAAATGAAAACGGAAAACTGGAAGGCCTGAATACCGACGGTCCCGGCGCAATGAAAGCCCTTGAAGATGCCGGTGTGGATTTGAATAACAAAGGCATTCTTATGCTCGGTGCCGGCGGTGCTGCCCGGGCAATTGCATTTAACCTGGCATGGGACCCGAGGATAAAAGACCTGACACTGATGGACATTGATCAGAATCTTCTTCAATCACTGGGTCAGGATTTATCCGATAAGACTTCGACGCTTATCCATGTTCAACACATGAATGACAACACACTTGCCGCTGCCATGCAGGATGCCGATATCATTGTTCACTGCACCCCTGTCGGCATGCATCCGAAAACAGATGCCACACTTGTTCCTGTTGAATTATTTCAAAAAAACCAGGTGGTCTTTGATGTCGTTTATACCCCGCTTGAAACCCGACTGCTCAAAGAAGCTGCTTCCTGCGGTGCAAAAGTGGTATCCGGAGTGGAAATGTTCATTCATCAGGCTGTGCTTCAGTTTGAAAAATTTACCGGAGAGAAAGCCCCTGTTCAAACCTTAAGAGAAGTGGTCATGACTCATTTGCGGCAGTAATACGCTGTGTGGTTATCTTCATGACAATATTATCGTGCAGGCTTGCCGTTTCAGGCAGGAATATTATTTAAAATGGATTGACAACACGCATTAAACCCTGGATAATTGCACATACAATCATCACAATTAAGGGATATCTTCCTTGGATAATTTTTTAGAAAGCTGTTTGTTTTTTAATACAAATGCCTTATCCCGGCATCTGCTTAAACTGGCGCAAAAACAATTCGATCCGTTAAACCTGTCCCCGGCCCATGCCTCACTAATGCTCCTGGTGTTTGATAATCCAGGTATCAGTCCTAAAAATCTGAGCCATGCCCTTCATTTAACCCCCTCAACCATTACCCGGTTTATTGATGCGCTGGTAAAGAAAAAACTTGTAATTCGAAAAACAAAAGGAAAACTTGCCTTTATCTATCCAAGCACCAAGGGACTTGAATTGAAAGCCGCCATTGCAGACGCTTATAAAAAACTGTACGAATCATATACTAACATTCTTGGCAAAAAAAATGCCCATCAGCTTTCCTACACGTTGTTAAAAACCGTTCAAACCCTTGAGCATTCCTCTGATGGTCAGCCCGAATTGTTTTAAAGGCTGTACTGGCAAATAATGAAGAAAAATTTCAAACTGATCATTGAGTACGACGGTACCGGATTTTATGGCTGGCAAAAACAAAAAGACAAGATAACGGTCCAGGGAGAAATTGAACAGGTGCTCTCCCGGATTTTAAATCAGAAGATCACCATTTCCGGGTCCGGAAGAACCGATGCCGGTGTGCATGCCCTTGGTCAGACGGCCCATTTTTATGCCGAAACAAACCTGTTGCCGCAGGCAATCAAAAAAGGGGTCAACAGCCTGATCAGGCAGCCCGTTGTCATCCGGGAATGTGACCGGGCTGATGATACATTCCATGCTCAGTACAGTGCTGTTTCAAAGGAATACAATTATTATATTTTAAACCGGCAGGACCCTGCCGCCGTTGGCAGACAGTATCAATGGCATGTCCGCCAGGACCTGGACACGGATGTGATGAATCATTGCTGCGAACAGCTCATTGGTGAATATGACTTTAAATCATTTGAAAATACCGGCAGCCCGAGATCCTCGACTGTTCGAACTGTATTTTCTGCCCGGATTGAAAAGAAAAAAAGACATCGGATTGTTTTTAAAATATGCGCATCCGGCTTTTTAAAATATATGGTCCGTAATATTACAGGCACCCTGGTTCAGGCCGGTCTTCATAAAATCACGCCGGATGATTTTAAAATTATCCTTTCTGCGTGTGACCGGACCAAGGCAGGTCCCACTGCCCCGGCCCACGGCCTTTTCCTCTATCAGGTCAATTATCAGTGATCTTTAATATTGTTCACAACCTTATTGTAATGCGAAATAATATCTCGCCTGTAAATCAATCCTATAAGTGAGGATGGGTCATTCTCATCCACAACAGGCAGTGCGTCAATGTTTTTCTGGGTCAGTTTAAGCAGAACCGTGTTCAGATCTTCTGACAGGGTGGTTGTAATGAGATCCTTGGTCATCAGATCTTTCATGACGATCAACTGCTCAATATGAAGTGTGAAAATAACTTCTCTGATATCTGTAGAAGAAAAAATCCCGGTGAATTCATCTTTCTGATTCATGACGGGAAAATAATGTTGTTTGGTACTTGAAAATATTTGTTTAAAATCAACAAACCGCATGTCCTCCCTTACACATCTGACTTCTTTTATATGATGCCTTAAATCTTCAACTTTAAGCGTTTGAAGAATATCCATCATAAATTCCCCGGCGTGGGCTGGTGAATCAATTCGGGATTTTACCTGGTTTTCAAAAATCGTCCATTTCTGACTGAGCAGATAGCACAGAGAGCAGACCAGAAGGCTGGGAAGCAGAAGGTGATATGAGTTCGTCATCTCGGATATAAATATTATGGTTGAAATCGGTGCATTGGATGCGGCGGCAAAGAACCCTGCCATGCCGACAATCACAAAAGACCCGGGATGGGCTACAACAGAAGGGATAAGGATATTAAATATTTTTCCCACAGCTCCGCCCATGGCACCGCCGATAACAATGGACGGACCGAAAACCCCTCCGCTGCCACCTGAACCGATTGAAAAAGACGTGGTTAATATTTTGCCAAAAGCCAGCAGAAGAAGTGTTTGCCATGCTACCTGGTTAAATATAGCCTGCTGTGCAATGCCGTAACCAAACGCAAGGGTGTACGGCAGAAAAAACCCTATGACTCCCGTAATCAATCCGCCAATAGCAGGTTTAATATGATTGGGAACCTTCAATTTTTTAAACAGGTCAATGACACCGTAAAAAATTTTAATGTAGAGAACTGCAGTAAGAACGAGCACGAAAACAAGAACAATATAGGGGCCAAGTTCCAGCGGATTTTGAAATTTAAAGGCCGGGGATTCAAATAATGATCCCCATCCGAAGATCAGACAAAAGATACAATAAGCCACCACCGAAGATATACCGGCGGGTATAATCACTTCAGATTCAAAATCCGGATCACGATAAAGGACTTCAGCGGCAAAAAGAGCGCCGGCCAGGGGTGCGCGGAAAATACTGCCGACTCCGGCTCCGATGCCGGCGGCCATCATTATTCTGCGCTCTCTTTCCGACAGTTTCAACCGCGTGGCTAAAAATGATCCAAAACCGGCACCAATCTGTGCAATGGGCCCTTCCCTGCCCCCGGAACCGCCTGTGGTCAGTGTGATGGTGGATGCAATGGTTTTGATAAAGGGAATCCGGCTCCTGATCATACCGCCTTTATGATGGTAAGCATCAATGGCAGCATCTGTGCCGTGTCCCTCTGCTTCCGGAGCAAAGGTATATACCAGCCAGCCGCTGACAATCCCGCCGACAGCAGGCAGGAATAAAAGCACCCATGGCCTGAACGGTGTCTGGGTGTGGGAAAGCAGCAAGTGTTCGCCAGCAGGGGGTTCGGGGCGGTATCCAGCCAGAAAATCAAGAAAATAATGCATGCCAAGGCCGCATAAATAATGAAAGACAACCGCACCGCCACCGGCTATAACACCGATTAAAACAAAATATAGGAGCCATTTTCCTGCTACAGCAATATTTTTAGAACCGTGTTTTTCTGTGAACATCATGAACAGCAGCTTTCTTTTAGATCATTTTACAACCAGCAGGTATCCATCCTTTCTTTTCATTCCGGGGGCCATGGTGAACCATTGCAGCCAAAAAAAACTCTGCAGTTTTATTGAAAAAAACTACAGAGTTTAAATAAAACTGATATATGAAAACTATCGTCTCTTGGATGCTTTGATCGGGTTGATCTTCTGTTTCTTTGTAGCTTCAACCGTTTTCACATGGGTGGCAACATTGCAGTTTCCGTTTTTCCATTTCAAAGACGGATCCGGGGCTGCAACACAATATACACCGGTTGGAAATTCAGATGTTCTCTGACATCCGTTACATTCATCAACAATGGGAAGACAGGCGCCTTCATTATAGCTGCATCCTTTGGCAGTCATGAAAACACAATCATCCCCTTCGCGAACTGTTGTACAAATCATAATTATAATCCTGTAAATTAATCCTAATATTTGGGATTGATCAAAAAATACGGACAAGTCTTTTTAATCAATCATTATTGATTCTTGAACTGTCCTCTTTAGGACCTTAACCTCAAATACATATCACAGCGGTTATAAACTGTCAATATTTGAACTCCTGCTTGAAGGATAATTTTTTTATATGAAAATCAGATCAGGTAATGTATATATTGGAGGATAACAAGCCTTTTCAATTAAAAATTAAAAAACAAGATCATGATTATAGAAAAAGCAAAAGAAGTCCTGCAAATTGAAGCTGATAGTATCAAAAAATTATGCCGGCATATTGACACCGGTTTTGAGACCCTGGTTCAAGACATCTGCCGTTCAAGCGGCCGGGTGATCATCTCCGGCATAGGAAAATCAGGATTGATTGGAAAAAAAATTGTGGCCACGCTCATCAGTACAGGAACCAATGCCATGTTCCTTCATCCGGTTGAAGCTTTGCACGGAGATCTGGGAATGGTGAGTAAAGATGACATATTTATAGGAATTTCGAACAGCGGTGAAACAACCGAACTGATTCAACTGCTGCCGGTAATCAAACAAATGGGCTGCAAAGTGGCGGGATTCACCGGCAACCGGAGTTCAAGCATGGCCGGCATCTGCGATGTGGTTATCTATACCGGTGTTGATAAGGAAGCCTGCCCCTTTAACATGGCGCCCACCTCATCCACGACAGCTCAATTGGCCATGGGGGATGCTCTTGCAGTGGTGCTGATCAATCAAAAAAAATTTAAAAAAAGTGATTTCATCAAATCTCATCCAGGCGGAATGCTGGGCCAGAGACTGTCCTGCCGGGTGGGTGAAATCATGTTTAATGCATCCACAGTCCCCTGGGTCGCCATGGGAACGACCATGGGAACAGCCCTTGAAAAAATGGATCAATTCAGCCTGGGCGCCGTTCTTGTCCTTGATCCTGCCCAAAAACTGATGGGGATTATTACGGACGGAGATATCCGCCATTGCGTTGCAGACAAAAAAATTGATTTTTACGACAGTCCGGTTGAATCCATCATGACACAGAATCCTCACCGACTGACTGCAGACTGTTTTTTATATGATGCACTCAATTTAATGGAAAGACACCAGATCACCGTACTTCCCATTGTTGACAGGTCGGACAGACTTGACGGGTTGCTGCATCTGCATGATATTCTGGGCAAAGGATCTTTTCAATTCAACGGAGGCAGTTGATGAAAACCTATGATTTTTCCACTGACATCCCCACACTTGGGCCTGCAAGAATACCTTCTCCGCTCAAGGAGCATACCAGAACCGGTGAACCGGAAAAACGTTTTGTAACCGATGCCTCACGGATCATTGTTGACGGCAGGATGGATCACCTTGATCAAACCAAAAAAATTGTCAGCCTGGATCCGGCCGGCCCCCGTGAAAAAATTTATTTCGACCCCAGTAAGCTTAAATGTGCCATTGTCACCTGCGGCGGCCTTTGTCCCGGCTTAAACGATATTATCCGGTCCATTGTTCTCGAGCTGCACCATATTTATCATGTGAAAACCATATACGGTATCAAGCATGGCCTGCAGGGATTCATTCCCGAGTATGGCCATGATGTGATTAGTCTAACACCTGATTTTGTGTCCGGCATCCAGAATACCGGCGGATCTGTGTTGGGATCCTCCAGGGGAACGCAGGATATCGGCGCAATCATTGACTGCCTGGAGCGCCTGAATATCGGCATCCTTTTCATGGTCGGCGGTGACGGCACCTTAATGGCCTCAAAACGGATTGCCGAAGAAATTGATGAACAGCATTTAAAAATATCCGTGATCGGCATTCCCAAAACCATTGATAACGACATCTACCTGGTCTCCAGATCATTTGGCTTTGATACGGCAGTGGACGTTGCCACTCTTGCCATCCGGGGTGCTCATAACGAGGCGATTGCCTATCCGAATGGTATTGGATTGATCAAACTCATGGGAAGACACTCGGGTTTTCTGGCAGCCACTGCCGCCCTGGCCCAGCAGGATGCAAATTTTGTCCTGATTCCTGAGGTTGAATTTTTCCTCTATGGAAAAACCGGATTTTTACAGGCCCTGGAAAACAGAATCCTTCACCGGAAACATGCCGTGATTATTGTGGCTGAGGGAGCCGGACAGAACCTGTTTGATGAACATGAAACAAAATATGATCTGTCCGGCAATATTGTACTCCAGGATATCGGGTTGTTTCTCAAAGAAAAAATATCCCAGTGGTTCAAATCTAAAGATATTCCGATTTCACTGAAATATATTGATCCCAGTTACATCATCAGAAGTCTTCCTGCCAATGCCAATGACAGCGTTTTCTGCGGATTTCTGGGAAGAGAGGCCGTCCATGCAGGAATGGCCGGGAAAACAAAGTTGCTCATCAGTTCATGGAACAGCCAGTATGTTCATGTGCCCATGGAGGCCTCGGCAGGAAAAAGAAAAAATTTAGATCCCAGGGGCCGCTTATGGCAGTCCGTGCTTGAGGCCACAGGCCAGGATTCCTATATCAGCGACTGATTTCTATAAACCTGTTCTTTTTAATCGTGATCAGAAAAAGCCGGCGGTGGGCGTTGCCGTTTTCATCGAACACGGTAACACCGGTGGCACCTTCAAAAATTCTCCCGCCCTGTAATTGGGTTTTCAGTGCATGGGCAGAATCAATGCTCTCATCCATCATCAGTGAAAATAAAATACCGGCGGTATCGTAAGAAACAGCTTCTAAAAAACCCGGTTTCCGGTCAAACAGAGATTCAAAATTTTTTGAAAAGTCAATTGTAGCGGGATTCCTGGACTTGTCAAAAAAGCCGTCCGCAATGATGGTATTTTTAGTATATGTCCGCAATTGCTTTTTAAGCATAGACGGATGATGCCACAAATTTGTTCCGACCAGGTAAATACCTGTGATGTCGTTAAAGGCAAGCTGGGGCAGGATGAGTTTTATTTTGGACGGGGAATCCGGGATAAAAAGTGCTTGAAAATCGATTTTAACAGGTTCTTTTCTGCCCGTTTCGGCATCCTCATTGTCAACAGGGTCGGTATCTGCAGGATCATCCGGCTCAGGCTTTAAAAAATCAGGCAACGGATAAAACTCTCCTGTCAGTTTTTGAAGCGGCTTTGTAAAATCCGTTCCCTTTGTGTCATACATCTGTGCACCCACCACCTGTACGTTGTATTCCTCTGCCATGTCCCAGAAAAGGTCCATATATTTTTTGCCGTATTTTTCATTGGGATATAAAATGGCCACCTTAGTAATGCCAAGTTCACCAAACAAGTATGATCCCAGCGTCTGCACCTGCATTTGCGGTGTAATAAAATTAGAGAATAAAAATTCTCCCTGTTCGGCAAAGTCTTCTTTTTGTGTCAGTGCAATCATGGGAATGCCAAGGGCCTGGGCTCTCTGACCTGCAGTTTCAGTGGTGAGCAGCGGCCCGATAATCGCCCTTGCATTTTTTTCAACCAACCTGTCTACCCCTTCAGCAGCTTTCACAGGATCCGCCTGGGTATCTTCAATGATGAGGTTGAATTTCGAACCATATTTTTGTGTCAGCTCCTGCACGGCCAATTGGATTCCGGCCAGTGCCTGTTCGCCGAAAACAGCATACTTGCCGGAAACCGGCAAAAGGCACCCAATGGTGTTTTCCCTGGATAACGCCCTGTTTACAATATCAAGCAGATCTGAGGCATCGCTAAAATAACGGTGGTCGGGATAATTTTTTAAAAACGAGTCAAGAACCTGTTTTGATTTAAAGTTTTCATTTTCCAGGGCAAGTGTCAATCCCAGCCAGTATTGGAGCAGGCCCTGTGGAATTGAAATATTTGCGATACCGGCAAATTGTTCTATATCCTTGCTGGGTGTCTGGGCCAGGAGGGTTTCAATCTGAGGAACGAGCGCTTGTTTTTGTTCTTCATCAGCCTGGGCATATGCCTGGTTGTAAACAAAAAGTGCATTCTGAAAATCTCCTTGAACAGCAAATTTTCTGGCTTCCGAAGACAGGATATCATAAAGGGACACTTTGGGCCTGAAAGCCTGTCTTTCATCATAGACTTCGCCGGATTTACCCGAAATCTGCCTGCCTGTTTCCAGGGGTTTTTTACCCTGAAACTGGGTGCAGGAACTTAAGACAAGACTGAAAAGCACAAACCAAAGCGTACGATAACGCCAAATATGGGATAGTTTTATATTCATACGTTTTTCTTAAATATTTATAGTTCAACCGGGAATAACCATTGGGTTTAAAATAGGGACTATATGTAAATTTGTATCTTATGTCAAAAAATCTTTTATCCGGTTTTGTGCTTTATCAAACTCGCAGCATTCAAACCAGAGGATATCGGTTTGCTTTCGGAACCAGGTCATCTGCCTTTTAGCATACCGCCGGGTGTCGCGTTTCAACAACCGGACAGCTTCATTCCAGTCGACTTTTTTTTCAAGATAAAGTCCCATATGTTTATATCCGATGGATTGCATGGATTTTAAATCAAGCCCGTATCCGTTTTCAACCAGTGTCTTGACCTCATTAAGCAATCCTTTTTCCAGCATTATATCCACGCGTTTATTGATGCGCTCGTATAATTTTTCCCTGTCCATGTAAAGACCGATTTTGATGTGAGGATACCGGTTCTCCTTGAAATCATGCTTTTTTTGAAAATCAGATATTTTTTGTCCTGTAGTGATAAAGACTTCCAGTGCGCGGATCACCCGGAAGGTATCATTGGGGTGAATTTTTTTAGCAGCTTTTGCATCACACTTTTCAAGTCTTTTATACATGGATTCCGGCCCTTTTTTTTCCACTTCTCGGGTGAGTTGCTCCAGTGTTTCTTCACAAACGGGGTGTGAACGGAAAAGGCCGTTTAAAAGCGCTCTCACATAAAGGCCCGTCCCGCCGGCAATGACCGGCAGTCTGCCGCGATCTGTTATATCTTTAATGGCAGAATCCGCCTTTTTCATAAACAGGCCTGCATCAAATTCCAGTTTCGGATCAAGAAAATCAACCAGGTGATGCCGGGCCTGCAGTAATTCTTCAGCCTCGGGTTTGGCTGTTCCTATGGTCATGTATTTATAGATCTGCATGGAATCCGCCCCAATGATTTCCCCGTTAAACCGGCGTGCAACTTTGATTGCAAAGGATGTTTTTCCGATTCCGGTTGGACCGCAGATCACAACAATTTTGTTCATAAACAGCGTCTTTAAAAGTTTATTTCGGTTCACAACAAAAGCCTGATAGGATAGCCTTATAACATATTCTTTTGCATTATAGAATTCACAGACTCAAAGATTATTAATCCGAATGCATTTTATATTGACAATTATATATGCTTACTATAAGTTTAGTCTTTAATTATTGAAGATAAGACAGTTGGTCTTAAAATCATAGGTCGAAAATTTTTTTAATGGAGGAAATTTTAAATGGCAACAGTCGAGTTTAATGGTAAAGCATTTGAGATAGATGAAGATGGGTTCCTTCTTGATTATAATTCTTACTCTGACGAGTGGGTTGATTATGTAAAAGGTCAGGAAGGTATTGACGAGTTAACAGACGAACACTGGACAATGATTAAAGTTCTCCAGGACTACTATGAAAAAAATGGTATTGCACCAATGGTCCGTGTTCTTTCCAAATTGACCAAATTTAAACTGAAACACATCTATGAACTTTTCCCCTCAGGCCCTGGTAAAGGTGCTTGTAAAATGGCTGGTCTTCCCAAACCAACCGGATGTGTATAGTCATCAGTAGCTCAAGTTATTTTTGATTAGCGTCGAAAAAAGGCCCTGCATAAATCATGCAGGGCCTTTTTGAGTTTAATCCTTTTGAGCTCATCATTGTCACAGGAGTGGTTAGCCATGTCGAACATTGATTCTGAAAACAAAAAAATCCTAAATACTATTCAGCTCAATTTCCCTATTGATGCACGGCCTTATAAAATACTGGCCGGAAAACTTGGTCTTTCAGAAAATGATTTGATTCAAAGAATTTCCCAGATGAAAAAAGATATGCTGATTCGACGCATCGGGGGAAATTTCAGTCCGGATAAACTGGGGTACCATTCCACTTTGTGCGCAGCCCAGGTCCCGAAAGATAAAATTGAATTGTTTACACAGACCGTAAATGACTATTCCGGCGTCACCCACAATTACTTAAGAGACCACAAATTTAATATATGGTTTACGTTTATAGCCCCTTCTTTTCAAATTATTGAAAAGAACCTGGAAGATATCAGAAAATCTACAGGTGTGAATACTATTTTAAACCTTCCGGCAACTCGGGTATTTAAAATCAGCGCTAATTTTAAATTATGAGACCGATTAAAGCGGCATTAATTACACAGAACTGCATTGCAGGACAATTTGATTCAAACCTGAGAAATTGCCTGGAATTTATTGACCAGGCCGCAGAACTTGGGGCTGATTTTATCGTATTTCCGGAAATGAATCTGACCGGTTATGTCACCGGACCGAAAATCCGCCATATCAGCCAATCCATTCAGCCGGACCTGACAGGACTGTTTTCAGATATCTGCCATGAAAAAAACGTCACACTTCTTGTCGGATTGGCTGAAAAACTAAAGGATAACGGGAAAATATATGCCTCCCATCTTATCTTTTCACCGGGAAAGGAAGTGGGGACCTACCGGAAAATTCATACTGCTCCATTTGAGAAAAAATATTTTTCCGCAGGCAATCAAATAAAGGTTTTTCAGTCCCATGGACTGACTTTTGGCGTCCAGCTCTGCTATGATGCCCATTTCCCTGAATTATCCCTGGCCATGGCCGGGCAGAACGTGGATATCATTTTTATTCCCCATGCGTCTCCACGGGGAACTTCCAAAGAAAAGTACCTGTCATGGGTCAGGCATCTGACTGCCAGAGCCTTTGACAATGGGATTTATATTGTGGCGTGCAACCAGGTTGGAAATAATCACGAAAACCTGGATTTTCCGGGAATCAGTCTATTTATCGGACCTGATGGAAACGTAATTTCAAAATCATTGTCCGACAAGGAAAATATTCACATGATCAGCATAGACCGGACGTCTCTGGACGAATTCAGATCCCACAAGATGCGATACTTTCTGCCAAACCGCCGGACAGACCTGTTCAGGCTGTAATCCCCATCCTTACTCTTTAACTTTATCAGCCCTGTTTTGAATATAAGCATCCCTTAACGCGGCATACGGGTCGATTGCCGCATCTTTCAATGCTTTGTAATCACCGATATAAAAGGTGGTTTTATTAAGTCTTTCATAGGCATTTACGCCCAGAGAAAGCTCCCATGGTTCAAGGTAATTAATGGGTTTTAAAAATGAATCTCCGACCAGCCCAATACCATCCCGGAGGGAGGAAGGTCCAAGAATGGGCAGAACCAGGTAGAACCCGTTGCCGATTCCCCAGGCACCGAATGTCTGGCCCAGGTCCTCATCTGCTGTCTGCATATCAAGACTATTCTGGGCCACCTGGCCAAACCCCAGTACACCGGCTGTACTGTTCACCAGGAAAATGCCGACTTCGGATCCGGCATCTGCTATTTCTCCCTGCAATAGATTGTTGACGAAACGAACCGGGAACAGAAGGTTATAAAAAAAATTTTTAACCCCTTTTCGAAATGTTGTCGGTGTGACAGCCTTATATCCTTTGGCAAGCGGTTCAAATAAATACAGGTAAAAGACATCATTGAATGAATACATGGCATAATTAAAATAATAGAGCGGATCACTGATGGTGACCTGATCCTGATCCGTCTCGAATTCATCCATCAGCTCATCATCAAGGTCATCCTCTTCTGAAACGCCGGTATCAGCTTGCGCCAGCAAAAAATCGCTTTGATTGATAGTGAACCGGTCGGTGTGGAAATGGTTGCCGGTATTTGCCGGAACATTGGCATTACCGACGTTCCCAAACAATAAAAAGATCGAAATGATAGTCAAGATTGAA
Organism: Desulfobacteraceae bacterium; assembly: GCA_050293905.1. Taxonomy (GTDB): domain Bacteria; phylum Desulfobacterota; class Desulfobacteria; order Desulfobacterales; family Desulfobacteraceae; genus Desulfobacula. The sequence goes on along the minus strand of JBNKNP010000311.1, from coordinate 7,470 downwards.
AAAGATTTTTTGTTAGCCATAATAGCAGATTCCCTTTTATAAATTACCTGTAAATATAAGTTGAACAGAACAATTCATATATAGCTGGTTATTTATTTTCAGTAAAAATAAATTTTCTAACAAGGGACTCAATGTCCAGAGATGATTCCGTATTATCAATTTCATCTCCTGGTTCAAGCAGGACATCAGACCCACCCGGCAACATGTCAATATATTTTTGGCCTATTATACCAGAAGTCTTTACGGATGCAATAACATCTTCGGTCAGGTCAATATTTTTATCAATGCTTAGTTCAACCCGGGCAAGCAATTGTTTTTTATCAAAACGGATATCTGAAACCGTACCGATTTGCACCCCGGCCATCTCCACACGGGCACCGACTTCCAGGCCGGAAACAGATGAAAAATATCCAACAACCTGATATTGATTGGATTTAATGAAATTTATCTCTCCTAAAACAACAAATAAATATCCAACGCATATTATACCAATTAAAACAAAAAGGCCGACGTAAAATTCTATTTTGGGATTGTTCATAATTCTTCCTTTACCTGGTCTGTACCATATTCATCCGGAGAGTCGTCATTCTTGAAGTCCTGGCCGGAGATGAATGCATTTAATATTTTGTTGTGTGACTGGATCACATCATCTTTTAAGCCTGAAAAAAGGATGGCCCCATTCTCCAGCATGGCGATTCTGTCGGAAAGATAAAATACCTGGGGGATATCATGGCTGACAATAATCGAGGTAAATCCGAATTTTTGCTGATATTCCCGGATCATGGCATAGACATTTTTTTTTCTGACCGGATCCAGTCCGGTGGTGGGCTCGTCAAATAAAACGATGCTAGGATCGGTTATCAACGCCCGGGCAAGGGCAACCCGTTTGCGCATGCCGCCGGACAACTGGGAAGGAAATTTATTTTCAGCTCCCAACAGCCCCAACTGATCCATATGCCGGCTGACCTTATCTTTTATTTCAGACTTTGGAAATTGTGGATTTTCCTTTAACGGCAGTGCAATATTTTCATAAATATTCATAAAATCAAACAGGGCATTTTCCTGGAACATATAGCTCAGCTTTTTCTGAAATGATTTTATGATATTTTTTTCCAGGTGATCAATGGATTCGCCATTAATCAGGATCTGTCCGGAATCAGCATGGATAAGACCGATAATATGCTTGAGCAGTACTGATTTTCCCGTACCGCTTTTCCCGATGATGGCAAGGGTCTCTCCTTCATATATTCGAAGATTAACTCCCTTTAACACCTTTTGCGGGCCAAATTCTTTGGTAACATTGATAAATTCGATAAGGGGATGATCCATGGCTACACCAGCATAAAGGTAATGACATAATCAAAAATCAATATAAATACACAGGACTGCACCACGGCATTGGTTGTGGACAGACTCACTCCTCTTGCGCCGAAGCCGCTGAATAAATGGGTATAATATCCACGGTAACAGCAGATGGTGGTCACGACAAACGCAAAGACAAAGGCTTTGTAGAATCCGCCGGCGATATCGTCAATCTGGACACTGCTGATCACTCTGTCCATATATTCATAGCGGTTAATCCCCAGAATTAAAGAGCCTGAGATATATCCGCCAAAGATGCCCACCACATCAAAAATAGCTGTCAATAACGGAAAGCTGATAACGGATGCGATGATTCTGGGAGAAAATAAAAACCGGACCGGGTTGATATGCATGGTTTTGAGTGCATCAATCTGCTCTGAAATTCTCATGACACCGATTTCAGCGGACATGGCCGATCCTGCCCTGGCAGCGATCATGATGGCGGTTAATACCGGCCCAAGTTCCCTGATCATGGTCAGTGCGACAGCCGTTCCCAGGGTCGCTTCGGAGCCGAATTTGACCAGAGAATAATATCCTTGAAGACCAATGACCATCCCGGCAAAAATCCCGGTTAAAAGGATAACAAATATGGATTTGCTTCCGATAAACCAGGTATGATCAATCACTTTGCTCCATTGAAAGGGAAGAACAAAAACATTTATCAGCCCTGTTATAAAAAACAAGGTAATTCTGCCGGTGGATTCAAGCAGGGCGATTGCTTTTTGGCCGATTTTCCGGATGGTCTGTCTGAACATAATGGATACCTGTATACCGCTTTAATCATAAAAAAACAATCTTTGATTCCAACTTTGGTCGCCGTCAAAGAGACCTGTGTTGCGTTACCGTCATCGCGCTAAAGATTTAAAACAAGGCTAAAAAAAATAAATTGACACAAATCAAAATTCATCTTAGAGTTCACTATATTCTATGATTACAATATATTCAGGCCTGTCACTTCGTTCACAGAGGATACCATATGGAAGCAGATAAACACAAATGGATTTTAGGGATAGATGTCGGATCGGTGTCAATCCATATTTCTTTGCTGTCCATTGAAGGGCAATTCGGTCATTCAGACAGCAGACATCATTTCGGTGAAGTCAAACAGACACTGATTAACATGCTGTCATTAATCGACATAACACAGGTCGTCTATATCGCCTGCTCTGAATCAACCCCCGAGATGATCAAACGAACCGCTGTTTTTGATGAACAGATTACACTGATACGGGCGGCGAAAAAATTTCATTCTTCTTTTAACGCTATTTTGCACATCGGCGGTGAGAAGTTTTCATTAAGCCGGTTTGACAGGCAGCTGAACTATATCGGTGCAAGGCATAATACGTCCTGTGCAGCAGGGACCGGCAGTTTTCTCGATCAACAGGCCAGGCGGCTGCATCTGATGAACGGATCAGAGGAACTGAGCCAAAAAGCAATGTCCAATACAAAAAAAATCCCGGACATTGCCACCCGCTGTTCCGTATTTGCGAAAACAGACCTCATTCATGCCCAGCAGGAAGGATATGATATTCATCAGATCTGTGACGGTCTGTGCCTGGGACTGGCAAAAAATATCGTGAATACCTTGTTTACCCAAAGAAAAGTTTCAGGAAAAATCCTGTTCTGCGGCGGTGTTTCTAAAAACCTGTCCGTTAAAAACCATATAGAAAAGATCATTGGGATACCGCTTGTTGTTGATCCGCAATCCCGTGTCTATTCGGCAGCCGGAGCAGCCTTGTGCCTGTATGACCGTCTGTATGAAAACAGACCCATTAAAATAATGGACATCCGGTCAAAGGATGACATTTTCGGGCAGTCGGATAAACAGTCCATACCCAGCTGCCCGGCTCTAAAATTAAAGCAATCCGCGTATCCCGACTTCACAGCATTTGATTCTTATACATTTAAAAAGGTCGAAGCAGATGTCTATGAAAATCCGGACAATATGGATACCATTCGCGGATACCTCGGGCTCGATGTCGGCTCCACCAGCACCAAAAGCATTTTAATTAATGAGCACGGAACACCGATTATCGGATTGTATACCAAAACAGCCTCAAGACCGATTCATGCGGTTCAACAGCTTTTCAAAGCCTATGATCATTTCTTTTCATCAAATAGTATTGATATTCATATTTTGGGTTGCGGTACCACCGGATCCGGTCGAAGGATCAGCGGCAGGTTAATTGGAGCTGATATAGAACCTGATGAAATCACCGCCCATGCCACGGCTGCCGTTCATTTAAACAAGGAAGTGGATACCATTATAGAAATCGGAGGCCAGGATGCCAAATTCACACAGCTCAAAGACGGTATGGTCACGTTTTCTGTAATGAATACGGTCTGTGCGGCCGGGACCGGTTCTTTTATTGAAGAACAGGCTCAAAAACTTGACTGCCCCCTGTCAGATTATTCAGACAGGACACAGGGCATCAGCTCTCCTGTCTCCAGTGACCGCTGCACTGTTTTTATGGAACGTGATATTAATTATTTCCTGACCAAAGGATACACAAAAAATGAAATTTTAGGTTCTGTTCTGCATTCTGTCCGGGATAATTACCTGACCAAGGTCGCCAATATGTCAAAAATTGGCAATTGTGTCGTTTTCCAGGGGGCCACGGCTAAAAACAAGGCCCTTGTTGCAGCCTTTGAACAAAAATTAAACAAACCCATTCATGTGTCGCAGTTTTGTCACCTCACAGGCGCCTTGGGAATCGCACTTTTATTAAAAGCAAAAAAAATCTCTCGATCAGGTTTCAGGGGATTTGATCTGTACAGACAGACAATACCGGTCAGCCGGGAAACCTGTAAACTGTGCTTTAATCACTGCAAACTGACCACAATCCATGTTGATAACAAGCCCCTTGCCTACGGATTTCTCTGCGGCAGGGATTATGATACTCGAAAAAAAATTTCAAAACCTGCCGGCCACAGTCTGATGAAGGTGAGAAAAGCCGCTAAAATAAAAACAGATCCGCCAGAGATAACGCATGAATTTACCATGGGCATCCCCCATGCGCTCCATATGTTTGAAGATCATGATTTCTGGTGCAGTTTTTTCGGGTTCCTGGGGATTAAAACCATATCCAGCCAAACACTGAAACAGCCGGTTAAAACAGGAAAACAAACTGCAGGAGCCGAGTTCTGCGCACCGATTGTCTCACTTCACGGCCATGTAGATTATCTGCTTGAAAAGGCAGATTATGTGTTTTTACCCTTTTATTTTGAAGACAAAGTCGACACCCGGGACCGGCGCCGCCAGTACTGCTATTATACCCAGTTTGCACCATCTCTGATATCTTGTATGTCCAATGTTGATTCAAAAACTGTCGATTCAAAACGGGTTGTAACCCCGCTCATTAAATATTTATACACCACCTTCCATACCAAGCTTGAGCTTTACAAGGTATTAAAAAACATCTCCTCTGATTTTCTCTTTTCGTTTTTTGATATCTCATCGGCATTTGACAGGGCCATGGAAATAAAAAAAGAAACCACAACCCGGTTAAAAACGATCTCTCAAAAAAGGATACAGGAAAACAAAACGCTTCAAGTGGTTTTGCTGGGAAGGCCCTATACTGTCCTGAGCGACACTATGAATCATAATATTCCGTTATTGTTTGAGAATCTTGGTGTACAAACCTTTTTCCAGGATATGCTGGATTTTGAAACCTGTGATTTTTCTCCCATTGACCCGCTGCTTAAGGAAATCCATTGGAAATACGCTGCTCAAATTTTAAAAGCAGCCTTTTACTGCGCCCGGACAGAAAATCTGTATCCGGTATATGTCAGTTCCTTTAAATGCGCTCCTGATTCCTTTACCATTGAGTATGTTAAAAAAATATTCGAAAATGAAAATAAACCCTACCTGGTTCTTGAACTGGATGAACATGATTCCAGTGTCGGATATGAGACGCGTATTGAGGCATCAGTGCAGGCATTTTCAAATCACAGACAGTCATCCAAGCCATATACGGTAAAAGACTATTCCAGGCTTCATCCCAGGTTTCTGGAAAAAATCGGCCTTAAAACCGTCATTTTCCCAAACTGGGACGAATTTTCCGGTCGCCTTCTGGTATCTGTATTTAAAAAGGAAGGCTATGATGCCGTTTTAATGGAAGAAACCCCTGAAACACTTAAGCAGGGCATGTTGAGCAACTCCGGGCAATGCATTCCGCTGAACGCTGTGGCAGCCGCATTTATGCATACGGTTAAAAAGAACCGGCTGGATCCGTCTTCATGCACCCTGTGGCTCAATCCATCTGAAATTGCCTGTAATATAAAAATGTACCCATTTCATATTCAGAACATTCTGAATCAGGCCGGAAACGGATTTGAAAATGCCCATATCTATAAAGGCGAACTATCGTTGTTTGATCTTTCATTTAAAGCGTCCACACAAGCATACTACGCCTATATGTTCGGCGGCCTGCTCAGAAGTGTGGGCTGCAGAATCAGGCCCTATGAAAAGATCAAGGGCAGAACGGATCAGGCACTTAAAACAGCATTGGATATATTATGCCGTACGTTCGAGCATTCCCTGTCAAAAGAGACAGCGCTCAAACAATGCAAGGCACTGTTTCTGGACATTGACACAAAAAAGGAAACCCGGCCCAAAGTCGGCATTTTCGGCGACCTTTATGTGCGTGACAATCCGGTCATGAATCAGAATCTTGTTCACTTTATTGAAGAAAACGGCGGGGAAGCCGTCACGACCCCCTATTATAAATATGTTAAAATTATTGCTAATTCATATTTTAAAAAATGGTTTAAAGAAGGAAAATACCTGAGTCTGATATCGAACAAGGCACTTTTGGTGGTCATGCAGGCCATGGAAAAGAAATATTATCCCTATTTTGAACCTTTTTTAAATCCGGAAGAATTGATCGTATCAAAATCATATGAAAATATTCTGGAAGAATATGGAATTGTTCAGGAACACACCGGAGAATCCATGGACAATATTTTAAAGATCCACCATATCATCAATGAGTATCCTGATCTGAGCCTGCTGGTGCAAGCCATTCCGGCCTTTTGCTGCCCTGGTATGATAACAGAAGCCATGGCTGTTAAATTAGAGGCGAACACGGGTGTGCCCATTATCAATATCACCTATGATATATCAGGGGGAAACAAAAACAAACAGATCATACCATACCTGCATACCAGCTCCAGGTCAGGCTATTCCCCCCACAACCGGAAAGTATCCGTCTGACGTTCGCCGGGCAGGTAGGGTTTAATATCCGGGTATTTTTTTAAAAAATCGTTCTGGAACTCTATCCGTTTCACATTAAAACGGTTATGTGTGTCAACAGCCCGCCGATACCTTAAATAATATTCATCATAGTTTTTAAGTGCTTCCGGATTTTTAACCTCGGTAATATTATAAAAATTAAGGTGGGTATAACGCAGCAGTTCTTCAAAACGGTCCAGGTATTCGCTTAAACTTTTATAATGCTGGATCACGGTTCTGTTTTTATAAAAAAACTGAATATTAAAAACCCAGGCCATATCCTGTTTTGCAAAATAGGCTTTGTGTTCCCTGGTATACAGAACCAACCGATCGATAGCCCTGTCGTTGGCAATCTTGATTGTTCTCAGCTTGTCGATAAATTTTATTGTCTTTTCCAGTTCATGAATCCTGGACTCGACCTTGCTCAGGTTCTCCAGTTGAATCAATGCGTTGTCCAGGTTAATGGTGCTTTGTTTGAGCGCATCGCTAAGTATAATGATCTGGCGGGTGATCGGCGGCAGCGCGGTATATTTATTTTTCTCCATGTACCTGGAATATAAAAAGAATTCAAGTACTGAAACTATGGAAAACGCGCATAAGAATACAACGATCAGCGTCATCCCGGCTTCTTTTCTGGATTTATAAATAAAATACGGGGTCGTGACCGGAGAGGCAAAAACCATTGCTGCCCACCACTGGGGAAGATTTTTTGTCCTGCATTCAAACCACATGAGCGAAGCAAGAATTGCAGCAAATAAAAAATAAGTATAATACACGGTTATTTTTCCTTAAAAGTTGTTATCTGATAGGTATCCCCGTCACTGGTTGTAAAAACTGCGCCGTCTTCATCCGTACGAAAAACATTCATTTTCTTC
>JBNKNP010000310.1:0-2940 GCA_050293905.1 Desulfobacteraceae bacterium | reverse complement strand
ACAGCTATGTCGCCCCCATTGGCATTGAAGGGAAAAGAGGATGCGATTTGTGGTGCGCTTACTGCCTGTATCCCTTTTTGGGCGGAACCCGCATGCGGCTTCGAAGCCCTGAAAAAATTGTGGATGAGATGCAGATGTTTTCCAGAAAATTCGGCATTAATCTGTTCCATTTTACCGACAGCGTGGTGAATCGTCCTCCGGACCATTTTGAAGCCCTGTGCCGGGAATTGATTTCAAGAAAGCTTGCAGTGAGCTGGATCGGTTTTTTCAGGGAGGACAGTCTGACCCGCAGTAATCTGGATCTGGCCGTGAAAGCAGGGCTTGCAGCCATTTATTTTTCAGCAGATGCATTGACATCCCGGGGGCTTGACCTGCTGAACAAAAAACTGACCTGTGACCAGATTCTTGAAGCAGCACATATGACGGCGGAAAGAAAGATATTGACCATGTGCCATTTCCTGGTGAACCTGCCCGGAGATGATGACGGCGATATCCTGCAATCCAGGCAGATGCTGGACCGGCTGCTGGAGATTCATCATCCGGCCGGCAACCTGGGGGCCGTGATTTTCAATCATGTCCGGCTCTATCCCGGAGCACCGCTGACAAAGCAGCTGATCCGGTCCGGGGTTCTGGACCCGGATACGGATCTTTTATACCCGGTTTATCACAACCCGGAAAAATACAGCCATGTGCTTCATGAATTTGAAGCCTACTGCCACAGCGCCGGTGTCTTTTCAAGATTTAAGATGGATCCCTTAAAACAAGAGACAGGGCTATGAAAATTATTGTTCTGGAACATCCGCGGATACCGTCCAAAACCCGGTTCAACGATATTGCCGGCACTCCCTTGTGGTCCTGCCTTATGGGCGGGTACGCAGCATCTGCATTGCATGAAAGCGGTTTTGAAACCTTGTTTTTAGATGATGCCCAACCCGGCGCGTCCTTTGAGGATACCAAAGAAAAGATCCAACGCTTTCACCCGGATCTCTTATGCATCAACGCCGTCTATTTCTGGGAACATACTCCCCGGCTGTTTGAATTTTTATCCGGTTTAAAGGAATGCGGGGCCTGCGGTCACATCAACCTGTTTGGATTTTTTCCCTCCCTTGTTTACCGGCAGATCCTGTCTGCAGTGAAGGCTGTGGATTCAATTGCTGTCGGGGAATTTGAGCAGACCCTGGTTGAACTGGCCCAATGCCTTGATGCCGGTGGCGGTCCGGAGACAATCAATATAGAGGAAATAGGGGGCCTTGCCCAGGCATCCTGCCTCAATGACGCCTGGAATCTGATGCGGATTCCCTGCAAGGATCCGGATGCCTTTGCCTTTCCCAAAAGATCCTGCCTAAACGGAACCGTTTCCATCCTCGGCAGCCGGGGGTGCTATAACCATTGCAGTTTCTGCCCGGTTCCCTCTTTTTACAATCAGGGAAGCCTGTGGCGGGGCCGGTCACCTGAAAATATCGCCGAAGAAATGCAAACATTAAAGGATCAGGGCGTTACGTCGTTTTATTTTTGTGATCCCAATTTTATCGGACCCGGTGCGGGCGGTAAAAAACGAATACTGACCTTAATGAAACTGATTGCGCCCATGAATATCCGGTTCGGTATGGAAACACGGCCCCGGGATCTGGATGATGAACTGCTTGAGGCCCTTGTCAAAGCAGGATTTGAATCGCTGCTCATGGGGGTTGAAAGCGGATCAAACGCCGTGCTGAAACAAATGGGCAAACACCTGGGTCCTGATCAGGCGGCAAAGGCCATTGCACTTTGCCGCAAATACGGGATTGAACCTGAAATCGGTTTTTTAATGTTCGTTCCTGATTCCGGGCTGGCAGATCTGCGGCAGAACATGGCGTTTTTAACAGAAAACCAGCTGCTGGACCGCCTGGACAGGACCGTCAACCTGCTTGGCCACACCCAGATCGTCCTGGCCGGAACCGCGGGATACCAGCGGTTTGAAAAACAGGGACGGCTGAAAAAAAGCGGCTTGTTCGGATTTGAGGCAGAGGCTGTGTTTTTGGACCCTGCGGTTGAATGGGTGGCACAATTGATGACCTTTGCCTGCTGTTTTGTTCTCAAGTCCATGTCGGACAAAGCGTCTGTTCTTTACTGGAAAAAAAACAAAAACCGTGCTTCCCGGGCAGTGAATGATTATCTGGTGACCCTGTTTTTCAGCCTGATGGATCAGGCCGGGGCTCAGACCTGGACATTGGCTGGAAAACCGTCCGGCAAAGCCGTATCTGATGGGGTGAATTCACTGAAAAATGAAATCAAAACTCAGATAGAATCGCTGATTTCCTTTTCTTAAGGCTGTACCAATTTCGCTTTTAAAGGACTTCGTCAGCATTCTTTTACCGGTACTGTTCAAAAGCAGTGCTATAAAAACAGATCGTAGGTGTTGCTATTTTAATGTGCCGATATAGGTTCCTGCCTTTTTCAAGGCAGCCTCCATTTTTTCAATAGTTATTTGTCCGGGATTATAAAACACCCGGTTGATTTCTTTTCCGTTTAAAAATCCGTTTTCAACCCGGATAACACCTGTCAGCCCTGCCAGGGCCGATTTTCCCACATCATATCACCAGACATAGAAAATCGCTTTTGATTCCTTTGATTTTTCAGCCGGGGACGGCGAAACCAGAAGGGGTGCGGACAATAAAGTGATCACTACCATACTTATAATCAAAGATGATGTTTTGTTTTTCATGGTATCCTCCTATGTCTAAACGGTTCATCTTATCTTAAAATTAGGACGGATTTATCACACAAGTGTCTCAAAATTATAAAATTTTGGCAGGGTGCTGCCTGGTTTCCAGCCTGGAAAATAATCCTGCAAAAAAATTAAAGCGATAAAGAAAAATGAGATTGTTGAATTTATGAAAAAAAATTTATAAGATATTTGAATTACATTCTTCAGGATAATATTTGAGTGCCATCACATAT
>JBNKNP010000309.1:0-4420 GCA_050293905.1 Desulfobacteraceae bacterium | reverse complement strand
GCCAGGGAATTGTCTAAGAAAGGTACCGGAAAGACCATCTATTTTATGGATGAACCCACCACCGGACTGCACAGCGATGATATTCGAAAATTATTGCTGGTCATCAACCGATTAACCCAAGCAAAAAACTCTGTCGTTGTGATTGAACATAACCTGGATGTGATCAAGTCGGCTGATCATATCATTGATCTGGGCCCTGAAGGCGGTGACAACGGAGGAGAAATTATTGCACTGGGAACTCCTGAAATAATCGCAAATAACAAACATTCACACACTGGATTTTATTTAAAAAAAGTTCTTTGTTAAATTAAAGGGCACGTCAATCATTTATCCGGCAGATATCCGTATCACAGGGACAGGCGCCATCCACTTCAAAGGCATAGACTATCCGGGAGGCCTGGTCAAATAAGGCAGGGTCAATCCGTTTAAAAATATAGGTGTGAAAATTTTCTTCCAGCTGGGTTTTATGCGGGAGATTGTCAAGCCCGGTGCTCATCACGCATCCGGTATTGCCATCCATGATTTCTGCATCTTCACCATTGGTGATCACCACTATGGGGATCTGAACAGGATCAATCATCCTGGACAATGCCAGGGCGGACAGCCGGCGGGTTACCAGAGATCCGGGCGCGTATTTAATCATGACAGTCCGCCGGTTTAAAACAGATAAACAGAAATCTGCTTTTAAACCGGCTTTCTTATCTCCGGCCGCCACATGAATCAGCATATTGGCTTCAATATCCTGCCGGGTAAAACCTTTTTGGGTGACCAGTTTCTTGGCAATCTTTTGGCGATACCGCTCATCATGGGTATCGGGAACCTCCTGTCCGGTTAAAAAATCCTTGAGAGTTCCTAAAACAAGATGATGTGTATTGGCTTTTTTTTCCATAGACAACCTGAATCATAGTTTTTATTGTTCCCTTTAAAATAAGAATAAAATTCAAGGGTGCAACAAATCCAAGCAGTGTCAACACTATATTTTAATTTATTGTTAACAATGTCTTGTGTTATTAAGAAAAGTATGGTCCATTTGCTTTAAATGATGAATAAATCTGACCAGTTCGTGAAAAACTTGGTTTTTACGGGAATTATTTTAAAGCAGAATGTTAATTTCAAAAAACAAGCCGATCATATTCAAAGTACTTAGAATTATCTTTCCGATCTGGCTGATTTTTATTGTGTTTGTCGTCAGTATTTTTTTTGTATTTGTGCCCTCTTTGAAGCAAAACATGATGGTTCAAAAAAAAGAGACGATCAAACAGTTGGTTGACAGTGGCTGCAGTCTTTTCAAAGATTATCAATCCCAGGTTGCAAAGGGCGAGTTAACGCTTGCTGATGCTCAGCAACATGCCATTGAACAAATTAAGCATTTAAGGTATGGCCCGGAAGGAAAAGATTATTTCTGGATCAATGACATGCATCCAAAAATGATTATGCATCCATATCGCCCCGATCTTGACGGCAAAGATCTAAGCCATTTCAAAGATCCTGAAGGGAATGCTCTGTTCATCGCCATGGTTAACGCTGTGAAACAAAACGGCAGCGGTTATGTGGATTATTACTGGCAGTGGAAAGATGCGCCTGAAAAGGTTGTCCCTAAAACTTCCTATGTAAAGGAATTTGCACCATGGGGCTGGATACTGGGAACGGGATTGTACACCATGGATGTGGAGCATGAAATCCAGATAATCCTTGAAGAACTGTATATCATTTTTATCACCATTTTATTTGTCATCCTCGGCATATCCGTATATTTGAGCTTTCAAACCACAGACATTGAAAAGGATCGAACGCAGACCGTAGAAAAACTTTTAAAAAGTGAACAACTGCACAGAAAGTTTATTGATCATGCACCCATAGGCATGTTCACGATGAACCTTAAAGGAGAATTTACCTATGTAAATAAAAAACTGGAATCTATTTCCGGATATAATAAGGAGGAATTTTTAAGCCTGACAACCAGGCAGCTTTTCCATCCCGATGATACTCCGACCATTGAAGAAAAAAAATTTAATCGTATGAAAGGACAGGCAAGTGCAGAGCCGTATGAGATCAGAATGTTCAACAAAAATAAAGCAATCATATGGGTAAAAATAACCTCTGAATCTATTTTTGAAGAAAACAATAACAACAGAAAGCTCATTGGTATTCAATCCTTTATTGAAGATATTACTCAGCAAAAACAGGCCCGGTTATCTCTGCAATTGAGTGAAACCAGATTGAAAACGATTTTAGAAGCAAATCCCGATCCCATGATTGTGTATGATTTAAAAGGGCATCCTCAATATCTTAACCCGGCGTTTACAAAAATTTTCGGATGGACCTTGGAAGAAGTTAAAGGTGAAATGGTTCCTTTTGTTCCGGATAATCAAAAAAATCTGTCTAGTAAAAAGATCAAAGAACTCTATGATCATGGGAAACCCATCTCTTTTGAAACCAAACGGTTTACAAAAGACAACCAGTGTCTGGACATCATCATCAGTGCGGCGATCAACAAATCCGAATCCGGAAAACTTACCGGCATGGTGGTGAACCTGACAGATATCACAACAAAAAAAATCTTGGAAGCACAATACAGACAGGCTCAGAAAATGGAATCCATCGGCACCCTGGCCAGCGGCATAGCCCATGATTTCAATAATATCTTAAGCATTATCATCGGAAACAGCGAATTTGCCATGTCAGAGCTGGATGAATCAAACCCGGTATTTGACTGCCTGGAGCAAATACAGCAGGCTGGGCTCAGGGCTGAAGGCATTACCGGACAACTGCTGGGTTTCAGTCGATATTCAGAACAAAAATTTGTTCCGGTCATCCTCTCCGATGTGATTAAAAATTCTCTTAAAATGCTGCGGGCACTTATTCCATCCAATATTGAAATCAAAGAACAATATCATGCCGGCCGTGATATTGTTTTAGCGGATGCGGTTCAAATTGATCAGATATTGATGAACCTGTGCATTAATTCCTCCCATGCCATGGAAAAAGACGGCGGACGTATCAGTATCAGCCTGAATAACATTCACATCAATGCCATGATGGATAAAAAATATGCAGGACTGGAACAGGGCAACTATATCCAAATGCTTTTTCAGGACACAGGGCCGGGCATATCACCTGAAATCCTTGAGCGGATTTTTGATCCGTATTTTACTACAAAAGATATTGGTAAGGGTTCAGGAATGGGACTTTCCGTTGTTCACGGTATTGTTAAACGCCATCAGGGTAAAATTTTTGTAACAAGCCAAAAAGATAACAACACCACCTTTGAAATTATATTTCCAACCATTGATATATTATCCGAGTCTCAATTGGAACATATTAAACCTGTCCCACACGGAAATGCATCCATCCTTATTGTTGATGATGAACCCGCCGTTACAGGCATCATTGACAAGACACTGGCTAAGATCGGATACACCATTGCCGGATTCAACGATCCGGAAGAAGCATTAAATGAATTTAAACTTGATCCTGAAAAATATGATTTGATCATTACGGATATGACCATGCCCAAAATCAGCGGTGAAAAACTCACGCGGGAAATGATTCAGATACGGCCGGAAATCCCGATAATTATCACTACCGGTCAAAGTCCGTTTATGGATCATGACAAGGCAGAACAGATCGGTGCAGCCGGTTTTATCATGAAACCGTTTTCAACCTCAGACCTTGCACATCTTATTCATAAAATACTATCCGATCTTGTTACTGAATAGAAAAACATGTAAAAAAATATACGAAATATCATTATTGATAAGAAGGTTGTATCAACTGCAGCTTCCCAGTTGTTTTCTGGCACTCTCCAAGTCCGGAGCTATTTCAATGATGTAATCAAACCCGGAAATTTTGAAAATTTTATTTTTATGTTCTGACAGGGAACAAACGATAAATCTGCCGTTACAGCTTTCCAACTGTTTTGTTATTTTTATAATCGTGCGCAGCCCGGCACTGGTAAGGCTATCCATTTTTCTTAGATCAAGCACGAAGCAAATGCATCCGGTATCAATTTCCTGAAAAACTTCTTTTCCAAATGTTCTGTGATTTGCCTGATATGATATTCCCGTGCTTCAATTTTGGCGATAATCATGCCGAACGATTCTGCCAGTTCTGAAAAGATACACTGATGGCGATCTTTTCTGGAAAATAAAAACTGGAAAAGAGGAAATGCCTTCATTTGAAGATGAACTGCTGGGTGAAGAAATCTGGAGTGTGATCCATTATATCCGTTCCCTTTAACCGTGTGGGAACGGGTGTGACAAAAAAGAAAAGGCCTGCAGAGTTTGATCTCTACAGGCCTTTAGAAGAATAATCTGGCGGCGTTCTACTCTCCCACACAGTCTCCCATGCAGTACCATCGACGCTAAAGAGCTTAACTTCCGTGTTCGAGATGGGAACGGGTGTGACCTCTTTGCCATAG
>JBNKNP010000308.1:0-11801 GCA_050293905.1 Desulfobacteraceae bacterium | reverse complement strand
ATAGGCTTTTACCAGTTGATACCGTTTTGCATCAGGTGCGCCGACCACTGCCGCCTCTGCCACGGCAGGATGTTCCATCAAAGCGCTTTCAACCTCAAACGGTCCGATCCTGTGGTCGGATGATTTAATCACATCATCCGCCCTGCCCATGAACCGCCAGTTTCCGTCCTTGTCAACACAGGCCCGGTCCCCGGTATAATAATACTGGTCCACAAACACGGAACTTGTGGTCTCCGGATTACCGATATAGCTTGAAAAAAGGCCGATGGGCCGCCATTTATCAAGCTTGACCACAATGTGCCCTTCCTGATCCGCCACCTGAATTTCATTTCCTTCATTGTCGGCCAGGGCCATATCGTACATCCCGATGGGCCGGCCTAAAGATCCGGGAGACAGGGATTCTTTGAACCAGGGAAGATTGCCGATCATTGCCGTGGATTCAGTCTGTCCGTAACATTCCCGGATTAAAATTCCCGCCTGATCCTGCCAGGCTTCAATAATTCCGGGATCCAATGGTTCACCAATACTCACTGATTCTTTTAAGCAGGAAAGATCGAACGATTCCAGGTTCATACCGGCAAACATTCTCCAGGCTCCTGGCCGGGCGCACAAACTGGTGACACCATGGCTTGAAACAGCATCCAGGTATTGTTCTCCATCCAGAATTGAAAACTTGAACCCGGTGGTGGTGGCACCCACATTAAACGGTACGAAAAAACCGGACCAGACAGATTTTGCCCATCCGGGCTCACATAAGGTGTTATGGATATCATCCGGCGCGAGTCCCATCATCAATGTGGTGGACAAATGCCCTACCGGATAGGAGACCGCTGTATGGCCGACCCGTTTGGACAGTCCTGTGGTGCCGGATGTAAAAAAACAGAACAAAATATCATCAGACTTTATCCGGGCCGCTTCAGCTGTTTTTTTCTGATCATCTATAACATCAAATGATGTCCATCCGGGATGGTTGCCCACCACCAGTTTGACTTTGGGTTCACTACCGGTCCTGGAAAGCACGGCATCAATCATCCCGGCCGATTCCGGGTCAGCCATGATCACCTGGGGAGGACAGGTTTCAAACCGGAATTCCAGCTCTCTTTCGGTCATGGTTGTTGCCGTGGGCACACTCACGATTCCCGCCTTGACCGATGCCAGTCCGGCAAACCAGTTTTCAGGCAGAACCGGAGTCATGGTGTAAAAAGCGTCTGCTTTCTCAACACCGGAAGCTAAAAGATAATTGATCAGCTGGTCAGCCTTTTCCAACATCTCTTTGTAAGAATATGTCCGGGTTTCGGATGTCTCAATGTCAGTCCAGATCAAGGCGGCCTTGTCCGGATGATCTTTGGCATGCAGGTCTTCAAATATCTCTTTGGCCCAGTTGAAATATTCGGGTATTTCCATATAATTTAACCGGGCAAAAATTTGCTCGGCACTGCGTTGAGCATCCAAGGCATTGTCCATTGAATTGGTTCGGATAACTTCTTTGAAAAGCGCTTTCATACCTTAAAACACTCCTTGCATTCCGTATTCATGTTATATATAAATAACGATTTAAACATTAGGTGTGTATAGTTTATCAGATGAATGTTTGTCAAAGATTTTTTTGTCTTCAATAGTGCCAATAAGCCTGTGAGCCCCTTCCCATGGTAAATCCCAACGATATACAGATCATTCTTGCACCGTTGCAGGGATTTACGGATGTAACCTATCGAAACGTTTTCTGTGATCATTTTTCAGGACTGGATGAAGCCATTGCCCCGTTTATTGCAACCATGGGCCAAATGCGGTTAAAACCGTCACGAATCAGAGATGTCCTTCCTGAAAAAAACAAAAAATTGCCGGTGATTCCCCAGATCCTGGGAAACGTTGCCAAAGATTTTATTTACCTGGCAAACTATCTGTACGACATGGGCCATGAAAGAATCAACTGGAACCTGGGCTGCCCCCATTCAAAAATTGCAAAAAAACAACGCGGATCCGGACTCTTGTGTCATCCGGGAAAAATTGACAGTTTCCTGGACACGGTAATGCCCGGCATATCCGGCTCGCTCTCGGTGAAAATCCGGCTGGGCAGAACATCGGAAAAAGAAATTGACGAGCTTCTGCCGGTTCTGGACAGGTATCCTTTAGAAGGAATCATCCTCCATCCCCGGACCGGTGCCCAGATGTACACCGGCACAGCAGATCACGACGCGTTTATCAATGCGGCAAAACAAAGCCGGCATGCCTTCACCTATAACGGGGACATTGTTGATCTGGAATCGTTCAGGACTGCACAGCAGAAATTATCCGGCATTCACCGGTTCATGATCGGAAGAGGCCTGCTTGCCAATCCGTTTTTAGCCGAAGATATTAAAGGAATTGAAGAAAAGCTGGACCGGAAGGACCGGCTGAAAGCATTTCATGACGACCTGTTTTCAAACTATGAAGCCATTTTTCCAGGACCCGGCCATTTAACGGGCCGCATGAAAGGATTCTGGACCTATCTTGGCCCCTCCTTTAAAAGGAGTCAAAAGCCTTTGAAAAAAATATTAAAAAGCGGCTCCCTCAAATCTTATCACTTGAATGTCGCCGCCTTTTTTGACAACGATCCTGATTTTTCTTATGAAAAACCGGATCCTTCATAAAAACCTCATAAAAAACAGATGGCTTTAATCTGTTCCAGATAAGGGGTCATGCCCTTGATAAAAATATCATTATGGTTGGCATCCTTGACTTCTAAAAAAAATTTTTGTGTTGATCCGCAAGCGTCAAAAAGCGCCTGTCCGTCTGAAAAGGGAATAATATGATCATATTGTGCATGGATGACCAGGCAGGGTTTGGAAAAGGTTTTTATCTTATCAATATTTTCAAAACCTGAGTGTTCATCATAACCGATCTTTTCGATCCTGACACCCAGTGTTTTCAGCAGCGGGCCGGCAGTGGCAAAACCGGACTCGATAATCAGGCAGGAAATATCACTGGTTCTATTGGCTGCAAGTTCAATGGCCGGCGCACTCCCCAGAGACCGCCCCATCAGGCAGACCGGGCCGTTGTAGCCTTTTCGTTTTTTATACGACATCAGATAACTCAGCACGCCATGGCAGTCATTCATCATGGCCGTCACCGAGGAACTGCCTGTGGAACTGCCGTATCCCCGGTAATCCACCACAAAAAAATGAATGCCCATCTGTGTGTAAACCCGGCCCAATTCATCGTAATCATTGGCAATTTCACCGTTCCCATGAAAGAAAAGGATCACCGGGCCGTCCTTATGGGCGGCTGCATGGTGAAAGGACGCAGACAAAAGCGTGTCGTCTTCAAGGGGAATCAGCAGATCTTCGCGGTTCTCACCGGGCTGCCGGAAACTGTCATCCCGCCGGGGATGAAAAAGATATCTTAGTACATCAGCTCGATCCAGATTTGCATAATGATCCTGGCTGGAATCGGTCATGGGGCATTCTCCTTAATAATTTTATTTCAGGGTTTCCTTCCCCCTGGCAAAGGTTGTGAACAATCCAATCACGGCCAGCAGTGCACCGGTCATCATTGTCCTTTTAAAACTGGTGATAAAAAACGGCTCCATTTCATTTACATAATTTTCCAAAGTGGCTCCGTTTGTCAACTGTGCAAAAGAACTGGAAAACACAAGGCCGGCCAGGGCAACACCCAGAACCATTCCCAGATTCCGGGCCGTGGCCACTGCTCCGGAGGCGATCCCTCTCCTTGGAAGAGGGACACAACTCATAATGGCCGTATTGTTCGGTGAGATATACAATGCCGTGCCCAATCCTGCAAACGCTATCCGCCACAGGATGGACCCTGTTCCCATATCCGGTGTAAGATTTGTTAAAGAGATCAGTGAAACGGCCATGGCACTCATTCCGGCCATGCAGATCCTTTTTGATCCCATACGGTCATACAACATGCCGGAAACCGGACTTACCACTAATAAAAAGAGGAAAGGCACAATCATGATGCCGCCGGTTTTTGATGCGGAAAATCCGCACGGATAGGTTAAATAGAACGGCATTAAAAAAACAATAACAAAAAGCGCTGCAAACAGAATCGCCGAAGAAATCACCGGGAATAAAAACAATTTAATTTTCAACAGGCCAAAATCAAACAGCGGGTATTTAGTCCGGATCTCAATCAAAACAAAACCGATGGTGGCAAGTATGCATGCCCCGGATGTGCAGAGACTGAAAACGGATACTAACCCCTGTTTTGACAACTGGGTCAGAAAAAGGATCAGACAGGACAGGATGACAATCAATAAAAGACTGCCGGTTTTATCCATGGGTTCGGGATCCTTGTACCCGGCATAGGCCCGTTTAAGAATGATCAATGCCCCGACAGAAGCGGCCAGGCCAATGGGGATATTGATATAAAATATAAACCGCCAGGAAAAATATTCCAAAAGGAATCCGCCGGCCACAGGCCCGGTGGTCAGTCCGGCTGCGACCACCGCACCGATCATGCCCAGCGCCTTTCCCCTTTCCCTGGCTGGGAAAGCATCCACAATCAGGGCGGGTGAACAGGCCATGAGCATGGCGGCACCACTGCCCTGCACTGCCCTGAAAAGAATAAGGCTCCATGGATTGGCTGCCATCCCGCAAAAAAAGGAACCCACTGTAAAAATGCTAAACCCCAGGATATAAACGGGTTTGCGCCCTTTGATATCAGATAGCCGACCAAAGGTGAGCAGAAGAGAAGAGACCGTTGTCAGATATATCAGAACCACCCATTGAATGGTTTGGATGTCGGTTGACAGGTCCTGCATCATAAAAGGCAGGGCCACATTGACAATACTTGAATCCAAAGTGGACATAAAGATTGAAACAGCCACAAGAAAAAAATTTTTCCATTTTTGTTCAACGTGCCTGTTTTTCATGGGCTGCTGCATATGGTATGTTGCATTTTCCAGGACAAAGGTTTAATCTCTCTTTTTTTCAACTCAGTGGGCCATAAACGTTTTCATTCTTTTCGTAACAAAAAGATTATGTTATATGAAGCCAATTAACAAGAAAAAATAACCTTCCTGAGGAGTTTATGGCCAGCGTTAACGATATTGTACTGATTTATCTTGAAGAATCACCGGTTTCATTTGCCAGAGTGGAAAATATTGTACCGGACACTAAAAAAGACTGGTTTCACATTAAACTGCTGATGCTTCAGATTCCCCTTCAAGTGGTCACCTGGACCCTGAAAGATGATTACATCAACGGGGATGAATTTTTCATGGGCGGCAAACAGATGAGATTAAAAAAAGTGGAATGCCCGCCGGATGAGCTGCTGCCGCAGGACCCGGCCCCGGACACTCAACCCCGGACAAAACAGGACACCGGTCAAATCATTTCTTTTGCCGATTTGAAAAACAAGCCTTCCAAATAAATACGTTCAAGAGAGACAAAAATGTGCCAGGGCCCTAAAAAAGTGCTATCTGCTTCAAGACGGACGGATATTCCGGCATTTTACCTGGACTGGTTCATGGCACATATTGAGCAAGGAGAGTTCACTATAACAAACCCGTACACTCAAATTTCCCGGAAAGTAGCGGTCAATACCAGTCAATTTCATTCTATCGTTTTCTGGTCTAAAAATTATGACCTTTTTTTACAGACCCGGACCGGGGAAGCCCTCATAAAAAAAGGCTTTAACCTGTATTTCAATTTCACGGTCAACTCCGAGTCCGGAATTTTGGAACCCAACCTGCCGGGATTGAATCAGCGGCTGGATCAAATGGAAACACTTTCAAACCGATTTGGCTCCCAGACTGTGTCCTGGCGGTTTGACCCCATCTGTTTTTATACGGTAAGGAAAACCGGTCCGATAAAAAAAAAATTGAACAATAAAAAAGAGGATAAAACGCGTCATAACAATCTGAATGATTTTAATAAAATTGCCGACCATGCCGCCGGCCTGGGAATTCAAAAATGTGTGACCAGCTTTTTTGATTCCTATAAAAAGATCGACAGACGTCTGGCCCGTATAAAAAAACACCATCAGACAGATCTTGTTTTCTTCCAGCCATCCCTTGAAGAGAAAAGAGAAATCATTCAACAGATGCTCAAAACATTAACGCCCAAAGAAATTGATTTGCATCTGTGTTGTGAACGAGAACTCTTTACCAGCCTGTCCGGCCAGGACCACCTGTACGAAAATGCCTGTATTGACGGCAGATTATTAAAAACCCTGTTTGGCGGAACCCCCGAAGCTCAAAGAGACTACGGCCAGCGTGCCAAACTCGGATGTGGGTGCACCCGTGCTGTGGATATCGGGTCATACACCCGCCATCCGTGTTTTCATAACTGCCTGTTCTGTTATGCCAACCCGGATATGGATACATCCCAAAAAAAAGATAGCGTTCAATGAAAATAAAAGATTTAATCATCCAGGGAAAAACATTTTTAGCTCCCCTGGCCGGTATCACCAACCTGCCGTTCAGGCGCCTTGTCAAGGAATGCGGCTGCTCTGTTGTCTGCTCTGAAATGGTCAGCGCCAGAGGCCTTGTGTACCAGTCTGAAAAAACCCGGGCGCTTTTAGCCAGTGAAAAAGACGAAGCACCTCTATCCGTACAGCTTTTTGGAGCTGACCCATCCGATCTGGCCTATGCGGCTGAACAGGTTCAGGACCTCAATGTTGCCTCTCTTATCGACATCAATTTCGGATGCAGTGTAAAAAAAGTCATCAAACAGGGTGCCGGCGCAGCCCTGATGAAAGACCCGGAATTGACCCGAAGAATTTTAACAGCTGTCCGAAAGGTCACTGTCCTGCCCCTGACCATAAAAATCCGAACAGGATGGGACGCATCCGGGAAAGATGCATTCACCATTGGCCGGATCGCTCAGGATGCCGGTGTGGATGCGATTGCCCTGCACCCGCGAACCGCGGCCCAGGGATTTAAAGGATGTGCTGACTGGGAACTGATCCGGCAGCTCAAGTCCAGGTTATCCATACCCGTCATTGGCAACGGGGATATCAACTGCGTGGAAGATGCAAAAAGGATGCTGGATCAAACCTGTTGTGATGCAGTCATGGTGGGGCGGGCAGCCATGGCCAACCCCTTTATCCTTGCCCAGATTGACCAGTATTGTGAAACCGGCTCTTATTTGGTTCCTTCATCCGGGGATATTTTCAGAAAAATGGAGTACTTAACCAAGTTATATGTGGATTTTTTCAGTGAGGAACCTGCCTGTAAAATGCTTCGCGGGAGACTTGCCTGGTTTGTCAGGGGACTGCCCGGAGCATCTGCTTTTAGAAAAGACCTGTCAAAAATTCAGTCAATGAATCATGCCCTGGGCCTGATCCGCGAATTTGAAGCCGGGTTGGACCACCCCGCGATTGAGAATCAACCGGGCGAACAATAAACCTGATCATTTTTGCAGCACTTTATCTTTTTCGTAAACAGCTGTTGCAATGGAACTGATCCCGCCCCTGGGAGTGAATTCGCCGGTGATTTCCATTCTCAACGGATCCAGGACCTGAACAAGATCATCAAGAATGCGATTGACCACATGTTCGTAAAACATTCCGACATTTCGAAACTGAAGCAGATAATATTTTAATGATTTGAGCTCAATAATGGTTTGATCCGGCCGGTATTGAATGATAATGCACCCATTATCAGGCAGCCCTGTCATGGGGCAGACCGATGTATATTCAGGCTGCTTAATCGTAATATCAATGCTTCGTTTGGATGAATATGCATAGGGGATCGCTTCCAGTACATCGGTTTTGACAACACCTGGATCTTCAATCGTGTAATGGGGTTTATAGTCTTTATTTTCAACCATCCTGCCTGTCCTTAAGGGAGTTAAATTATATAAGAAGTATGGATGGTAACATAAAGAAAATCAGGTTTCAAATAAATTCATGCCTTTCATGGGCATATCCGCAACCGTTTTTTCCAACTTTGTCAAACTTTATCAAAAAAAAGCTTGACAATATTTGTAAATATGAGGATGATTAACCATCTGTAATATTTTACACATATTATGGCTTTTTGCACATACTGTTTTAAATTCAATGGGTTAAAGAAATTCAGGGTCATCAGTCAAATATGAAGAAGTATTCATATTGGGCTGATCAATTAGCATAAGGAGACCATCAGATACATGAACGATTTTTTACAAAGCCTTCGCAATGGGCAGGCTGAAAAACAGCGAACCCCCAAAACACGAAAAAACTATGACAACTCTTATCATTATACCAGTCCGCCCCGGTTTCAATCCTACGGCGGATACCCGAATAACAGGCATCAACAGATGAAACGGCCGCCGGTTCCCCATCAACAGGGCAATCAATTACCCACTCCGGACGAATCCACGGTAACCGCCATGCTGGCTGAAGCCATCGAAAGCTTAAGCCGCCATATTGAGACTCTGGCAAACAATCAGGATTATCTGGTAACTGTTCAGGAACGAACTGCTGAAATGCTCGAACGTCAGGTCATTGCCATTGAGAAAATCGTCGACCATCTTCATATTGGTCCCGGATCAGATACCCCGGTCCAAAAAGATGAAGCAGTTAAACAGCCGTTGAAACACCATTATACGACCTCCAATGAACCAAAAACAGACATCCCCCCTGTCCAGCCGGTCAAAGCAAAAGATGTCGAGCCGGCAAAACCGACAGTCAAGCGCAGAAAAAAAATTGTTTCTAAAAAAGTAAAAGACACTGCAGACACCGATTCCAAGCTGATGAGCCGTGAAGCGATTATGAATATCATTCATACCATGCGCAAAGAAGGGGCCACTTACGATCAGGTTGCAGGTCGTCTGATAGAACTGGGTCAGCCTACTTTTTCCGGCCGCGGCGAATGGCATGCCCAGACCATCCACAGACTGTGCAGTAAAAAATAACACCGCTGGAAATTAAATTTTTCTGCGGTGTTTTTTTATTTTAAAGACACCATATATTCTTCCCATTCACTGGGAAGAAGCTGTTTCTTTTTCGTATTACAGGTTTTGCAGCAGGGGACCAGGTTGAATTTTTCAGATTTTCCTCCCCTGGCTAGCGGAATGACATGATCCATGGTCAGTTCTTTTGGTGGAAACTGCTTTCGGCAATAGTGACAAATGCCCGTGGATCGTTTTCTTTTCCACCACTGGGACCCGCGAAGCTGTCTTGCCTTGTCCCGCTGTTTTTTTAAGCAGGCTTCATCAACTAAAAAGAACGGATCCATATTTTAGTAACCGAATTCATTGAGCAGTCTTGAATTGCTGTTCCAATTTTTCGATACCTTTACAAACAGTTTCAACAGCACTTTCCGGCCGGTCATCTCTTCAATATCTTTCCTTGCTTTGGCACCGATCCTGGAGAGCATGGCCCCTTTTTTTCCGATGATGATTCCCTTTTGAGAGTCCCTGACCACGTGGATACTGGCATGGATGACAATCAGTTTTTTTTCAACCTCAAAGGCATCCACAGTAACTGCACTGGAATAGGGAATCTCCATCCCGGTCAGGCGGAATACCTTTTCCCTGATAATTTCCTTGACCATGAATTTCTCGGAAACATCGGTAAAGGTTTCTTCCGGATAAAGCATGGGACCTTTTGGAAGCAGTTGTTCGATTTCCGAAAGCAGATTGCTTACCTGGGTGCCGTTTTTCGCAGACACCGGCACAACGGATTTGAAATCATACAGACTGGAAAATTCTTCAACCAGCCCGTAAACGTCGGCTTTTTTCACCAGATCAATTTTATTCAATGCCAGGACAACGGATTTAGAACTGTTTTTTAATTGAGAAACAATCATCTTTTCAGCAGAATAATTTCTGGCCGCCGCATCCACCATGAACAGAATCACATCCACATCTTCCAGGGCCTGCAGAGCAGCATCAACAATTCTCTGGTTTAAAAGGGACGTGCTTTTATGGATTCCCGGGGTATCGATAAAAATAATCTGGGCCCCGGGCTGGTTCACGATTCCAATAATCCGGTCCCGGGTGGTCTGGGGCTTTTTAGAGGTGATAGAAATTTTCTGACCCAGGACCTGGTTCAGCAGCGTGGATTTTCCTGCATTGGGTGCCCCGATAATTCCGATGAATCCGGATTTCATATTTTTTTCCTGTTGTGTCATTATTCCGCATTAACCCAATCAATCAGGTTTTCAATTTCTGAAAATACCGTATCCCGTCCTTTTTTTGTTTTGGACGAAAAAAGGATCACGGCATTTTTTTCCCGATTAATTTTTGAACAGATGGCTGTTAAACGCTGCTGCTGTTTTGTCCTGGACAATTTATCTGATTTTGTCAACACAACCAGATAGGGGATGTTATGTTTTTCCAGCCATTCCATCATCTCGTATTCTTCTTTTCCCGGGTCCCGCCGGATATCGATCAGCAGAATCAGGCCGATTAAATTTTGACGGTCACCTAAATACTGCTCAACCATGGGCTGCCATTGGGCCCGGATTTTTTTTGAAACTTTTGCATATCCGTATCCGGGAAGATCCACAAAAGAAAGAGTATCATTCACCAGAAAAAAATTGACCAGCTGCGTACATCCGGGTTTTGAACTCGTCTTTACCATATCTTTTCTTTGAATCAAGGTATTGATCAAAGAGGATTTGCCCACGTTTGAGCGGCCGGCAAAGGCAATCTCGGGAAAGTCATACTCCGGATACTGACCGGGTTTTACTGCACTTTTTATAAACTCCACTTGTTTAATTTTCATCACAGATCTTTTAAATAACCTTCCATGCGGTCCAGGCCGATTTTAAGGTTTTCCATTGAATTGGCATAGGAAAAGCGTAAAAAGCCTTCACCATTACTCCCGAAATCAATTCCCGGCGTAACCCCGACATGGGCTTTTTCAAGGATATCAAAGGCAAGGGCATAGGAATCATTGGAAATATGCTTTGCATTCACAAACACATAAAAGGCGCCTGTCGGTTCCACCTTGATTTGAAAACCCATTTTCTTGAGCCTGTCAATCATATATATCCTTCGCCGGTTATACCGTTCTTTCATATCCCTTACTGCCGGACCGGAATCTTTTAATGCAGCCACGCCGGCCAGTTGGGCAATGGAATTGGCGCAGATAAAAAAGTTCTGCTGCAGTACCTGAAGTGCCCGGATGAACTCAGGCGGGGAAATCAGGTATCCCAGCCGGAGGCCGGTCATGGCAAATAATTTTGAAAACCCGTTCAGAATAAAGGCTTGATTCGTAAATTCAAGAATGGAATGCTCCTGTCCTTCATACACCAGCCCGTGATAAATCTCATCGGAAATAATATACAGACCGTGGGCCGCTGCAACATCGACAATCTGCTGCATCCGGTCTTTGGGGATCACGTTCCCGGTCGGATTGGACGGCGAGTTTATAAAAACAGCTTTGGTCCTGGCGGTAATCTTTTCCCGGATCGCTTCGGGTGTGTAGATAAACCCTTCCTTCTCCGACACAGGGACAGTAACGGCTACGCCCTGGACATAATTGATAAAATTGGCATAGCAGGCATAATGGGGATCGGAGATAATCACCTCGTCCCCGGGATTGATCAATACTGAAAAGAGCAGCAGCATAGCAGGGGATGTACCGGATGTCACCAGGATATGATCCGGGTTGACCTGTGTACCGTATGTGGCGGAATGATATTCGCTGATGGCCTGGCGAAGCCTTATGTCTCCCAGGCTGTGCGTGTAATGGGTTTCATTCTTTGAAAAGGCTTCCATGCTGACCTGGTTGACGCATTCAGGCACATCAAAATCCGGCTCCCCGATCTCCAGGTGAATCACATCAATCCCGCGGGCTTCCATCCTGTGAATCTGCTCAAGGATTTCCATCACAATAAAAGGAGTGATGTGTTTACACCT